>NZ_JBOBFT010000002.1:0-412998 GCF_050587525.1 Plantibacter lichenum | reverse complement strand
ACCGCCCCGAAAGGCGATCTGCCGATGGTGAACGACGCCCCCTCCTGTCTCGTTCAGCGATGGGGACCTCTCCCACTGACACGCTCCCTCCAAGACAGGAAGGGGTACTGCACCGGCCCACGAGCTGCTAGTCGTATGTCCGGCAGGCGGTTTACCGTCCGCCACCCCCACCGGTCGCTACACCGTGGGGTGCCCCTGCTTTGTTTTCGGGGCATCGCTGTGGAGTTGTCAAAGAACGAGCGCGACCCCTCAACGAGAGGTGCTGGGTGGTGCTGGGATCGTCGAAAAACGGATCGACAATCAGCGCCCAAGTCGCCGACGAAAGCGACAAGGGCTAGGACTGGTGGTCAGTCCTGGAGAGGCCAGACGATTTCTGGCTGTTCGTACGGAGTGCCGTCCATGCAGGCTCCGCAACATGGCTTGAGCCAGCGCGATGCGCAGGCATCGGCGCACAATCCACAAAGGCACCGAGCGGGGAGAAGTTCGTCGCTCATCCCATCACCCCGTCTTCGGCGCGTTCGGCGATGACGCGCTCGCCCTGATCGACGACGCGGCTAACTGCGGGAGATGAGTGACGAGCGAACCAGTCAGCGATTTCGTCTTCGGATAGTTCCGACTGCGCATCCATGTGACCATTGGCGTACCCGTACTTGAATGCGTACTCGAACACCTCCCGCAGAGCCGGGTACGTGAGGCGCTGCCACAACGTGCGCGGCCTCTGAAATCCAGTCTCATAGAGCGCAATCTCCAACTTCTGCTTGCCGCTCATCCCGTCACCTTCTGTCGGGCTTTGTGGGTACGACCAAGGAAGTAACCCGCGGCGGCAGCGAACAGGGCTGCGAGGAGGATGGTCATGATGCGGACACCTCAGCGACGAGACGCGTCAGAGGGCTGACATTGACCATGAACTGATGTGACTCCGGCTTGCCGAAGTCACCGGCCCAGAACCATTCACCCTCATGAAGCTCGTAGACGACACCACCCTTACTCAGGTAGTGACCATCGACTGTCGGGAGTGGTTTCGGTGCGTGTTCAACCACCTCAAGCGAGTAGCCGGCATCCAGCCAAATGGTGACGCTCATTCGCTCGCCAGGAGTCCTCCCCAGCCACACGTCGCCGGAGATCGGCCCCTGGTGCGTTACCTCACCGTCTGGGCTGGTGAGCTTCACCACGTCACCATTCGAGAACGGCGGGACAGGCGGAGCGACGGGTTCGAGGTAGTCGGGGTGGACGTACAGGACGTCGCCGTCGCGCTCGCATTCGAACCGGAAGCGGTTCCCCGAATCCCGGTGCGTCACAACGCCCACTTGCCCGAATTGAATCCCCTGCCACGTGCACCGGTACCGTTCACCGATCTTGATGGCGGTCATCAGATCAGTTCCGGAATCTCGACACCACGAGCACCGGCGTTGCTGCCGTCGAGGGGGAGCGTGCGGATGCGCTTGCCTGCGCGGGCGGCGTTCCATGCGCGGTAGAAGAGGCTGATCTGCGCCGCGTTGGAGCGACGCACCCGGTCGTTGAACTGACGTTCGAGCGCACGGAGGAGCGTGAAGCGGGGGTCGCCCTCGCCGCTGGTGCGCAAGTTCTCCAGGTCGTCGATGAACGTGATCGCCGCGACGGGGTCCTTCCGCGTCATCTCGAGGATGATGTAGGAGAGGACGCTCGGTGTCGCCTTGAGCTTGCGGGCGACACGGCTGGCGAGAGCGGCAGCGTGCTCAACGTCCTGGTTCTCCTGGTACCAGTCGAGGACCTCGCTGTTTGTGATCAGCGGTTCGACGGTGTCCCGCGAGTACCGGAGGTGACCGGTCGCTCGAGCGTTCGCGATCTTCGCCGTCGTGGCAATGATGGACCGCATGTGCTCGACGCCGTGGAACCCGAGGGCGTCCGTGGCCGAGCGCTTCGCGTTCGTGTCCAGGACCTTCTGAACGTTCGGGTCGAGGCCGCGGACCACGATCACGGTGATGGACACCCGGGACCCGACGACAGCTTCGAGTCGGTGCTGCCCGTCGATGAGACGGCCGTTCCAGTCGAACTTGATCGTCTCGCCCGTGACGAGCCAGTTGCCGTTGAGCATGTCGCGCTCGTAGAGGTCAATGCGCATGGAACGCTGGTTCCGGTTGCCGTGGTTCACGCCCAGCCACTCGGAAGCGAGTTCCGGGGTGACCTTGACGATCTCGATCTCCATCTTCTTGTGCGACGGGTGGTCGAGCGTAACGGCCTTGAGTGCGGTATTCTGAGCGGGCATAACTAGTTCTCCTTCTGGGGTTCGAAGAGGTCGTTCAGGACCTCAAGGGCAAGGTCGGCGCTTGGCTGTAGGGCAGCCAGGATGTCGGCCTTGTTTCGTGTGTAGCGGTCGTCGTTGCGGATGGATCGGATGCGTTCGATGGCTTCCCACAGCCTCGTGTTGGCGGTGAATGCGTCGTCGACAAGCGACCGGCGCCGTGGTTCAGATGGGGCAGAGGGGCGCGTGTACTCCTTGCCATCGAGGCCCATCGTCTTGACGGTCTGATACGCGGCCTTCTCCGCTTCACTGATCGTCTTATTGCCCACCGTCTGGTGGTACGACTCCGCGTAAGCGTTCCGCTCGACGTCGGTCATGCCGTCATTGCCGAGCTCGTCGGCGTCGATCACTTCGCCCGTGAACGGGTTGGCGGGCGGGAGCGGCTCGAGGTCGGGCTCAGGTCGGAAATCATTTCCGACCTCCGCGACCAGCTGACGGGCACGGCGGTCCGTCACGCCAATGATGGGGGCGATGGCTGTGCTGCTGAGGCCTTCGCCTGCAAGGTAGCCGACGAGTTCCTGGCGTTCTTCGCGGCCGAGGCGCATCGGCTCATCGCCGAGAGTGTCCGAGAGGTACGCGGTCCAGGACTTGAATCCGAGGACCTGCCAGGCGTTCGAGTTCTTCGCCTCGTCAACGAGGTTGCGGAGCTTGAAGAGGTTGTCGCGGACCACCGACGCGGTGAGCTTGATCCGCTGAGTGAGACGCTGGGCGTCACCAGCGGATAGGAGGGAAATGACAGCAGTCACTTGGTGTCGCCTTCCTTGACGAGACGGGCCTTGAGCCACTCGTCGAGATCGGCGGGGTAGTAGACCGTCAAGCGCCCGTTCTTGTGCGCCGTGGGCCCCTCCCCCTTGGACTTGAGGTTGTAGAGCGTGCGAGCCGCGACCCCGACGTACTCCGCCGCAGGCTTCACCCTGAGAACGCCGCCGCCGCTCATGCGGTCAACCTGCTCTCCTGGCGAAACGCGAGAGGGAGGAACGTGGCCGGATCTACCCCGAGCGCCTTCGCAACCAGATCGAGTTCCCGGAGAGAGAAGTCCCCGTGTCCGTTGATCTTGCGGTTGAAAGTGGTGGTCGGGATTCCCGCTTGCTCGGCAACCGACAACTTGCTCTTTCCAGAACGAGTGATGGTCGCTGCGACCTTGTCCGCGACCTCGTTTGTGATTGATTCGGTAACCATACGGACACTGTACGTGCCCATTTGGTGCTGGTCAAGCTGAAAAAAGGGCAGATTTGGCTACCAGGAGTACCCAAAATGGGTGTAGTCTCACCCATGTGGATACCAACATGCAGTCATTCAGTGAAGCCGTCGCCGCCCAGCTCCGCGCAGAACGCGCCATTGCTCAGCTCACCATCGACGAACTCGCTAGCGCCTCTGGCCTGGTCCGCGGAACACTCCTGCGGTACCTGAATGGCAAGCGAGATATCCCCGTGCCGGCGCTCTACCAGATCGGCATGGCCCTTGGTGTCGAGCCACACGACATCGTCGAGCGAGCAACTGCGCGCCAGAAGAAAGACGCCGAGACCAGCGCACGCGTCACGCCCATCGGACGCAATGTCGGACGCAAGCGCGAAGCTATCGACCTCAACACCGTTGACCTCAGTGTTGAGGATCTTGCAGCAAGCCACGACGACTCCGCCGTGGATCCAGACAGGGGGACGCATTGACGCTCGCACTCTACGAACCGCAGCCGGAAGCCTTCGGGGGGCGCATGTACGGCCGCGACGTCATGATCGACTCATCCTGCATGCTCGACTATGACCCCTGGTCTCACGCCGAAATGCTAGGGGTCCCGATTGTGCCCAAGGCAGAGCTGCCAACTCCTCGAATGGTCGCGTGCTACTCCAGTCGCTACAACGCGATCTTCGTTAGGCATAACCTCCACGGCGCTGTGGAGCGGTGCGCGATCGCCCACGAGATCGTCCACTACGAGTACAACGACATTGGGACAACGAAGTCCCAGGAGGATCGAGCGGACCGCATCTCGGCGAGGCGCCTGATCCGGCCTAGCCGCATCGAGGAATTCGAGGGCGAGACCGAAGACCCGGCCGTAATCGCACTGGAGCTCAACGTAACCGAGCTAGTCATGCGCCAGTACATGCGGATGCTCCGACAAGGCTTCAGGCATGGCTAGACCGCCCCTTCAGCTCGAGACCTACGGGAAGATTCGGCGAGCCATCGTCAAGGGGAAGCACACGGCATTCGCCTACTACCGGGACTCCGACGGTGTGCGACGCCCGTTGCAACGTCAGGGGAAAACGCCGGCGGAGGCGGAACGGAACCTCGTGCAGGCGCTTCGCGACCGGCTCACCCCCAGTGTGGAGTACCTCACGCGCGAGTCGACGCTTACCGTGCTCGCTGAGCAGTGGATCGAAGAGATCAACACGCAGGGGCGTCGGTCCATCTCGACGATCACGCGATACACGTCCGTCATCAACGCCCACCTGAACAAGCACGTGGGTTCGCTGCGCATC
This sequence comes from Plantibacter lichenum, assembly GCF_050587525.1. Lineage (NCBI taxonomy): Bacteria > Bacillati > Actinomycetota > Actinomycetes > Micrococcales > Microbacteriaceae > Plantibacter > Plantibacter lichenum. The sequence goes on along the minus strand of NZ_JBOBFT010000002.1, from coordinate 408,243 downwards.
CGTGAGGCGAGTCCAGCGAGAATGCAGCGGTTCGTCGACCTGGTCGCGGCCAGCGCTGGCGAGTCTCAGGCGCGAATGCTCGGTGTGGTTCTCAATGGCATGTTCTCGTTGGCGATCCGGCACAACGCGGCGACGTCGAATGCCGCCGCGGATCTGTACCTCCCGCCCGTTGAAGCAGCAGTTGTGCGCGCGCCCGACCTTGAAGACATCATCCTGCTGCGCCGCCTCATGGCAGAGTACGACGCTCGCCCGGGATACCGCGGTGATTCCCTGCATGATCTTGCAGGGTTCGCTGACGTTCTCGCGGGCACCGGTGCCCGCCCGGGTGAGGTGCTTGCTCTGCGCTGGGACGATATCGACCTCGAAGCTGGGAAGCTCACGATCGCCGCGACCGTCGTGCGAGCGCCGGGCAAGGGTCTGATTCGCCAGGACAAGCCGAAGTCGCGTTCGTCGCTACGCCGCCTCACTCTGCCTCGGTTCGTCGTCGACATGCTGATCCGTAGGCGAGTCAACGCCTACTGCGAGTGGGTTTTCCCCTCGGCGAATGGGACTCTCCGATGGCCCGAAAACGTCAGGCAGCAGTGGATGACGGTCGTTACTGGTACACCTGTCGAGTGGATCACTCCTGGAAAGTGCCGGAAAGCTGCGGCCACCCTGATCGCATCTGAGCGTGGACTCGCAGCGGCAAGTCAGCAGCTCGGCCACGAGGGGACGCTAGTCACAGAAAAGCGGTATGTGACCAAGCCGACAGATCGTCCGGACATGTCCGATGTACTCGAGCGTTTCGCTGAAAATGCAGGATAAATGAAGGATGGCCCCTCATCTACCTCAAGTTTCAGAGGAGATGAGGGGCCTGGACCCCAGTGCTGGAGCGGATGACGGGAATCGAACCCGCGCTATCAGCTTGGGAAGCTGAAGTTCTACCATTGAACTACATCCGCGTGAGCGCCCCCGGGAGGGCGCGGTGCTCACAACGATAGCAGCCCGACGCCGACCGACAACCGAGCGGCACCCCGGCGGCGTGAGAGCCTGAGCGAGGTCCCGGCGCCTGCATCGCACTCGTCACCGCCGCTACTGCGCGGCAGCCGTCTCCAGTTCACGACGCACCTGCAGGTAGGCGCGCATGATCCGCTCGGTGACCGAGAGTTCGAGGGCCCACACGCCGACATCGTTCGTCTCCTGAGCGAGAGCGGCGATCACGGAGGGACGGATCAGCCGCCGCGCTGCGAAACGATCGGCCCGATCCTCCTGACGACGCGTGGTCCCGATGTCCCGGTGCTCGAAGTGGACGATCTCGTGGGAGAGCGCGCATCGCTCGACGGCCCCGTGCAGATTGGGGCGGATGAAGATCGCACCCTGCCTGGCCGAGTAGCACGCGACCATCTGGGGTGTGGGGAGGTTTTCACGAGCGATGACGGGGATGCCGAGCCGATCGGCGTGCAGCCAGGGGTCGTAATCGACGGCACGCGGATCGTCGATCCAGCAGTCGATGCCGTACACGTGCTCACGCAGATGCCTGGAACCCGCACTGCGCGCACCTGGAGCGGGCTGCGTGCCCGGAGCATCGGCCTCGTCCACCTCGTATCGTGTGTTGATCGCCGTCCCCCAAGCCGTGTCGTGAGCGCTTCCGCGCCGTCATCCCCGATGTGTCATCCGCGATCCGGATCGAGCGACGAGTCGTCCGTGGATGCGGCCACCTCGTCTGCTTCGAGCCTCACGCTGAACAGGTCCACAGGTTCGCGCGAGCCACCGACACTGTCCGTCAGGTCAGGGACCGCGTGCGGCAGGGAGCGGGCCTCGACGCGACTGAGCAGTTCTCGGGCGAGCTCGAGATCGCTCAGCTCGTGGAGCCCCACCTGCACCTCTCGGAGTCCAGCTTCGGCGTCCGTGATGAAGCCGGCCGCAGCGATCGCCTCGACGACCGGACGCTCGTACGCGCGCGCGAACCGGACGACGAAATCGACGTCCGGTCTGGCGCCCTTCTTCCACCTCGTGAAAGCCGACGAATCGAAACCGGCCTTGCGGCCCGCCTCCAACGCCGAGTCTCCGTCGAGCGTGCCTTCCACATAGCTCCACCAGCTGTTCGCAGTCATGGCGTCGAGCCTACTCTGCGCAGGAACAGAGGGCAATGTGACTCTGTCCAAACGCCAAGCTCCTTTGACTTGGCGCAGAGTCGTGTGTACCTTCGTGTTTGCGCAGAGTCATGCATGACTTTGCGCTGAATCATGTTCGTGAATGAACCCGCGATGCGGGCACGGGGCGCTCGCGTCCAGATGGGTGAAGAAGATGAACAGAGGCGTTTCGAAGCGGACCGGGATGGCGTTCGCGGGGCAGAACGATCGGATGGGCGGGCGGCGCTGCTGTGCGCGATGCAAGACCCCGTACATGTGCGGGAACGGCGCATGCGTGTGCCACCGCGTACTGGAGCCTGCCGCGGCGAAGGCGGATGGTTCGGAAGGAAGTCGCCCATGAGTGATCTCCGAGAAGCCGTCGATGCGCTCACGCTCGACCACGTCGAGCACCTTCCCCAGCGTGCGGATGACGGTGCATGGCTGCGCGTCCATACGGTCGTCCAGCCGGCTGCGCTCGCTCGTCTCGCAGCGGCGGTCGCCTCATCCACCGGCTCCGGCGGGCGACGATCGGGCAGTGATCGATGGGCGATGAACGTCCTCGATTCGGATGCGCTGTTCCAGGCCGCCAAGATCCGGGCGTCGATCACCGACTGGTGCCGCCTCGCCGGTGTGCCCGTCACGAAGGATCTCGTCCGTGACCTGCGCGCATGGTGCGATGCCGTCGAGCGTGGCCGCCCTGGCCCTGAGTGGGAGCGCGCCGCCGCGCCGGCGCTCGACGGGTACGTCGAACGACTGCGCGGCTGGCTGCGGTCGATCGAGGCCAAGCTGGATCCACCCCGCCGGGTCGAGCTGCGGTCAGCGTGCCCGGTGTGCGGCGCAACGCACTGGGAGGGCGCCGAGGGGATCTCCGCGCCCTTCCCGCTCGTTGTCGAGTACCACGACTACGGGACCGCGGAGTCCGTTCGGCCCCGCGCTGTCTGCCGCGCCTGCCGCACCGAATGGGACGGACTGGGCGCCATCGAAGAGCTCGGCGAAGAGCTTGGAACGGTGGTGTCCGCATGAGCCGCGGCGCCGATCACTTCGAAAAGAATCGAACACAAATTCGAATCTGGACTTGCGTTGGCGAATCGAGACTCGTATAGTTGTTCCTGCGCCACTTCATGGCGCCGCAAAACAGCCCCGTCACATCGACGGGGCTGTTGCGTTTCCGCGGTCCGTGCAGCATCACCACTTCCGCCAGGACCCGCCCACTCGGCAAGGACCGCATCCAGGTTCGCCGAGACGACAGGCGTGGTCCATTCGTCGAACCCCTGGCTGACACCGGCACCGCGATCCTCGCAGGCGGCATCCGCCGATCCTCCGTCACCTGTTCCCAGGGGCGGTGGATCGGCGACTGCGCACCGTCACCGATCCAGTCAGGAGACCGACCATGACCAGGCACCCCCAGAACGGCCCGAAGCGGGCAAAGGAACGAGCGGCACGGTGCAGCCGATGACCGCGATCCTCTTCGAAGACATCGTCGCGGTCGTCATCGCCGGCCTCGCATCCCAACTCGATCGCCGACCGGAGTCGTACACGAACGGCGTCACCGTCGCCCGTACGGACCAGGCGTCGACGCCGAAGCTCGTGACCGTCGCCTACGGAGGCGGCGCGGGGGAGTCGGACACGCTCGACACCTCGCTCCTCACGGTGACGATCGCCGACACGAGCGAGACCGTCGCGAGCGACCTCGCCCGAATGGTGCGAGCGCTGCTCACAGCACGCGGCGACGGCACGTTCTGCGACGGCCGACCGATCACCCGGATCACCACGAGCATCGGCCAGCTCCGGCTCGTCGACGATCCGTCCCGATGCCGCATCCGCATCGTCTTCGAGATCCGGCACCGGGGCACCGCGCTCACGCCGGTCGGGCCGTGACCACTGGCGAACGCCCGCCTGCTCCACCGTGCACCGCCCCGCCCCGCCCCGGCCCGGCTCACCCGGCCGCGCCGCCCACACCCGCACAGCGGGAAGCATTCTCCGACACTTCCGGAGATGTCCACGCGCACATCGCGCACCCATCAATTGAAAGGAGCCAGCAATGGCTTTGGATAGCAGCAAAGTTCGAGTTGCGGTCACCGGCGCGTGGTACACGGCGCCCGTCGGAACGGCGGCCCCCGCCTCCGCGAGCGCGGTCCTGCCCGCGATCTGGACCGACCTCGGATACCTCTCCGATGCGGGAACCACGAAGTCGACGACCCGTTCGACCTCCGACATCATCGCGTGGCAGAACGCCGCGAAGGTGCGCACCGTCGTCACCGACTCCGGTGTGACGTTCGCGTTCACCCTCATCGAGACGACCGCGGCGGGCGTCGGCCTGTTCACCGGCTCCACCGTCGACGCGACCGGCAAGGTCTCCGTCGACCCCGGCAAGACCGGCGGGCGTCGTTCCTTCGTGCTCGACGTCATCGACGGCACCAAGGTGCGTCGCGTGCACATCCCCGAGGGCGAGGTGACGGAGGTCGGCGACCAGACGTTCACCTCCGGTGAGGCGGTCGGCTACGAGCTGACGATCTCCGCCTACCCGTCGGCGACGATCGGCGGCAACTCGTACGTCGAGTTCATCCCCGAGCTCGCAAGCGCGTAACAGCCGCATCATCCGCGGGTCGTCGGCTGCACCCTCCGGTGCGTCGGCGGCCCGCGCCCACAGACCGGGACGTGCGTCCGAGCGGGTGCGCACGTCCCTCCTCTTCCGCCGGTGGACGGCAGCACGAACTGCCGTCCACCGGCGGACCACCCGTCAACCCGCCGCAACCTGCTGAGGAGTACCCATGTCCGGAACCATCACCATCACGACCCGCAAGAAGCAGCCGCTCGACATCGACTACGACGGCGTCGTCTACCGACTGCCCGGCCGCATCCCGCCGCGCCTGCTCACCGCCCAGTCGGAGATCCGCCGCCCCACGCTCACCACGCAGGCCGTGAAGGACGAGTACGACAAGCAGGTCGGTGTCACGATCCTCTCCGTGTTCTACGAACTCGTCCTGCCGGAGGAGCTGCAGTCCGTCATCGACCTCGAGGACATCGAACCGGTCTTCAGCGCCTGGAGCGAGCACGTCGAACTGGGAAAATCGCAGAAGTCCGTCGACTAGCGGACGACCATCCAGACGAGTTCATCTACGAACTGAGGCGGTTCGGCTGGTCCGTGAAAGACATCGGCCGGACCGTCTCCGTGACCGAAGTGGCCGCGTGCCTGTCAGTCGCGGCACGGGACCCGGAATCCGTCCTCCACGCCGCAATCCACGGCTGGGACCACCCGGTCTCCCGCGAATGGATGATGCTCGCGAACATCTTCGACTCCTCGGAAGCGAACCGTCTCGGCAAGAAGTTCAAGCCGATGAAACGGCCCTGGCCCGAGCGAGGTGCTCAACGGATCGGCCACACCGCGCTCTCGCCGGATCAGGCGATGCGGTTGCTCGAGGAGAACCGCGGCACCGGCGACTGACGCCGAACCAACACCCGCTCATCGCGGCGACGTCCGTCGCCGCGTCAACACATCCAGACCGGACGAAAGGGGTCGGCGATGGCCGAAGAAGAGCCGCTCAGCGTGAGCGTGGTTTCCATCACCAAGGGGGTCGCGAAACAGATCGCGAAAGAGATCGCGAAGGGAGGTGAAGCGGGAGGGAAAGAGGTCAAGAAGAGTCTGACGAAGAGCTTCTCGGAGATCGAGGCATCCGCAGCGAAGCTCGGGAAGTCGATCTCCACGGCGCTCGACCTGAAGGGCGGAATCGAGGGGGTGATCGCGCTCGAACAGGCGAGTGCGAAGCTCGCCGGAGGCGGAGTCTCGCAGCTCGGCGAAGCACTCGCTGGAGCGAAGTCGAGCGTGACTGATTTGACGACGAACGCGCTCGCGCCGTTGTCGCCCGCCATTTCCGCTGCAGCCGACCAGTTCAGCGATCTCGTGAAGCTCGGCGCGCAACCGCTCGCTCAGGTGATGCAGGGCCTCGGAGACGTGCTCAAGAAGAACGAGGGACTTGTTCGTGGGCTTGCGACGGCAGGGTTCGTCCTCGCCGGAGCGTACAAAGCGATGCGCGCCGGACAAGCGGCTATGCAATTCGGCAAGGAGATCATCGAGCTGGGGAAGGCGGCAAAAGCCACCGCCGCCAAGACCGCGCTGATGGTCAAGGACCGAATCGCGAGCATCGCAAGCAGGGTAGCAACACTGGCGGGTGCCGTGGCCAGCGGGATCGCGACCGCCGCGACATGGGCGTACACGGTCGCGCTGAACGCGAATCCCATCGGCCTCATCGTCGTAGCGATTATCGCGCTCGTCGCGGCGCTCATCTGGTTCTTCACCCAGACGGAGCTCGGTAAGGAGATCTGGGCGAACATCTCGGCGTTCTTCGTCGAGACGTGGACCAACCTCGTGTCCTTCTTCACGACGGTCTGGGAAGGCATCGTGGAAGTGTTCACGGCCGTGTGGGACGCGGTCGTGGCAGCGGTGACCAACGCCATCGCCTGGGTGAACGACGTGATCACGACCGGTGTCGCAGCGATCGCGCTCGGCTGGAACCTGATGTGGCAGGCCATCGGTGACTTCTTCACCGGCCTCTGGGCATTCATCGTCCAGGTGGTGACCGATGCGATCACCTGGGTGAACGACGTCATCACCAACGGCGTCGCGCTCGTGGTCCTCGTGTGGACCACGGCGTGGCAGGCGATCGTGGACTTCTTCACCACGATCTGGGATTTCCTCGTCCTCGCCGTCACGACGTACCTGAACATCGTCTGGACGATCATCCAGACCGTCATCGACGTGATCATCACGGTCTGGAACACGGCGTGGCAGGGCATCGTGGACTTCTTCACGATGATCTGGGACGTCATCGTCCTCGCCGTCACCACGTACATCAACATCGTGTCGACGATCATCTCCACCGTCATCGGGTTCATCGTGGGCGTGTGGAACGGCGCCTGGGCCGGCATCAGCTCCTTCTTCGGCGGGATCTGGAACGGCATCATCGCCGCTGTGTCCTCTTTCGGATCGTTCTTCCAGAACGCGTTCTCCGGCATCGCCGGGTTCGTGCAGAACGCCTTCGCCGGGGTCCTGGGAGCGGTGAAGGGACCGATCAACGCGATCATCAGCCTCATCAATGGGGCGATCGACGGGCTGAACACGATCCGCGTCACGATCCCGAACTGGCCTGTGCTGGGCGCGCTCGCCGGACAGACCTTCGGCCTCAGCCTCCCGCGCATCCCGCAGCTCGCCGCCGGCGGCATCGTCGCGTCGAGGCCGGGCGGCATCATCGCGAACATCGGTGAAGGCCGCTATGACGAAGCCGTCGTCCCACTGACGCCGGCGTTCATCGATTCGCTGAGTGGCGGGAACGGTCGCCAGATCCACCTCACCCAGCAGATCACCACCGTGCAGGACGACCCGCGTGTGCAAGCACGCCAGTGGGGTCGCGAGATGTTGAGAGGACTGAACGCAGTATGACGACGATCCAATTGGGGCCGACGACCTTCGAGGGGTCGGCCACCACGGGATGGGTGTTCCAGGAGCTGGTGGACTGGTACAGCCTCACCGATGACAAGGTCGGCATCACGGAGAAGCCGCAGAGCCACGGGGCATTCGGGTCGAACCGATCGCTCCGCTCCGCCGCCGTGGTGTCGTTCACCGCGGTGTACCTGGGGGAGACCGCGGCCGAAGTGCTCGAAGCGGGGGAGCGGATGTCCGCGGCGCTCGCCGAAACGTCGGTCGAGATGATCGTCACCGACGACCTCCGGGCGACCGCCCGGACCGTCTCGGTCCGGGTCGCGCAGATGAAGGACCACCTGGGCCGTCCCAACGGCGAGTTCACCTTCGACTGTGTCGCGAGGGATCCCCGACGCTATTCGGTGGGCGACTCCTGGGCGTCGACCGGTCCGGCGACGTCCGGCGGCGGTCTCGTCTGGCCGGCCGTGTGGCCGCTCGTCTGGCAGCCGGGCGGATCCGACGGCCGCGTCTCCCTCGAGAACCGCGGCTCCGCGCCATCGTCACCGGTCTACCGCCTGCGCGGTGGATTCACGAAGGCGACGCTGACCAACGTCGACACCGCGCAGCGCATCGGTTTCGTTCGCCCCGTACCGGCGGGTTCGTTCGTCGAGATCGACACCAGAACCCGCCAGGCGCGGATCGACGGCCAGTCGGACGTCTCCCGCTACCTCACGATCCGTGAGTGGTGGGATGTCGCCCCGTACTCGACGACGCGCGTCCAACTCGATCTGGATGACTCGGACGAGACGGCCGGACTCGACGCCATGGTGCGGTCTGCGTGGTTCGCATGACCAGCTACTACGTCTTCGAAACCCTCACCGGGAAGATCCTCACCGAATTCGAGCCGGAGCAGGCGTCCTGGTCGATGCGCGCGAACGAGGCCGAGACGGTCAGCGTCACCCTCGACCTCAGCGACCCCGCGAACCGGGCGCTCGACTGGCGCAACCTCGCGACGCCGTGGAAGCACTGCATCGCGATCGAGGAGCACGGTCGATTCCTGGGCGGCCCGATCCTGCCGCACGACTGGGATGAGGACGACCATCGTCTGAAGCTCAGCGTGCGGGGGATCCGGGTGCTGCTCGGACGGCGGACGGTCCTCCCCGCTCGCGCGCTCACCGCATCGCTCGTCACTCCGGCGGGCATCCCGGACACCTCGCTCGACACGACGATCAGCGGCGTCGACCTCGGCACCGTCGGAAAACGGCTCATCCAGCAGGCGATGTCGTGGCCGGGCTTCGAACTCCCGATCGTCTTCCATGAGGACCGTCCCGGTTCGATCACTCGCAGCTACGCGGCCGTCGACCTCTCGAAGGTGGATGCCGCGCTTGCTGACCTCTCCGATGAGGAGAACGGCCCGGACATCCGGTTGCAGCTGCGGCGGGGCGACAAACGCGACCTCGAGTGGGTCTACGAGTCGGGCACTGCCGCGGAACCCCGCCTGCAGAGCCCATCCGTCCACACCTGGGAGCTGCAGGCCGATGAAGCCGCCGGGTCCGGGGTGAGCGTCACGACCGACCCGACCGAGATGGCCTCCATCTCCTGGGCGACTGCGGGACGGTCATCGGACCGGGTGCTCGTCTCCCGGTACTTCGACCGCCGACTCGTGGACGCCGGGTTCCCGCTCATGGAAGCGGTCGACTCGTCGAACTCCTCGGTCTCCGAACAGACGGTCCTCGACGGGCTCGCCGCGGAACGAGCACGGACGAGCCTCAAACCGTCCGAGTTCTGGTCCTTCCGGGTCCGTCTCGACGCGTCCCCGTTCCTCATCGAATACAACGTCGGCGACCTCGTCCGTGTGGTCGTCCGCAACAGCGACTACGTGCCGGTGGGCGAGTTCACCCGGCGGATCGCCGGACTGTCCGGCGATGAGCAGGGCGACTGGATCAAGGTCACCTGCGGAGAGGTTTACGATGGCTGACCCGAAAGCACCAGGCGAAGGATACGACGTCCTCATCCACCGGCTGAGCGAGGTCTCCCGGCGCCTCGACCTGCTCGAAGTGGCCTCCGGGTCGCAACGCGCCAGGCAGGCGGACTTCATCGACGGGCTGCGTGTGACGAAGTACGCGGAGAACACCTCCGTGTTCGGGTTCTCCGGCACAGGTTGGACGAACGCCGCCAGGCCGTCGGTCACCTTGAGCAGCGTGTCCGGGCGGCTGAAGGTGTCGGTTGGAGGCGCTGCCTCGGGTGGGACGGCCGACATCACGTTCTCGATCGATGGCGTGGTGACACGGGACTCCCGGCGACAGGATTCGATGCTCGCCCTCGCCACCTGCATCCGCGTGAGCGGTGGAGCGAGCATGTACGGCAGCGGGGCGAAGTCCTGGGTCGTCGCAGTCCCCGCCAATACACCGCTCACCGTGACGGTCGAAGCGTTCGGTTTCGATCAGTACGTGAACGTCGCCGGGCTCAGCATCCTCGCGGAGGTCATTCCCTGATCCGGCGCCGCCGACTCGGCCGACGCTGACCCGCGCGGCCCGAACGGCGCCGCACGCACGCACAACCACCCCATCATTCCGATGCCCGTCTCGACTCCCGAGGCGGGCATCACCCTTTTCCGAGGAGCACCTCATGGCATTGACCAATTCCTTCCCCACCGGCCTCCCGACCGGCTTGTCCGTCGCCGACACCCGTCGGATCGTTGCGGGTCTCATCGTTCGCGATACGACCGGGGCGCCGCGGCTCGGGATCATCCCTCGCCATCTCATCCCGCTCGTGACGGCGACGTCGTCGATGTCATACGCTGTCGGCGCGTTCGAGGCGGTGACCAGCCGGACCGGCGTCGGCGTCGAGCTCGTCGTGAACGACGGCACGACCAACGTGCCGACGACCGCAGCACCCGCGGCGAACTCCCGCATCGACGTGGTCTGGGTGCGATCGCGATTCAACACCTCTGGTGATGCCGCAGATCTTCCGGAGTTTGGTGTCACGAAGGGAACGGCGGGCAGCTCACCGGTCAAGCCGGTGCTTCCCCTCGGCGCGCTCGAACTGGCGACGGCGACGGTTCCGTCTGCTGCGACCGCAACGAACTCACCCGGCGTGGTCATCACGCAGTCCTACCTCTACACGGCTGCGGCCGGCGCGGCGATCAGCTTCAGAACGGCCGCGGAGATGACTGCGTTCTCGGCCATCGCTGGACAACAGGCGTTCGTGGTCGCGAATTCGACGAGCTACGAGTACACCGGTTCAGGTTGGATGGTCGTCGCCGATCTCGTGACCACAGAAGCGCTGCACAAGTACTACGTGGAAGCCAGGGCCGACATCACGCCGAATGCCACCGCGCAACTGGCCAAGTCCACCACGTATGTCAGTCCGTTCAAACGACGTGTGCTGATCGTGGTCAATTACCAGTGGTACGCGAGCCAGAACTCTGCCGGTTTCGACGACATCCGGCTTGGACCGACCACCAACGGGATCGTGGTCGGTGATCGCGTGCGTCTGCACAACGAAGGCACCCCCGGCGGGCACCCGAACACCATGACCGCGACGGCCGTGCTCGAAGCCGGGACGAACGTCATCTCCGTGTGGAGCAGCGCCGAGTCGACCATGCGATCGCTCATGTACGTGCGCATCAACGTCTACGCGCTCTGACGCGGAGCCGACCCATCCGGCGTCACCAACATCTATTTCGAAGGAGTACTCCATGGCACTGACCAACACTTTTCCCACCGGTCTTCCGACCGGCCTGTCCATCGCAGACACCCGTCGGATCATCGCGGGTCTCATCGTTCGCGACACGACCGGGGCACCGCGGCTCGGCGTCATCCCCCGTCATTTCATCCCCATCGTGACGTCGACGTCGTCGATGGCCTACGCGGTCGGGGCGTTCGAGGCGGTGGTCAGTCGCACCGGTGTCGGTGTTGAACTGGTCGTAAACGACGGCACGACCAACGTGCCGACGACGGCGGCGCCCGCAGCGAATTCGCGCATCGACGTGGTGTGGGTGCGTGCCCGGTTCTCCGCTTCGGGTGACACCGCGGACGCACCGGAGTTCGGCGTCACCCAGGGGACCGCGAGCAGTTCGCCGGTCAAGCCGACGCTTCCGCTCGGCGCCCTGGAGTTGGCCACGGCGACGGTGCCATCCGCCGCGACGTCGACGAATTCGCCCGGTGTCGTCATCAACCAGACGCACCTGTACACGGCCGCGGCAGGCGGAACGGTCGCAGTCCGCACGCCGGCCGAGCTCCTCGCCTTCGCCGCCCAGGACGGTCAGAGCGCGTACGTGGTCTCCGGTGGATACGGTGCGGCGCGGACCGGAGGGCAGTGGCTGCCGGACGGGCCGATCGCTACCACGTTCACGTCGGCAATCACGCTCGCGTCCGGGGCTGTGGTCACGCACAGTCTCACCCCGGCGCTGTCCGCGAGCGCGTCATCGTCGTGGGCGAGCAGCATCGTCACTCCAACCGCGAGCGGCTTCGCGTTTCCCAAGGGCGGTCTGATCCAGTACGGGCTCACAATCCGCTCTGAAATCAGCGGCGTCCCGACCGCCCTCGGATCGCGAGTGTGCGTCGACGTCAAGTCCACGATGCTCGACGGGACTGCTTCGATGCACCGTCTTTCCTGGAACGCCGGCGGGCAGGAGGACATCCTGACCGGCACCACTCCAGCCTTGGCGGCAGCGCCGGGAGCGAGCATCCAGCTGGTTCTCTTCCATAACACGGGGCGCACCCTCACGTTCGTGATGCGGCACTTCATCACTCGATTCGGGCCGGCCAACTGACCTCCAACGCAGCGTCGAACGAAGGAGACGCACCATGACCGCGTATCTGTCCGCACCATCGCCGGGGAACATCACGGCCCCGTGGGGCGCCCCGCCCGCAACGCCGACCTCGCCGGCGCGCCACCTGGGCACGGACCGAGGCTGGGGCAACGGGGAAACGATCGTCGCGATGCGGGACGGGACCGTCTCCCGGACCGCAGCCGACGGCTCGTACGGCAACCGCACGGTCATCGATCACGGTGTCGTCGCGGGTCGCCGATGGGAGACCTGGTACTGCCACCAGTCCAGGTTCCTTGTCACGCCAGGACAAGTCGTCCGGCGAGGACAGCCCATCGGCATCCAGGGAGCCACCGGCAACGTCACAGCGAAACACCTCCACTCGGAGCTGCGCATCGACGGCGTCTCCCACGACGAAGTCCCCTGGCAGCACACCACCGAACCCGGCACCACACGAAGGAGAACCATGTTCCTCATCTGGGACACCAACGGCACGGGGTACCTCGTGACCCCGAACGGGCGGCTCGCCCTGCCCACCATGCAGGTCTACAACCTGTTCAAGCGGCTCATCGAGAGCGAACAGTCCGCGCCGAAACCCGAGACGTTCAACCCGCAGGAGGTCCAGATCATCGACGACCACCTGAAGACGCTCGCGCGGCAGGCACGCTGATGCACGACCGGCTGGACGCCTGGATCCTCGAAGGCGCGCGCCCGGTTCACCGGCGACGGTCGCGGGGAATTCAGGCGTCCGGCCGGTCGGGCGCGATCCTGCGATCGTTGCGTGCGAACATCGGTTCCGCGGTCGCGACCGTGCATGCATCGCTCATGGCCATCCGCGAGCCCCGACGGCTCAAAGCGATCTATTGGGCCTACTACGTCGCGGCGGCCGGGCTCGGCGCGGTCACCCTCTCGGCGCCGCCGCCGACCGTCGAGGGCGCCCTCGGCCCCGTCTTCACCACGGCGATGTCCGTCCTCCTGATCCTCGGCGGCGTCGTGGGGGCGAGCACCGTCCTCGGCGGCTGGTGGAGGGTGGAGCGGCTCGGCATCTGGTGCGCGCTCGGAGCGACCGGGATCTACGCGGGCGTCGTCACAGCGCTCGATCCCGGGGTGCTCGGAACCGCTCCGGATCTGTCGCGCACCGCGCATCTCGGCTTCGTCCTGATCGCCTCCGGGCTGTTCGTCGTCCGCCTCTCGCTCATCCGGGGTCACGACTTCGAACCGCACGAGGCCCGCGACGCGCGCGAGGCCCACGAATCCCGCGCTGCTCACCACCGCGACCAGAAGGGACCGGAATGACATGGATCGACGTCCTCCTGCACCCGGTCGTCATCGCTGCGCTCATCACCGCCGTCCTGAGCGGTGGCGTCCTCCCGAGACTCCTCACCGCACTGTGGCGCGGGCTCACCGGGAGAGCCGCCGACCAGCGGAGTGAGGTGGAACGGCTGCGGCGGAGGAACACGGAACTCGAGGACGACCTCGACCGCGAAGCCGCCCTGCGCCGCCGCACACAGGAAGTCCTCTCCCGAACCAGACGTGCCGCGTTCGAACGCGGCATCCACTCCGGGGACCTGCCGAAGGTCCCCGCCAGACTCCGAGAACAGGAGCACCATGACCACCGATGACCGCGTCCTCGCCTACGTGAGGACCTACGTCCCCTACGCGATCGGGTCGATCGTCGCGTGGCTCGCCGCCCACACGCTCCTCGACTTCACCGGGCCTGCGCAGCTCGCCGCTACCGCCTTCGCGATCGCGATCGGCCAGAACCTCTACTACCTCGTGATCCGCTGGGCGGAGGAACGGATGCCGTTCCTCGGCGCACTCCTCGGCTGGCCGCGTGCACCCCGATACGCGGGGGTGAGTGATCTCTGGACCTCGGTCGTGCGAACGGGGATCCCGCCGCTCGTCGCAGCCGCCGTGGTCTCGCTGACGGCGGTGGTCGCGGACCGGCTCGGGGCGGTCGTGGACCCGTCGCAGCAGACCGCGATCGTCGTGGGCGGCGTCGCGGTCGTCGAGACCGTGTACTTCGCGGCTGCTCGATGGGCGGTGCTGCGGTGGCCGGCGCTGGGCGTGCTGCTCGGCGGTGCGGTCTCGACGCCGCGCTACCCGAGGCATGCGGCATCGGTTCCTGACGCGCCGTCGGCTGCCTCTGCTCCTGCTCCCGCATCGGATCCGGTCCCTGAGCCTGTCGAAGGACTGCGCTGACCGACTCCTTACCCGTTCACAACTCAGGAGCGTCCCGGCGTGTCGCCGCCGATACCCGTCGCAGAGGCATCGACACGCCGCAGCGCTCCTGAGTTGTGAACACGCACGACGAACATCGCCCCGTCGGACTCGTCTCGAGTCCGACGGGGCGATGTTCGTCGTGCCAGTACACTTGCACCGTGCTGCTCTCGGATCGTGACATCAAAGCTGAACTCGACGCCGGCCGCATCGGCCTCGCCCCGTACTCGCCGGAGATGATCCAGCCCTCCTCGATCGACGTGCGCCTCGATCGCTTCTTCCGACTGTTCGACAACCACAAGTACCCCTACATCGACCCGGCGGAAGACCAGCCGGAGCTCACGCGCCTCATCGAGACGGCGCCGGACGAGTCGTTCATCCTGCACCCGGGCGAGTTCGTCCTCGGCTCGACGTACGAGCAGGTGTCCCTGCCGGACGACGTCGCCGCCCGCCTCGAAGGCAAGAGCTCGCTCGGCCGCCTCGGCCTCCTGACGCACTCGACCGCCGGGTTCATCGACCCCGGATTCACCGGACACGTCACGCTGGAACTCAGCAACGTCGCCACACTCCCCATCAAACTGTGGCCCGGGATGAAGATCGGTCAGATGTGCTTCTTCCGTCTCTCCTCGCCCGCGGAGAAACCGTACGGATCGAGCGAGTACAGTTCCAGATATCAGGGCCAGCGTGGACCCACCGCCTCCCGTTCGTTCCAGAACTTCCACCGGACCGATGTCGGCGAGCTCGACGCAGGACAGTTCGGCAACTAGGTCCCGCGGGCGCTCTCCGGCGGAGCCCACCTGAAAGGACCCGTCATGACTGAGCAGACCGGACCCGAAGCGACCGGACCCGACACGACCGTCGGCGTCGACTCCGCAACCGCAGCCCTCGGCGCCTCCGCCGCGCAGGCCGGGCCCGACTTCGCCCGCGCGATCGTCACGGACGCGCCGACCGCCGACTACCCGCAGCGGATGATGCGCTTCGGCCGGCTCGTCGGATCGTGGGACGTGCGCTCCAAACGCCTCGACGAGACGACGGGCGAGTGGAGCGAGTCCGAGTTCCGCTGGATCGTCTCGTACATCCTCGAGGGCATGGCGGTCCAGGACGTCGCGGTGGTGCCGAACGATGCGCATCCGTCTGGCTTCGAGACCATCAGCACGACACTCCGCGTCTACGACCGTTTGATGGGCGCGTGGCGGGTGAGTTACGTCGAGCCGAAGCGCGGGGAGTTCTGCCAGCTCGTCGCGACGCCGCACAAGAGCGATGGGATCCGCCAGGACGGCACCCGCAACGACGACAAGCTCATCCGATGGAACTTCAGCAAGATCACGGCCGACAGTTACGTCTGGGAGAGCTGGGTGTCCGATGACGAGGGCGCCACGTGGTGGCTCCAGGAGCACAACGAGGGTCGCCGAGTAGCCTGACCTCTTCTGCCGAGGGGTCGCAAAGTGTGGGTGCAACGGCCTGAGACCCGCAGTTTGCGACCCTTCGGCAGAAGAGGCAGAAGAGGCGGGAAGGGGCGGGGAGGCATACTGGGGGGATGAGCGCAGCGACCGTCCGGTTCACGACCGTCATCGAACTCCAGGGCAACAACACCGGCATCCCCGTCCCCGACGAGGTCGTCGAAGGACTCGGAGCGGGCAAGCGGGTGCCGCTCATCGTCACCGTCGGCGGCACGACCTACCGCAGCAGCGTCGCGCCCTACCGCGGGAAGTACATGATCTCGCTCAGCGCGGCCAATCGTGCGGCGGCAGGCGTCGAGGGCGGCGATGAGGTCGAGGTCCAGATCACGGTGGACGATGCGCCCCGCGAATTCGCACTGCCCGACGACCTCGCGACGATCCTCGCGGGCGACACGAAGGCGGCCGCCGCGTATCAGGGGCTCTCGTTCAGCAGACAGCGAGCACTCGTGGAGCCGATCGATCAGGCCAAGACGCCGGAGACGCGACAGCGGCGCATCGAGAAGGCCCTCGAAGCGCTTCGAGGCGCGTAGGGTCTGGGGTCGAGGTCGACGGTTGACGCCCTTCGACAGGCTCAGGGACCGGGGTGAGGGCTCCGGGGAGCGGGTCGGGGCTCAGCGACCGGGGCCCTTCGACAGGCTCAGGGACCGGGGCGGGAGGACGCAGGGACCTGGAGTTAGAGGAGGCGGTCGCGGAGGAGCGGCAGCTGCAGCGTGAGCCACGGGCTGAACGCGAACGGCGTTCGCTCGATCGCCTCGAGCAGTGCGCCCGGATCGACCCACGCCCACTCCGCGACCTCGTCCGGATTCGCCATGGGGTCGTCATCGGTGCGCGCGATGGACACGGGGCAGATCTCGTACTCGACGATGCCCGATGCGTCGACCGCGCGGTATCGGAAGTCGGGCAGCGCGGTCTCGACCTCGGTCACGGTGATCCCGAGTTCGGCGGCGGCGCGTCGGTGGATCGCATCCTTGGACGGCTCACCGGGGCCGGGGTGTCCGCAGAACGAGTTGGTCCACACGCCGGGCCACGCGCGCTTTCCGAGCGAACGGCGGGTGACGAGCAGTCGCCCGTCCGGCCCGAGCACGTGGCAGGAGAACGCGAGGTGCAGGGGAGTCGATGTCGTGTGCACGGTGGCCTTCGCGGCCGTGCCGATCGGTGCTCCGTCCTCGGCGAGGAGGACCACGAGTTCTTCCATGACCGGCATAGCCCCATTCTGACCGACACCTGATCGAAAACGAAATAGCAAGCCAGCTGACTCATCAGCATGTGTGGGCTAGCCTCGTTTTATGGACACCCATCAACTCGTCGATGTGCCCTATCGTCAGCAGCGCCAGGTCGAAGAGGCGCTGCAGCGTTTCCTCGAGCTGGCCAAGTCTCAGGCCTCCGGTTTCGGGACGGGCTACCTGCGGTTGTGGGAGACGATCGAGCGCAACATGGCCGGCGGCAAGCAGTTCCGGCCGCGGATGGTCATGACGGCGTACGAGGGGCTCGGCGGCGAGGACGTCGTCGCCGCCGCCCACGTCGCGGCCGCCTACGAAATGCTCCACACGGCGCTGATCGTCCACGACGACGTCATCGACCGCGACTTCGTCCGCCGCGGCGGTCCGAATGTGTCCGGGAGTTACCGCGATCTCGCCCGCACCGCCGGCATCCCGCTCCCGCTCGCGGAGCACCGGGGCATGTCGGTCGCGGTCATCGCCGGCGACCTCGCGCTCTCCGCCGCGTATCGCCTGATCGATCGCGCGGGCAGTGGCGATGCGGTCCGCACGCGACTCCGCGAGATCCTCGACGACGCCGTGTCCGCATCTGCGGCGGGGGAGCTCGCCGATGTCGACTTCACGGTCAGCGGGAAGCAGCCGAGCGTCGAGGAGATCATCGACATGGAGCGGCTGAAGACGGCTTTCTACTCCTTCGAAGCGCCGTTGCAGTCCGGCGCCGTGCTGGCCGGTGCGCCCGACGCAACGGTCGACGCGCTCGCGGAGTTCGGCAAGCACATCGGCATCGCGTACCAGATCGTCGACGACGTCCTCGGGGTGTTCGGCGATGAGGGAGCGACCGGCAAGAGCACGATCGGCGACCTCCGCGAGGGCAAGCTGACCGTGATGATCGCCTACGCGTCGGACCGTCCGGAGTGGCAGGAGATCGAGAACCTGTTCGGCGATCCCGCGTTGGACGAGTCGGGGGCGGTGCGGCTGCGCGACGCGCTCGTGGCGTGCGGCGCCAAGCAGTACGCCCAGCTCCTCGCTGACGAGCACGCGAACCGTGCGTGGGAGCAGCTGGCGAGCGATGCGGTGCCCGCGGCCCTGCGCGACGAGTTGCGACCCATCGTCGCCGCCGTGCTCGAGCGTGCTCGATGAGCGCTGAATCGACAGGGCGCGCGCTTTACGACCGCGTCGCCCAGGAGACGGCGAGCATCGTGATCCGCCGTTACTCGACGTCCTTCGGCATGGCCGCGCGTCTCCTCGGCAGCGGTGTCCGCCAGGACGTCGAGAACGTGTACGCGCTCGTTCGCGTGGCCGACGAGGTCGTGGACGGTGTGGCCGCTGATGCCGGGCTCGATCCCGAACGGGTCCTGGAAACGCTCGACGCGCTGGAGGTCGAGACGGAAGCCGCGATGGCGTCGGGCTACAGCAGCAACCTCGTGGTCCACGCATTCGCGCTGTCCGCCCGGTCCGCCGGTATCGACGTCGATCTCACCCGCCCGTTCTTCGCCTCGATGCGCGCCGATCTGACGCGGACGGAGCACACGCCGGAGAGTTTCCGCGAGTACGTCTACGGTTCTGCGGAGGTCGTCGGGCTCATGTGCCTGCGCATATTCCTGCGCGGGCATGCATTCACCGCCGCGGAGCGCGAAGCGTTCCTCGTCGGTGCGCGAAGCCTCGGCGCCGCCTTCCAGAAGGTCAACTTCCTCCGCGACCTGTCCGCTGATCACGACGTCCTCGGCCGCAGCTACTTCCCGGGCGTCTCGGTCGACGAGTTGACCGATGCTGAGAAGGACGGCCTGCTCGACGACATCGATGCCGACCTCGCACGGTCCGCCGCGGTCCTGCCGAAGCTCCCAGCATCGAGCCGCCGCGCGGTCGCCCTCGCTCAGGGACTCTTCACCGAGCTCGCCGCCCGCGTCCGCGCGACTCCGGCCAGCGAACTCGTCTCCACCCGCGTCCGTGTTCCGGACCCGGTCAAACTGCGGATCGGTGCGGCCGCTCTGGCCGGTCGACTGCCCAAAGTGTCAGGGGATGCACGATGAGCGCTCCACGAACGGTCGTGATCGGCGGCGGGATCAGCGGTCTCGCGACGGCGGCCCTGCTCGCGCGCGACGGACAACAGGTCACGCTGCTCGAACGACGGGACGTCCTCGGTGGGCGCGCCGGCGTCTGGGAGTCGGACGGGTTCACGTTCGATACCGGGCCCAGCTGGTACCTCATGCCGGAGGTGTTCGACCACTTCTACAAATTGCTCGGCACCTCGGCCGCGGAACAGCTCGATCTGGGGCGGCTCGATCCCGCGTACCGCGTGTATTCGGAGGGCACTGCGGAGCCGCTAGACCTCGCGGCGAACCGGGCGGACAACCTCGCGCTCTTCGAGTCGGTCGAGCCGGGTGCCGGCGAGCGGATGGATGCGTATCTCACGTCCGCGCGCGAGACCTACGACATCGCGATCCGCACCTTCCTCTACACGACGTTCGAGTCGTATCGCACGCTCGTCACGCCGGAGGTGCTCGCCAGGACGCCGAAACTCGTCAATCTCCTGCGCGAGGACCTCGACAGCTTCGCGGCCCGGACCGTCACCGACCTCCGCTTGCGACAGATCCTCGGCTACCCCGCCGTCTTCCTCGGGTCCTCGCCGTATGACGCGCCGAGCATGTACCACCTCATGAGCTACCTCGATCTCGAGGACGGCGTGCTGTACCCGCAGGGCGGCTTCGCCCGCATCATCGCGACGATCGCCGAACTGGCCGTCGCGGAGGGCGTTGAGATCATCACGAGCGCCGAGGTCACGGGGATCACGACCGTTCCGAGTGGCCGTCGCGCCCGCGTCGCCGGTGTGAACTACATCGGGCCAGACGGCAAGCGCCGGCTGCTGCAGGCCGATCGCGTCGTCTCGGCCGCCGACCTCCACCACACGGAGACGAAGCTCCTCCCGCCCGAGCTGCAGACGTACCCGGAGGCGTACTGGGAGCAGCGCACGGCCGGCCCAGGCGCCGTACTCGTGATGCTCGGAGTGCGCGGCGAACTGCCAGAACTGCTCCACCACAGCCTCTTCTTCACCGCTGACTGGCACGACAACTTCGGCCGCATCTTCGGTGAGCACCCCACCGTCCCCGATCCGGCGTCGATCTACGTCTGCAAGCCCAGCGCGAGTGACGCGGGTGTCGCGCCGGACGGACACGAGAACCTGTTCATCCTCGTTCCCGTTCCGGCGGATCCGTCGATCGGCAGCGGGGGAGACGAGCGGGTGGCGGCGATCGGCGATGCGGCTATCGCGCAGATCGCCGAGTGGGCCGGTGTGCCGGACCTCGCGGATCGCATCGTCGTGCGCCGCGATGTCGGTCCCGGCGACTTCGCGACCGACCTCAACGTCTGGAAGGGCACGGCGCTCGGTCCCGCACACATCCTCTCGCAGAGCGCGATGTTCCGTGCCCGCAACGTGAGCAAGAAGGTCGATGGCCTGTACTACACGGGCGGCTCCACGACGCCGGGGATCGGCTTGCCCATGTGCCTCATCAGCGCGGAGCTCGTCGTCAAGCGCATGCGCGGCGACATCAGCACCGGACCGATGTCGGAACCGCTCGAACCGGCCGATGTCGCGGAGCAGACGGCACGAGCAGCGAAGGCGTCGGGTGCCGTGCGGTCTGGGCGCTCCGGTTTCCTCGGTCGTTCCGTGACCCCGTCACGGTCATCCCGGTCCGCCGGAGGGGCCGACCGCTGATGGGCGTGCTCTACCTGCTCGCACTGCTCGTCTCGCTCACCGGGATGGTCGTGCTCGATCGCCGGTTCCGCCTGTTCTTCTGGGCGGACGCGCGGCGGGCGGCGATCATCCTGCCCGTCGGCATCGTCTTCTTCCTCGTCTGGGACCTGTTCGGCATCGGCCTCGGCATCTTCTTCCGCGGGGAGACCGCGTTCATGACGGGGCTCCAGGTGGCGCACGAGCTGCCGGTCGAGGAGGTGTTCTTCCTGGCGCTGCTCAGCTATGTCACGATGAACGTGTTCGGGGCGGCACGGAGGATCCTGGGCGCACGCGATGCTGCGGGATCAGCGACGGGATCAACGACCGGATCAGGGGAGGGCGCGGCATGACGTACTGGGCGCTCAATGCGTGGTTCCTCGCCGGCGTGGCGATCGTCGGTGTGCTCGCGCTCGTCCGGCTGCGTCGGTCGTCGCGGGTCGGGCGCTCACGTCGTCGCGATGGAAGCAGTGAGGTCCGGGGAGTCAGCGGGTGGCTGTTGGCCGTCGGCGTGACGGCCGTCGTTCTGCTCATCATGACCGCAGTGTTCGACAACGTGATGATCGCGGTCGGGCTCGTCGGCTACGACCCCGCGCTCATCTCCGGCGCGAAGATCGGCGTGGCTCCCCTCGAAGACTTCGCCTACGCCATCGCCGCCGTCGTCCTCCTGCCGTCCCTCTGGGTCCTGCTCCCGCCGTCTCGGCCGGTCGTCGACGATGGCCGGCGTGCTGCGAAGACGGGCGGTGCAGCATCGTGAGTCGCCTCGGCCAGCTCGTCCTCTCCTCCCGTCCGCTGTCGTGGGTGAACACGGCGTTCCCGTTCGCCGCGGCCTACCTGCTGACCACCCGCGAACTCGATGTCACCTTCTGGATCGGGACGCTCTACTTCCTCATCCCGTACAACCTCGCGATGTACGGCATCAACGATGTCTTCGACTACGAATCCGACCTCCGCAACCCGCGGAAGGGCGGCGTCGAGGGTGCTGTGCTCGATCGAGGGATGCATCGGCTCACCTTGTGGGCGGCCGTCGCGACGAACATTCCATTCCTGGCATATCTCGTCATCGTGGGGTCGCCGCTGTCCTGGCTCGTCCTCGCCATCAGTGTCTTCGCGGTGATCGCCTACAGTGCTCCGGGGCTGCGCTTCAAGGAGCGTCCGTTCATCGACTCGCTCACGTCGAGCACGCACTTCGTCAGTCCCGCGGTCTACGGGCTCGTGCTCGCCGGAGCCGTGTTCACGCCGGCGCTCTGGGCGCTGCTCGTCGGCTACTTCCTGTGGGGTGTCGCGAGCCACGCGTTCGGAGCGGTGCAGGACATCATCGCGGACCGCGAGGGCGGCATCGGCTCCGTCGCGACCGTGATCGGCGCCCGTGCGACCGTTCGGTTCGCGTTCGTCGCGTACCTCGCGGGCGGGGCGCTCATGCTGGTGACCCCGTGGCCGGGTCCGCTCGCCGCGATCCTCGCGCTGCCCTACGCCGCGAGCGTCCTCCCGTTCTGGAACCTGGCCGATGAGGACGCCGAGCGCGCCAACGCCGGTTGGAAGCGGTTCCTGTGGCTCAACTTCCTGACGGGCTTCCTCGTCACGATGCTCCTCATCCTCACCTGGGCCATCACGCCCTGACCCCGGGCCTGACCCGACCCGCGCTCGCGGCACAGCAGCGCGCTCGAACACCCCGGGCAGCGGGACGCGACGCCCGGCGCGGGCGTTCGTGAGCCCAGAACCGGACGCTCGTGGTCGAAGGCGTTCAGGGGCGTCCTCGTATCATGGGCTGTCAGGGATGAGGAGGGGACCATGGCGAAACCGCCGACCGTGTACGACGTCGCGACGAGCGCCGGGGTCTCCATCGCCACGGTCTCTCGCGTGTTCACCACCCCTGAAACCGTGAAGGAAGCGACGCGATCGCGTGTGCTCGCGGCCGTCCACGAGCTCGGCTACGTGCCGAGCGGGAGTGCGCGCGGGCTCGCCGCTCGACGCACAGGCGTGCTCGGCCTGTTCTTCCCGGGCCTCGACGCGCTCGGCGAACTGCGCGGACACACGGACTTCCTCGCGCACGACGTCGCCGCGCTCTCACGGTCGGGCGAGCGGACGGATGAGCGAGCACACCAACCCGAGAGCGCGACCGGATCAGACACGTCCCCGCCCCGAACCACGATCATCCGCGACATCCCGGCCCGCGCGGACACCCGCGCGCTCAACCTGTACCTCGACGAGGTGCTGCGGGGGAGCGAGCTCGAGGCGTGGCGCAGCGGGCGGGTCCTCCTGGTGGGCGTCGGCCGCGGAGAGACCTCCGGCCAGACGGTCCTCGACATGGCCGGCCGGGTCGACGGCTTGATCGTCCTCGCCGGGAGCGCGACCGATGAGGAGCTCACCCAGCTCGCGCGGCGCATCCCCATCGTCGTGATGGCGGGGCCTCGACGGGGCGACGATTTCGATCACGTGTCGGTCAGTAACTCGGAGGGCATGGAGGCGATCACCGCGCACCTCGTCGACGACCTCGGCGTGACCGACATCGTGTACCTGGCGGGCAGCGCGACGTCACCGGACGATCACGAACGCTGGACGGGCTTCCTTCAGGCGCTGAAGAGCCGCGGCCTGACTCCGCCGGACAAGCCATGGCTGCGCGGCGACTTCACACGCGAGGGCGGCCGGGCGGCTGGCCGCGTGCTCTTCTCGAGCGATGAATTGCCGCGCGCGATCATCTGCGCGAACGATCAGATGGCGCTTGGCGTCATCGATTCCGCGCGCATCGCGGGTGTGGACGTGCCGGGCGATCTCATCGTCACCGGCTTCGACGGCATCGATGCGGGTGATCTGTCAACGCCGCGCCTCACGACGGTGAGCCAGCCCATGGAATCGCTCGGGCGCGCCGCGGTGCAGGTACTCGTGCACCGGCTTGAAGACCCGGAGCGCCCGTCGATGTCGGTGCGACTGCCGGTCGAGGTCCTGCTCCGGGAGAGCTCAGAGCTCGTCTGACGGAGTGCTCCGGAACTGCGCGTCGAGCGCCGACGAGCCTGCGCGTCGAGCGCGGTGCTGTGCGGCGAGGGCGGTGCGGCTCAGACCCGCGCTCGCGGCGCAGACCCGCGCGTACGCGAGCGCATCGCGCTGACCAAGGGAAGGCGGGGCGCGGAAGGTCTCGAACGGGTACAGGCGTTGCGCACCGGGTTGCGTGAACGAAATGTATGCGCTTACACTCGGTGAGACAAGCAAGGACGGTGGCGATGACGCACACGAAGCATTCCCGACGGAGACGACTCGCGGCTCTCGCGACGATCGTGGCCTCCGCACTTCTCGTTTCGGGATGCAGCATTCAGATCAAGAGCGAGCAGGATCCCACGATCCCCGCCGACACGATGCTGCTGGCAGCCGACAAGGGCACCCCGATGCTCGAGCGGAACTTCAACCCATACCTCGTGAACAAGCGCGCGGCATCGAGCTACATGTACGAGCCGCTCACGGTCATCAACGTGCTCGACGGCACGCAGACGATGTGGCTCGCGGAAGACGTCACGCTCCCCGACCCGCAGACGATCGACTACACGATCCGCGACGGCGTGAAGTGGTCGGACGGCAAGGCGTTCACACCCGCCGACGTCATGTTCACCTTCGACCTCATCAAGCAGTTCCCGACGCTCGACGTCAAGGGCGCCTGGTCGCACATCGACTCGATCGAGACCCAGGGCCAGCACGTCATCTTCCACCTGAAGACGGCTGACGCGCCGGCGGCCGACATCATCTCCCAGACGCTCATGGTTCCCGAGCACATCTGGAAGGACGTCAAGAGCCCAGACACCTGGCGCGACCCGAACCCCGTCGGCACGGGCCCGTACACCCTCGGCAACTTCTCCTCGCAGCAGTACACGATGGACAAGAACGAGGACTACTGGCAGGCGGACAAGGTCGAGGTCAAGCACCTCGTCCTCCCGGCGGCCACGAGCGAACTCGACATCGTGACCAAGGGCTTCGACTGGGCGTACGCGTTCATGAGCAACGTCGACGGCACCTGGGTCGCCGCCAACGACTACAACAAGTACTGGTTCCCGCCGGGCGGCGTCATCAGCCTCGTCCCCAACTTCGACGTCGCACCGTTCGACAACGTCGACGTGCGCCGCGGCATCGCCCTCGCGCTCGACCGCGACAAGATCGCCGACGCAGCGACCGAGGGCTACCTCGGCGCGGCGGGCCAGACCGGTCTGATGCTCCCCAACCAGGAAGCGCAGCTCGACCCGTCGATCCCGAACCAGGGCCTCATCGCCAAGGACGCGGAGGGCGCGCTCGAAGCGTTCGCCAAGGCCGGGTACACGCAGCAGGGCGGCAAGCTCGTGGACGCGGAAGGCAAGCAGTTCACCTTCTCCATCACGACCGCGAACGGGTACGCTGACTGGCTCCGAGCCGTGCAGGAAGTCCGCAAGGAACTCGGGGCCATCGGCATCGACGTCACCATCAAGCAGCCGCAGCCCCCGGGATACCAGCAGGCCATCCAGAACGGCGACTTCCAGGTCGCGATGGGCGGCATGGGCGGTGGCATCATCTTCCAGGCCTACGACAACGGGTTCAACAGCTCGTACGCGAAGCCCGTCGGTGAGCAGACGTCCAGCAACTTCGGCCGCTTCAAGAGCGCCGACATGGACGCCCTCCTCCAGGAGTACAAGGCGACCACCGATGACGCGTCACGGCAGCAGATCAGCTACCAGATGCAGAACATCGTCTACGACGACCTGCCCGTGATCGGTCTGTACTACGGCGGTCTCTGGGGCCTGTACAACGACAAGAAGTTCACGGGATGGCCGGATGCCGACCACCCGTACGCTCCGCCGCAGACGTACGACCAGACCCCGCTCCTCGTGTTCACGCACCTGAAGCTCCGCGACCAGAAGGACGGTGAGTAGACCAGTGGCCTACGCACTCCGCAAACTCGGGCTGTTCGTCCTCACCCTGTGGGCGGCCGTCACGCTGAACTTCCTCCTGCCACGGCTCATGCCGGGGTCCCCGACCGATGCCGCGATCGCGAAGCTCGCGCAGAACGGCCCGGTCACGGAGGCGACCCGCGCAGCGATCGAAGCCCAGCTCGGCGTCCCGGACGGCAACATCTGGGAGCAGTACGTCACGTACCTGCACCAGGTGGTCACGTTCAACTTCGGCGTCTCGTACACCTTCTATCCGCAGTCGGTGTCGGAACTCATCTGGCAGGCGTTCCCGTACACGATCATCCTGCTCGGCATCGTGACGATCGTCGCCTTCATCCTCGGCACCCTGATCGGCGTGCTCGCGGCTTGGAAGCGGAACACCTGGCTCGATGCGCTCCCCACCCTCACGGGAACGTTCGCGAGCACCTTCCCGTACTTCTGGACGGCGCTCCTCCTGCTCTTCTTCGCAGGCTACGTGGCCCACTGGTTCCCGACCTCCGGTGCCTTCGGACCGACGGCGAGCCCCGCGTTCACGTGGGACTTCATCACCGATGTCGCGTACCACGCGGTGCTGCCGGCCCTCACGATCCTCGTCACCTCGCTCGGCGGCTGGATCCTCGGCATGCGCAACGCGATGATCAACACGCTCGGTGACGACTACGTGACCTTCGCTGAGGCGAACGGCCTGCGCGGCCGCACGGTCGCCATGAAGTACGCGGCCCGCAACGCGATCCTCCCGAACCTCACCGGGTTCGGTCTGGCCCTCGGCGGCGTGGTCGGCGGCTCGATCCTGGTGGAGCAGGTGTTCGGGTATCCGGGCATCGGGTTCCTCCTGTTCAACGCCGTCATCGGCCAGGACTACCCGCTCATGCAGGCGCTCTTCCTCCTCATCACCGTGAGCGTGCTGATCGCCAACTTCCTCGTCGACATTCTGTACGGCGTACTCGACCCAAGGACACGACGATGACCACGACCCAGCATGTGAAAGCAGTCCGGTCGGACGCGGCCAAGCCGCCCCGCAAGCTCGCCTTCGTCGGCAGGGCGGCGGCGACGCTGTGGGCCAACTGGAAGTCCAGACTCGGCATCATCATCCTCGCGTTCTTCGTGCTCGTCGCGATCTTCGCGCCCCTCCTGGCTCCGTACGGCGCCTCGCAGGACGGCTTCCCCCGCAACTCGGATTCGACCCCTGAACACTGGTTCGGGACGACCGCGGCGGGCGAGGACGTGTTGAGTCAGCTCATCTACGGTGCGCGGATCAGTGTGGGCGTCGGCTTCGTCGCCGGCATCCTGTCCACGATCGTCGCCGTCGTGATCGGCCTCAGCTGGGGCTACATCCGCGGCTTCGGCTCCGAAGTGATCAACTTCATCGTGAACCTGTTCCTCGTGGTTCCGGGTCTGCCGCTCATGATCGTCATCGCTGCGTACCTGCAGAACGGCGGTCTGCTCATGATCATCGCGGTGATCGTGATCACCGGTTGGGCCTGGGGCGCTCGTGTGCTCCGCAGCCAGACGCAGTCGCTGCGGTCCCGCGACTTCGTGACGGCTGCGCGGTTCTCGGGTGACCGCCCGTGGCGCATCGTCTTCAACGAGATCCTGCCGAACATGACCTCGCTCATCGCGGGTGGCTTCTTCGGCGCCGCGACGAGCGCGATCCTGGCTGAGGCCGGCCTCGAGTTCCTCGGTCTCGGCGACTCCTCGATCGTCAGCTGGGGCACCATCCTCTACTGGGCGCAGAACTCCAACGCCCTGCTCACCGGTCAGTGGATCCTCCTGTTCGCCCCCGGTCTCTGCATCGCCCTGCTCGCGATGAGCCTCACGCTCATCAACTTCGGTGTCGACGCCATCAGCAATCCGCGCCTCCGCGAAGGGAAGTCACGATGAACGCGAATGTCCAGGCGGACGCCGCAGCTCCGACGAAGTCCGGCGGCGAAGCGCTGCTCCAGGTCCGCGACCTCTCCGTCGTCTACGAGTCGGTCGGCGCGGAGCCGGTCCAGGCCGTCGACCACGTCTCCTTCGAGGTGAAGGCGGGTGAATTCATCGGTCTCGTGGGCGAGTCGGGTTCCGGCAAGTCGACGCTCGGCTTCGCGCTGACCCGGCTGCAGAAGCCGCCGGCGCGCACGAACGGCGGCCAGATCTTCTTCAACGGCGCCGACATCCGCGACCTCGACGTCGAAGAGCTCCGCCGTCAGCGGCAGGGCGGCTTCGCGATGGTGCTGCAGTCCGGCATGAACGCGCTCAACCCGGTGCGGACCATCCGCAATCACTTCGTCGACATCTTCCGTGCTCACAAGCACGTGGAGAAGGCGCGGTGGGATGCGCGGATGACGGACCTCGTGGAGAAGGTCGGCCTCGACGCTTCCGTCCTGGCACGCTTCCCCGGCGAATTGTCGGGCGGCATGCGCCAGCGCGTGTCGATCGCGCTCGCGCTCTCGCTCGAACCGCAGCTCATGGTGTTCGACGAGCCGACGACCGCGCTCGACGTGCTCGTGCAGCACGCGATCATGGACACGATCACGTCTCTGCAGGCGGCCGAGGGCTTCACGGCCATCCTGATCAGCCACGACCTCGGAGTCGTCCTCGAAGCGACCGACCGCGTCCTCGTGATGCACGAGGGCCGCATCGTCGAGGACGCGCCGAGCCGGAACATCCTCGACAAGCCGCAGGATCCGTACACGAAGATGCTGCTCAGCCACTACGCGGACCCGCGTGCGGAGGTCGTGCAGCTGCCCGGGTTCCCGGTGCGGGGGAACCGCGCTTCGACGGGTTCAGCGGTCGGTAGCGGCTCAGCGACCGGTGGCGACGCCGTCACGGGTTCCGAGTCCGGCAGCGCCGTCGCAGCGCACAAGGGAGCGTCTGCACGCGAGGGCCGCTCGGCCCTGTCCTCGATCGTCGTCGACGGCGTCTCGAAGATATACCCGCCGCCGCGCCGCGGTGAGCAGCCCGTCCGCGCCGTGAACGACGTCTCGTTCACGCTCGAACCGGGCCAGTCCCTCGCGCTCGTGGGCGCATCGGGCAGTGGCAAATCGACGATCGCGAAGCTCATCACGGGCATCGAGAAGCCCACGAGCGGCAGCATCCGCTTCGGCGACCTCGACGTCCCCTCGCTCGGCAGTCGCGGCATCCGGGAGCTCCACAAGAACGTGCAGATGGTGTTCCAGGACCCGTATGCGGCCCTCAACCCGCTGCACACGGTCGAGTACACGCTCACGCGGCCCATCGTGAACTTCACGGGACTCCGCGGCGACGCGGCGAGGGCTCGCATGCTCGAACTCCTCGACACCGTCGGACTGACTCCGGTGGAGCAGTTCGCGGCCAAACTGCCGCACCAGCTCTCCGGTGGACAGCGCCAGCGCGTGGTCATCGCCCGGGCGCTCGCGAGCGACCCGCAGGTGCTCATCGCGGACGAACCCGTGTCGATGCTCGACGTCTCGCTGCGGGCCGGCGTGCTCGCGCTGCTCGAGGACCTGCGCGAACTGTGGGGCGTCTCAATGCTCTACATCACGCACGACCTCCTGTCCGCCCGCCTCGTGACCGACAACATCATGGTCCTGAACGCCGGAAGCGTCGTCGAACGCGGCGAGACCGCCCAGGTGCTCCAGCACCCGCAGGACCCGTACACGATCCAGCTCCTGGACGCCGTGCCGAACCCCGCACGCCTGAAGGGAAGCGCGGCATGACGTCGCCGGTGACCTCGAACCCCGAGCCGGCTCCGGTCCCTGAGCCTGTCGAAGGGCGGTTCCCGAGCATCGAGCGATTCGGGGCCGTCGAGGTCCCGGCCGGCATCGACGTCGTGGGGATCCCCGCGACGATCGGCACGCTGTCTGCGTTCCACGCGGCCCCGGCCGTGGGCGTCCCCGTGCGAGGCATCGTCCTCATCGTTCCTGGTTTCACCGGCTCGAAAGAGGACTTCACGACGTTCCTCCCGCTGCTCAGCGCGGCGGGCTGGGACGTGTGGGCGTACAGTCAGCGCGGACAGGGCGACTCGGCGGGCCCGGACGGCATCGAGCACTACCGTCTCGAGGACTTCGCAGCCGATGCGATCGAGGTCGCCGGACTCGTCGGCGAGGGCTCGGCCGTACACCTCCTCGGCCACAGCTTCGGGGGCGTCGTCGCGCGGGCCGCGGCCATCGCGTCGCCCGGTTCGTTCCGGTCCCTGACGATGTTCTGCTCCGGGCCGAGCGGCTGGGAAGGCCGACTCCAGGACACGAGCGACACCCTCGCCGAGAGCGGTTCGCTCGGCCTCTGGTACCGCGACAACCCGCACACCATGGGCGTCCCGGACAGCGAGCTGACCCCGGACGAGGCGTTCGTCCGGCTGCGACACGCGCGCACGTCGAGCGACAACCTCCGCTCGGCGGTCGCGATCCTCCGCGACGACCAGGACACGACGGAACAGTTGCACGCGACCGGACTGCCCGTCCACGTCGCACACGGTGAACACGATGACGCGTGGCCGATCCCGTGGCAGCACTACATGGCGTTGCGGCTCGAGGCCAGGTACTCGGTCATCCCGGGCGCCGCGCACTCCCCGCAGCTCGAGGCCCCGGAGGCCGCGGCCCACGCGCTCGACGCGTTCTGGGCGTCGGCGCCGAGCTCCTCAGTTCGACCAGCTCAGTGACCGGCGCCCGGTCCCTGAGCTCGATCCCTGGTCCCTGAGCCCTCCCGTCCCTGAACCCTCCCGTCCCTGAACCCTCCCGGTCCCTGAACCCTCCCGGTCCCTGAACCCTCCCGGTCCCTGAACCCTCCCGGTCCCTGAACCCTCCCGGTCCCTGAACCCTCCCGGTCCCTGAGCCTGTCGAAGGGCCATCAACCTCCACCACCTCCGGTCCCTGAGCCTGTCGAAGGGTCCAGACCGCACAACGAACAGGAGCAACATCGTGCTGACCTTCCCGAACGGATTCCTCTGGGGTGCGGCCACCGCCGCCCACCAGATCGAGGGCAACAACATCAACAGCAACTGGTGGGTGCACGAACACGAGGCGGGCACGACGATCGTCGAACCGTCCGGTGACGGCATGGACAGCTACCACCGCTACCGCGAGGACATGCAGCTCCTCGCCGACGCCGGTCTGAACACGTACCGGTTCAGCATCGAGTGGTCCCGCATCGAGCCGGAGCGCGGCTTCGTCTCGCGTGCCGAGATCGACCACTACCGTCGCATGGTCGACACCGCTCACGAGCTGGGGCTCAACCCGGTCGTGACGCTCATGCACTTCACCGTGCCGCGCTGGTTCGAGCGCGACGGCTTCTGGCGTGCGAAGGACGCGGCCGACCTGTTCGCTCGCTACACCGAGCTCGCGCTGCCCGTCGTGTCCGAGAGCGTCGACTACGTCTGCACGATCAACGAGCCCAACATCGCGGCGATGCTCGCGGGCGGCGAGGACGCATCGAACCTCGTCGCGTTCGGCCTCCCGAACCCCGACCTCGAGGTCGCAGACGCGCTGCTCGAATCGCACAAGCGCTCGCGCGAGGTCCTGTCCCAGGTGTCCGGCCTGAAGACCGGTTGGACGATCGCCACCCAGGCGTTCCACTCCACGGGCGAGCCTGGCGCGGACGAGAAGCTCCACGAGTACGGCTACCCGCGCGACGACTGGTACCTCGAACAGTCCGCCGGCGACGACTTCGTGGGCGTCCAGGCATACACGCGGACGTACATCGGCCCGAACGGTCCGTTGCCCGTCGCCGATGACGTCGAGACGACGCTCACCGGTTGGGAGTTCTTCCCCGAGGCGCTGGAGATGGGCGTCCGCAGTGCGTGGGAGCTCTCCGGCGGCGTGCCCGTCATGGTGACCGAGAACGGCATCGCGACCGCTGACGACGACCGCCGCATCGCCTACACGGACGGCGCGCTGCGCGGCCTGCACGCGGCGATCCAGGACGGCGTCCAGGTGGACGGCTACCTGCACTGGAGCGCGCTCGACAACTACGAGTGGGCGAGCGGTTACCGACCCACCTTCGGCCTCATCGCCGTCGACCGTGAGACGTTCGTGCGCACGCCGAAACCGAGCCTTGCGTGGCTCGGTCGCGTCGCGCAGGCCAACGGCCTCTAGGCCCGCCGGCTCCGCCAGCTTCACCCCTGCACCACCCCAGCATCACCACTCCTGTTCACAACTCAGGAGACGCCCGGCGTGTCGGGCCGAATCCTCATCGATCCGGCCCGACACGCCGCAGCGCTCCTGAGTTGTGAACAGCACACCGCTGTATCCCCAGGCCACCAGATCCCCAGATCCCCAGAATTTCTGCGTCGCGGGACGACGGTAGGCTGACGTCGAATGCTCACGCAGTGTTGTGCCTAACCACGACCATCCGCAGCCGTAACCCGTTACGCCGTCCGGGGATGGCGATTCTGTGCGCCCTCCGGCGGAACCCCCGATCGAGATCCTCATCCTCGATCCGAGTTCCGGCCGTCGACCCGCACACGATCCCTTCTTTGGAGTACACGAATGACCCGTTTCCTGCTCACCGGCGCCACAGGCAACCTCGGCGCCGCCGCACTGCACGACCTCCTCGAACGCGTTCCGGCGTCCGACATCGCCGTCCTCATCCGGCGGCCTGACGATGCACCTCGATTCGATGCGCTCTCCGTGGAACCTCGTCTCGGCGACTATGACGATCCCGCGTCCCTCGCCGAGGCGTTCGCGGGTGTGGAGCGCCTGCTGTTCGTCTCGAGTCCGATCCTCGATCCCGTCCGGCGGGCGGCACAGCACCGCTCGGTCGTCGCCGCCGCGGTCGACGCAGACGTCCGGCACGTCGTCTACACGAGCGCAATGGGCGCCGCCCACGATCCGGGGCACAGCGCCGCCGAATCCGCGTTGAGGGCGTGGGGCGGGAGCTGCACGATCCTGCGCAACGGCCTCTACTCGGACGCATTCGTCAGACAGGCGCTGCTCGATGCGGAGGCCTTCGGCGCCGTCAGATCCGCGAGCGACGGCGCGCGTCTCGTCACCACCGCAGTCGCCGATCTCGCGGAGGCTGCGGTTCTCGCGCTCCTCGCTCCTCCGTCGCAGTCGCTGTTGGAACTGCGCGGGCCGGCGTGGACGTACGACGACCTCGCGACATCGCTCTCCGATGCGCTCGGCAGGCCGATTCCGCACGAACTCGTCGACGAGGCGATGACGGGGCCGTTCTCGGTCCTGTTCCCGCTCGTCAGGCGCGGGGTGTTCGCGGCGGAGACGGATGATCTGGCGCGCCTGCTCGGACGTCACCCGCTGTCGATCGCCGATGTGGTCGCGCAACAGCTCGCTGGAGGTGAGCGATGAGAGGCGTCGACAGGGCGTGTGCAGGAGCACGGGAATCGATGTGTACAGTTGTACACATGAACGACTACTTCGCAGGCGACGACCGCACCAACCGCGAGCGCATGCTCGCCGGCGACCTCTACATCGCCGACGACCCCGACAGCGCGGCGCAAGCGCTCCGGGGCATGCGCCTCACGAACGCCTACGCGACCGCGTACCTGCAGGACCCCGCATCGGCTCGCCCGATCCTCGCCGACCTCGTTGGGTCGCTCGGCGAGAACGTCGATGTGCGCCCGCCGCTCGCCGTCGATTACGGCACCTACATCACCATCGGCGACGGCACCTTCATCAACTCCAACCTGACCGCCCTCGACGTCGCACCGATCACGATCGGCCGCGACTGCCAGATCGGTCCCAACGTCCAGCTCCTCACGCCGACGCACCCCGTCGACCCGCAGCCGCGACGCGACAAGCTCGAAGCGGCCGAGCCGATCGTGATCGAGGACAACGTGTGGCTCGGCGGCGGAGCGATCATCCTGCCGGGTGTGACGATCGGCGAGAACTCGGTCATCGGCGCCGGGGCCGTCGTGACGAAGGATGTTCCCCGCAACTCGGTGGCCGTGGGCAACCCCGCCCGCGTCATCCGCTCGATCTAGGCGAGGTGACGATGGCGGCGAGGCGCTTCGACCCGGATCGACGGGACCGGATCATCGATGCGGCGATCGCGCTGATCGCGGAACAGGGCGTCGCGGGCACCACGCATCGGAAGGTCGCGGCGAAGGCCGACGTGCCGCTCGGCTCGATGACGTACCACTTCGATGACCTCGGCGAGCTGCTCCACGAGGCGTTCATGCGCTTCTCGACGACGGTGAGCGACCGATTCGAAGCGCGTCTCCGGCAGGCCGGCGATGTCGCTTCGGCGCGCATCGCCGTCGTCGAGATCATCGAATCGGATGTCCTCGCCGCACCGGACGATCTCGTGCTCACGATGGAGCTCTACACGCTCGCTGCACGCGATCCGGAATATCGAGCGCTCACCGACGCTTGGATGCAACGGAGCCGTCGCGCCCTCGAGCTGCACTTCGATCCCGTGACGGCCCGTGAGCTGGACGCGTTGATCGAGGGAATCTCGATCCACGTCGCGCTCGATCGCACACCCATGACCCGTGAGCTCATCGTCGACGCCGTCGACCGAGTGACCGCTCCGCGTTCCGAAAGGCACCATCCGTGACCCACTCCGCATCGTCCACCCCGGTCCCTGAGCCTGTCGAAGGGCATGCGGTTCCGGTCCCTGAGCCTGTCGAAGGGCACGCGGTTCCGGTCCCTGAGCCTGTCGAAGGGCACGCCCTCTTCTCTCCGATCACGGTCGGCGCGGTCGAGCTTCCGAACCGCCTCGTGATGGCGCCGCTCACGCGTCTGCGCTCCGGTCGGGACGGCGTTCCCACGGCACTCGTCGCGGAGCACTACGCGCAGCGCGCGAGTGTCGGCCTCATCGTCTCCGAGGGCACGTATCCGACTCACGAGTCGCGCACCTACACGGGCCAGCCGGGCATCGTGACGGACGCGCAGATCGAGGGCTGGCGCGGTGTCGCCGATGCGGTGCACGCCGCCGGCGGTCGTATCGTGCTGCAGATCATGCACGGGGGTCGGGTGGGGCACCCGGCGATCACGGGCACCGATCGACTCGTCGCGCCGAGCGCCATCGCAATCGACGGGCAGACCCACACGCCTGAGGGCAAGCTGCCGTATCCGGTCCCGCACGAGCTGACGACCGATGAGCTCGCCATCGTGCGCGAGGAGATCGTGACCGCTGCGCGCAACGCCATCGCGGCCGGCCTCGACGGGGTCGAATTGCACGGGGCCAACGGCTACCTGCTCCACGAGTTCCTGGCGCCCTCGTCCAATCAGCGGACGGACGCGTACGGCGGCTCTGCCGTCAACCGTGCTCGCTTCCCGATCGAGGTCGCGACCGCGGTCGTCGAGGCGATCGGCGCGGGCCGCGTGGGTCTGCGCTTGTCTCCGACGCACGGCATCCTGGACGTCATCGAGGACGACCCGGCC
Source organism: Plantibacter lichenum (assembly GCF_050587525.1). Lineage (NCBI taxonomy): Bacteria > Bacillati > Actinomycetota > Actinomycetes > Micrococcales > Microbacteriaceae > Plantibacter > Plantibacter lichenum. The sequence continues at coordinate 373,115 of NZ_JBOBFT010000002.1, read as the reverse complement.
GAGACGGAGGCGACCTATGACGCGCTCCTCGACGGCATCGCTCCCCTCGGCATCGCGTACGTCAGCGTCCTGCACGCGCAGCCGGACGGCGAACTCGTCCAGCGGATCCGCGCCCGCTTCGACGGCACGTTCATCGTGAACACCGGTTTCAGCCGTGCGTCCACGCGTGCGGAGGCGCTCGGGTACGTCGCCGACGGGCATGCCGATGCGGTCGCCGTCGGGCGTCCGATCATCGCGAACCCGGATCTCCTCGAACGGTGGCTCGCCGACCAGCAGGAGAACGAGCCGGACCCGTCGACCTTCTACGCGGACAGCGCCGCCGGGTACACGGACTACCCGCGCTGGGACGAGCTCACGCGCGCCTGAGCCTGGTTCCAGCCGGGCTGAGTGCGACCTCGTCGTGCTCCAGGCGACCCCAGGCGCCTTGCGTCCTCTCTCCGCTGCCACATCCGAAGGTCTCGCCAGATCCGAAGGCAAACTGTGAAGGTTGCCTTCGGATCTGGCGTACAGTGGAGGGATGGATGCAGGACGGGCGGATGCGCTGAGCGGAACCGAAGCGGAGGGCGAAGCCGATGCCGAACTCGGGATGGCTGCTGAGGAGGCGCGGGTCGCGGCGATCGCTGGCGAGCTGCGCGCGCTCATCGGAAGACTCCGGCGACGGATGCGGGAGGACGTCCCTGCGGGCGGGCTGACGGCATCGCAACTCGCCGCGATGTCGCGACTCGAGACGGGCGGCCCGGCGACCGTCTCCGCACTCGCCCGTGCGGAGGGCGTGCGGTCGCAGAGCATGGGCGCCAACATCGCGGCGCTCGAAGCGGCCGGGTACGTCAGTGGATCGCCGCACCCGAGTGACGGCCGGCAGACGCTCCTCTCGCTCACGCCGGCCGCGCACGAATCCATCCGATCCATGCGCGCAGCACGCGAGGACTGGCTGTCCCGCAGCATCCACGCCCACCTCACGACGGCCGAGCACGTGCAGCTCGAAGCCGCCGTCGACCTCCTGAAACGGCTCGTCGACGAGCCGGGCGACTCCGCCGCACGCACCGCCGACCAGCGACCGTGACGCGCGGTCCGGTCGATCGCGGGGCCGACGACGGGGCCGGCGACGGGGCCGGTGACGGTGACGGAACCGCCGACGTGATCGCCCAGGCGATGGTTCCGGCGGCCTCAACCAACCCGTTCGGCTGGCGGTTCGTCTCGCCGCTCCTCCTCGGGTCGGCTCTGAACCCGATCAACTCGTCGATGATCGCCACCGCGCTCGTCGGCATCGGCACGGACCTCGGCGTGGACGCGGGCAAGACCGCCGCGCTCATCTCGGTCCTGTACCTGTCGAGCGCGGTCGCGCAGCCGACCCTCGGCAAGGTCTCGACGCTCCTCGGTCCGCGACGCACCTTCCTCGGTGGCCTGGTCGTCCTCCTCGTCGCAGGTCTGATCGGCGCGTTCGCCCCCACGTTCGGCGTCCTGCTCGTCTCGCGGGCGCTCATCGGCATCGGCACCTCCGCGTGCTATCCGACGGCGATGGCCCTCATCCGGCAGCGCGCCGATGCGAACGGTGGCGGTGTGCCGACGTCGGTGCTCGGCAACCTCACCATCGCGGCGCAGATCACGGCGACGTTCGGATTCCCGCTCGGCGGTGTCCTCGTCGGTGCGTTCGGCTGGCGGTCGATCTTCGTCGTGAACATTCCGCTCGCCGTCCTCACGTTCGTCCTCACGCTCACGGGTGTACCGAAGGACGCGGACCGGCCGAGGGAAGGGCGCGGACAGCTCATCACCGCCCTCGATCTGCCGGGCATCGCGCTGTTCGCGGGGATGATCACGGCGCTGCTCCTCTTCCTCTCGGAGATCCGCACGCCGATCTGGTGGCTCCTGGGCGTCTGCGTCGTCCTCGCCGCGGCGCTGCTCGTGTGGGAACGTCGTGCGGCGAGCCCGCTCATCGACGTCCGGATGCTCGCGAAGAACCTGCCGCTCCAGCGCACCTACCTGCGCGCGGGGCTCGTCAGTCTCGGCAACTACTCGGCGCTCCTCGGGATGAGCCAGTGGCTCGAACAAGGGCGCGGCCTGAGCGCGTGGACGGTGGGGCTCATCCTGATCCCGTTGTCCGGAGCCGCCGCGATCATCAGCCGGATCGTCTCCCGGCGGGGATGGGTGCGATGGGCTCTGCTCGTCGGCGGGATCATGCAGGGTGTCGCTGGTCTCGTGATGCTCACGATCGGCAGCACCACGAGCATCGTGCTGTTGATCGGGATGACGCTGCTGCTCGGGTGTTACGCGTTCGGTTCGGTCGGGAACCAGGCGACGCTCTATCTGCAGAGTCCGCCGGAGACGATCGCCGTCGCGTCCGGCCTGTTCCGCACGTCCACGTATGTGGGTGCGATCTTCTCGTCGAGCATCCTCGCCGTCGCATTCGGGACGCACGCGAGCGATGGCGGCATCCACAACCTCGGGTGGGCGCTCGTTGGCATCGGTGTGCTCATCGCGGCCCTCGTCGTCTTCGACCGCAAGATCCCGCGCACCGCCAACCCCTGACCCTCCCCTCCTCGATCGCGGAACCGCCGAGGTGAGGCTTCCGGTCGTCCTGTGGCGTCCACAGTGACCGGAAGCCTCACCTCGGCAGGTGGTCAACGGGCGTCACGGGGAGTGCGGTGTCCGCGGGGGCCGTGCTCGCGACGGCCGCGGGGGCCACGCTCGGACGCGGTGCTCTCGTCCCAGCCGAAGCCGCGGGCGATGGATTCGAGACTCGCCATCGTGGTGGCGAAGTCCTCGGGGGAGACGGCATCCGTTACGGTGGAGCGGATCGCGGTCACCTTCGTGAGGAGCGCGGCGTGTGCCTCGCGACCCGCATCGGTGAGGGCGATGCCGTCCTCGGTCGTGACCCAGCCGCGATCGACGAACTCGTCGACGATGTCCTGGGTCGAGCGGCGACGACGGCTTTCGGGGCCGCAGTGGCCAGGGCGGTCGCGGTCGGGGTGTTCGCTGCCCTCGGGGCGTCCGGCGCGGTCGGGGTGTCCGGGGCGCCCGCCGAGGTCGGGGTGTCCGGCTCGCTCGGCGAACGGGTGCTGACCGCGTGCTCCGAACGGGTGCTCCGGGCGCTGGCCTCGCGGTCCGAAGGATCGCTCGGGGCGTTCTGTGCGGTCTTCGGGCGACGCGAACGGGTGCTCGCCTCGCTCGGGGCGCTCGCCGAAGCCCTGTTCGGGGCGCTCGCCGAAGCGGTGCTCGGGACGACCGCCGAAGCCTCGACCGCCGAAACGGCCGCGTCCTTCGTGTCCCTTGCGTCCGTGGGGTCCGCGGCGGGGCGGCATCGCAGCATCGATCTCGTCGATGGTGCTCGCGCCGTCGGCGATGACGGACAGCGTGCGCCAGGAACGGCGGCCGATGCCCTGTTCTGCGAAGGCGTCGCGCATCGCTGAGCGCATGGAGACGTCGATCGTGCGCAGCCAGTAGCCGAGCGGACGCTGAGCGGACGGGCTGGTGGGGGACTGGTTCTGAGTGTCTGTTGGGGAGTTCATGGTGTCTTCTTTCATTTGCATGTCTTGTTACATGTAAATGTATAATGACATGTATGTCCGACGATCGTCAAGACCCGCCCAGCGAACACTCAGCAGACGCGACCGCAGACGCCTCGGCACCAGCGGCTGAGAGCGCCGATGGGACCGCCGATGCCGTCGGCCTGATCGAGCAGGCGCTCGTGCGGATCCGACGCGACCAGTCGAGACGACGACTGCATCGGCGAGGCGGCCCAGGTTTCGCGGGAGGTCCGGGCTTCCCGGGCGGGCCCGACTTCCGCGGGGGATTCCCCGGCGGATTCGATGGGCGGCGCGGCGGCCCGTGGGGAGACCCGCATCACGGCCGCGACCACCAACCGGAGCACGGCCGAGCCGAAGGCGACGCGGACGGGCATGACCGTGACCACGACCGCACTCGCGACCGCACGCGCGGCAACGGCCGCGACGACGAGCGCGGCACCGGCCGTCGCACCCCGCACGATCGCTCGCTCGGCCAGGCCGCTCGATTCCGCATGCTCGAAGCCATCGACGGTGCTGGCGAGGGTGCCGGCGGCGGTGCGAGCGCGGGCATGGGCATCAGTGCGCTCGCGGCGGCGATCGGCGTGGACCAGCCGCGTGCCAGCAGACTCGTCGCGGAGGCGACGGAACGCGGGCACGTTCGTCGTGCGGTCGACCCGCAGGATGGCAGGCGCAGCGTCGTCCAGCTGACCGATGCCGGCAGGGCGATCCTGCACGAGGCGCACCGGGGCCGTCGCGATGCCGTGACCACCGCTCTCAGCGGATTCACGGCGGCGGAGACGGAGCAGTTCGCGACACTCCTCAGCCGTTTCGTGGACGCCTGGCCGCGCGACGACGAGTGAGCTGCGGAGGGATCTTCCGTGCATTCCCGGGCGCCTGACATCGGCAGGCATCGCTCAGACGATCCTCTCCGCGTCGTCTCCGAAGTGCCATCGCTTCGCCGCCACCGCGAGCACGACATCGGGACCGGGAATTCTGGTCCGTTCCCCACCCGTGCGCTGCTAGCGTCGTCTCGGGGCGCGCATTCGTCCGACGCCCGATTCCTGCTGGAGGGTGTTCCGATGACTCGTCTCGTCACGTCGTTCGCGACCGTCGCCGTGCTTGCCGTCGCGTTGAGCGGTTGCTCGTTCGGTGCGAACAGCCAGGATCAGGCGTGCAAGGACTTCGAGACGGCGTGGAGCGCGATGAAGTCGTCGATCGATACGAACCTGCCGAAGGTGACCGAGGACTCCGCCGCCTGGGGCAAGCTCAGCGATGCGCGTGACGCGTTCGTCTCCGCGGCACACGAGGTCGGCAACGGCCAGATCGATCCGCTCTCCTCGACGACGGCCGAGCGCGTCGGGACCCTCGTCGACGCCGCCCGCCTCTACAAGCAGAAGCCGAGCGATGGCACGCAGGCCGCCCTCGACACCGCGCAGGAGAACCTCTCGGACACCGTCGCGAAGATCGACGCCATCTGCAAGTAGGCGCGGCTGGCCCTCCGGTCGACCGTCATAACTCCTTCAATTCCGACATCGGCAGGCAAGCCTTCCCCGGAATTCCGGGCTTGGCGCCGGCCGCCAACGTCGAATCGAAGGAGTTGTGCTCGGCGAGCTGACGTTTCGCCGCACCCATCGAGCAGCGTACTCAGGACGCCAGCGCCTCCGCGGAGACCTCGGGCGTGGCGTTGTGGTTGAAGCCACCGCCCTCGGACTCGTCGAGTGGACGCGACGGCGGCCGGTCGGTGAGCTTCCCGATGGCGCGGCGCAGGTCCGCGAGCAGCAGGTCCGCCATGTCGAGGCTGAAACCGTGCCGCACGATGATGCGCTGCACCGCGACCTCCTCCTGGGCCGGAGGCAGCGTGTACGCGGGCACGAGCCAGCCGAGCGTCCGCAACGCCTCGGCCAGGTCGAAGAGGTTGAACGGGCCGTCCGGGTCCTTCAACCGCCAGGTGACCGCTGGGATCCCGAGCTGCGGATCGCCCTCGAAGACCATCGTGAACAGATCGATCGATGCGATGTCGCGAGCCAGGTATCCCGCGACCGCGTACAGCGTCGACTGCACCTTCCGGTAGCCCTCCCGCCCGAGCCGCAGGAAGTTGTAATAGGAACTGACGACCTGCCCTCCCGGCCTCGAGAAGTTGAGGTTGAAGGTCGGCATCTGCCCACCCAGGTAGTTGACGTCGAAGATGAGCTCCGTCGGCAGATCGGCCGCATCCCGCCAGATCACCCATCCGCTGCCCAGGGGAGCGAGGCCCGTCTTGTGCCCGGAGCTGTTGATCGACTTCACCCGTGGCAGACGGAAGTCCCACACGAGGTCCGGTGCGCAGAACGGGGCGACGAACCCGCCGCTCGCCGCATCGACGTGGATCGGGATGTCGAGGCCCGTCCGCTCCTGGAGGTCGTCGAGGGCCGCACTGATCGCGACGACGTCCTCGAACTTGCCTGTGAACGTCTGCCCGAACGTGACGACGACCGCGATCGTGTGCTCATCGCATCGGGCGATCACCTCCTCCGGCGTGAGGAGGTTGCCCGTGTTCATGGGCGCCTGGCGCATCTCCACGTCGAAGTAGCGTGCGAACTTCTCCCAGCACACCTGCACGGGACCCGTCACGATGTTGGGGGTCGCGGTGGACGCGCCCGCCGCGGTCCGGCGTGCCTTCCAGCGCCACTTCGCGGCCAGCCCGCCGAGCATCGCCGCCTCGCTCGATCCGGTCGTGGACGTCCCGAGCGTCGTCGTCGGCTCCGGGGCGTGGAAGAGGTCGGCGAGCATGCGCACGCATCGGGCTTCCAGCTCGGCCGTCTGCGGGTACTCGTCCTTGTCGACGATGTTCTTGTCGATCGACTCGTCCATCAGCTTCCGCACCTCCGGTTCCACCCAGGTGGTGCAGAAGGTGGCGAGATTCATGCGGGAGACGCCGTCGAGCAGCAACTCGTCGTGGACCAGCTGGTAGACCTCGCGCGGCGCCCGCTCCAGCTCTGGGAACACCGATGTGGGTGCGCGCGATGCGAGGAGCGGCGTGACGAAGAGATCGTCGCGCGGGTCGTCGGTCGGCGGGTCGTCCGCCGGACGGTCGAGTGGATCGTGGCTTCGTCGGCTCGCATCGGTCGTCATGGACCCTCCTCCATCGGCGGTACGGCGTCCGCGATCCGAGGCACTCGAGCATGCGCGGGCCGTTGCCCGAATGCTAGCGCGACTCGTCGAACGCGCGCGACTGGTGCGGTCGGCCTCCTGGCCGACTGCTCCGGCACCCCCAACCTCCGTTTTCGTGCAAGAAGTGCCATCCACAACGTCCGTATTGCACGAAAACGGAGGTCTTGGCGGGGCGGGAGCGTTACTCGGGTCGCAGACGCAGCTCGTGCATGCCGCCGTCGACAGCGATCGACGTGCCCGTCGTGGAACCGGACCGCGGGCTCGCGAGGTACGCGACCGCATCGGCGACCTCCGAGGCTGCGACGAGGCGGCCGTGCGGCTGACGGGCGTTGAGCGCGGCGCGTTCCGACGCTGGATCGTCGGCCGAGGACAACAGCCGACCGACCCACGGCGTGTCCGCGGTGCCCGGGTTCACGGCGTTGACGCGGATGCCCTCGCGGAGGTGGTCGGCGGCCATCGCGCGGGTGAGGGAGAGCACGGCGCCCTTCGTCGCGCTGTACAGGGCGCGCTGGGGCAGGCCAGCCGTCGCGGCGATCGACGAGGTGTTGACGATGGCGGCCGACGGCGACTTCCGCAGGTGGGGGAGCGCCGCACGGGACACGCGCGCCATTCCCACGACGTTGATGTCGAACACGCGCAGCCACTCGTCGTCGGGATTGTCCTCGACGGTGCCTTGCGCGCCGATGCCCGCGTTGTTCACCACGATGTCGATGCGGCCGAACCGTTCGACGACGGCGTCGATCGCGGCACGCACGGAGGCGGCGTCGGCGACGTTCCCGGCCACGGCGAAGAGGCCCTCGGCCGCATCAGCCGGGTTGAGGTCGATGACGGCGACCTGCGCGCCGCCTTCCGTGAGGCGGGTGGCGATCGCGGCGCCGATGCCGGATGCGCCGCCCGTGACGACGGCCACGAGACCGTCGAATTCAGGGTTGGAGGTCATGGTTGCGGTTCCTTTCGGGGGTGTCCGGTGAATGCTGTGACGTGCATAACTCCTTCGAATTCGACGGGCGCCGAGTCCGCATCCCCGGAATTCCGGGGGTGAGCCGGCGCCGAGCCGTCGGATCGAAGGAGTTGTGCGCGCGCGGCCCGGGCTCAGACGGGCGGCAGGAAGGACTGGCGCTGGTGGCCGAGGCCTTCGATCTCGATCTCGCAGACGTCACCGGCGGCGAGGTAGGGGAAACGGCCCGACAGTGCGACGCCCTCTGGGGTGCCCGTCAGGACGAGGTCGCCGGGTTCGAGGGTCAGGTACTGGCTGAGCTGCCAGATGATCGTGTCGACGCTGAAGATGAGGTCGGCGGTCGACGAGTCCTGGCGCGGTTCGCCGTTGACCCAGCTGCGGAGGCGGAGGTTCGTCGCATCGACCTCGTCGGGGGTCACGAGCCACGGCCCCGTCGGGTTGAAGCCGGGGGCGCTCTTGCCCTTCGACCACTGGCCTCCGGACACCTCCAGCTGGAACGCGCGCTCCGAGAGGTCGTTCGCCGTCACGAACCCTGCGATGTGCCTGGCGCTGTCCGCTGGGCCGTCCAAGTAGGAGGCGCGCTGGCCGATGACCACGCCGAGCTCGACCTCCCAGTCGGTCTTCGTGCTGGTGCGGGGGATGTGGACGTCGTCGTTCGGGCCCACGACCGTGTTGGGCGTCTTCAGGAACATGATGGGCACCTCGGGCGGCGCGGATCCGGACTCCGCGGCGTGGGCCGCGTAGTTCATGCCGATGCAGATGACCGCGCTCGGGCGGGCGATGGGCGCGCCGATGCGGAGGTCGTCCGCTCCTGCGATGGCTGACAGACGACCGGCGGCGATGGCATCGGTCACGATCTGGACGGGTGAGGCTTCCAGGAAGGCGCCGTCGATGTCGCGGGTGACCGGCGTGAGGTCCAGCCAGGAGCCGTCGACGAGCGCTGCGGGGGTCTCGTCGCCGACGGGGCCGAGGCGGGCGAACTTCATGCGGGTCTCCTTCTGTGGAACATGGTTGATCGGACATCTGAAGTCTCCGGGCGTTACGCGCGGCTCTGAGTGGACTCATCGCGCATCGCCGTCGGTTGACAGTCTATACATCGGATGTTTACGCTCGGAAGAGCCCGAACAAGGAGAACCGTCAGTGAGCACGATCCTCGCGCTGGAGACCAGCGACATCCGATTCCCCACCTCGACGTCGCTCGACGGCTCCGACGCCATGAACCTCGACCCCGATTACTCCGCCGCGTACGTGCGCATCCTCACCGACGCCGCCGACGGCCTCGAAGGCCACGGCTTCGTGTTCACGATCGGGCGCGGCAATGACGTCCAGGTCGCCGCCATCCAGGCGCTCGCCCACCACCTCGTCGGCCGCGAGACGGAAGCGGTCCTCGAACACATGGGCGCGACCTCGCGCGCGTTCCTCTGGGACTCGCAGCTCCGCTGGCTCGGCCCGGAGAAGGGCGTGATGCACATGGCGATCGGCGCCGTCGTCAACGCGCTCTGGGACCTGAAGGCGAAGCGCGCGGGACTCCCCGTCTGGCAGTTGCTCTCCCGGATGACGCCGGCCGAGATCGTCGAGCTCGTCGATTTCCGCTACCTCGAGGACGCATTGACCCCCGCGCAGGCGCTCGAGATCCTCGAAGCGGCCGTCCCCGGACGCGCGGCACGTGAGGCCGAACTCCTCGCCGACGGCTACCCCGGCTACACCACCACGCCCGGCTGGCTCGGATACAGCGACGAGAAGCTCGTCCGACTCTCCCGCGAGGCGGTGGCGGACGGGTTCGGGATGATCAAGCTGAAAGTCGGTGGTGACCTACAGGACGACATCCGTCGGCTCGCGCTCGCCCGCGAGACCGTCGGCCCGGACATCCGCATCGGCACGGACGCGAATCAGCGGTGGGGGGTCGATGAAGCGATCGAGTGGATGTCGCATCTCGCGCGATTCGACGTCGCCTGGATCGAGGAGCCGACGAGTCCCGACGACGTCCTGGCGCACGCCGCGATCGCTCGTGGAGTAGCGCCGATCCCGGTCGCGACCGGTGAGCACATGGCCAACCGGGTCATGTTCAAGCAGTTCCTGCAGGCCGATGCGCTGCAGGTGTTGCAGATCGATGCATCGCGGGTCGCAGGCATCAACGAAAATGTCGCGATCCTGCTGCTCGCCGCCAAATTCGGGGTGCCCGTCTGCCCGCACGCGGGCGGCGTCGGTCTGTGCGAGGCCGTCCAGCACCTGTCGATGTTCGATGTCGTCGCGGTCTCCGGGTCGCACGAGGGACGCGTGATCGAGTACGTCGACCACCTGCACGAGCACTTCGCGACGCCCGTCGTCATCCGGAACGGCAACTACGTCGCACCGACCGCGCCCGGCAACGGCATGGAGATGCTCGCCGCCAGCCGTGCGGCCTTCGCGTACGCCATCCCCGCCTAGTGGTTTTCGCAATTCAGGAACATCGGCACAATTCAGGATGATCGAGCTCGGCGCGCCGGTCGATCATCCTGAATTCTGCAAATCATCCTGAATTGTGCAACACCCCGGGGGCGCGGTACCGGGTGGCGCGGTGCTGTGGCGGCGGGCGCCGAGCGATGATGCTCAGCGCGTGACTGCAGCCTCACGCAGCCATTGCTCGATACCGGCGATGTGCACGGTCGCGAGCGCCTCCGCGAGTGCAGCATCGCCGCGTTCGAGCGCATCGAGGATCGCCCGGTGCTCGTCGAGCGTCCGCTGCACCGAGTGCTCCTGCGTCAGCCCGCGCCAGATGCGTGCACGGACCGTGTGGCTCGACAGGCTTTCGAGCAGGCTCGACAGGTAGCCGTTTCCGGCTGACGCGGCGATGGCGCGGTGGAACTCCAGGTCGTGCTCGACGAGTGCGTCGACGCTCGTCTCCACATCGACCGACTCGGCGATCCTCCGGAGCACGGCCAGTTGGACCGGAGTCGCCTCACGTGCGGCCAGACCGGCTGCGGCCGGCTCGAGGATGCGGCGGACCGCGAAGAGTTCCAGGATCGAATCGTCGCCGTGCAGGTCGATGACGAACGACATCGCCTCCAGTAGCAATCGCGGTTCCAGGCTCGTGACGTACGTGCCGTCGCCGCGCCGCACATCGAGCACCCTGATCACTTCGAGGGCCTTGACGGCTTCGCGCATGGAGCTGCGCGAGAGGCCGAGCCGCTCGCTCAGTTCCTTCTCGGGCGGGAGTCGGTCTCCGGGACCGAGCTCACCGCTCACGATCATGTCCTTGATCTTGAGGATCGCTTCGTCCGTGACTGCCATTTCTCGATCGTAGCGGCGTCCGGTCCTCCGTTTTCAGGAATGGCCGGGTGTCGGCTGCAGAGCGCGCTCGGCGGTGAGCTCGTCCTGCAAACGGAAGACGGCGGGGTTCGTCAGACCTTCACGCCGATGTTGCCCTGCTTCGCCTGCACGGGCAGGAGCAACGCGAGACCGATCGCGATCACGAGGACGATCCCGAGGATGCCCCAGTACTGACCGCCGCCGAGTGTCACGAAGAGCGCGAACGCGGTCGGTGCGAGGAAGGAGACGGCGCGACCCGTGGTCGCGTACAGGCCGAAGACCTCGCCCTCGCGACCAGGCGGGATGATGCGGGCGAGGAACGATCGACTCGCCGACTGGGCGGGTCCGACGAAGATGCACAGCGCGAGGCCGAACGTCCAGAACACGATCTGTCCGCCGTCGTGGAAGGCGAACACGGCGATGCCGCAGATCACGAGGCCGATGAGCGATCCGAGGATGACGGGTTTCGCGCCCAGCTTGTCGTCGAGGAGGCCGACGGTGATCGTGGCGATGCCGGCGACGACGTTCGCGGCGATCGCGAAGATGATGACCTCGCCGGGCGAGAAGCCGAACGTTCCGGCCGCGAGCACGCCGCCGAACGTGAAGACGCCGGCGAGGCCGTCGCGGAACACGGCGCTCGCGATGAGGAAGTAGAGCGTCTGCCGGCTGTCGCGCCACAGCTCCGCGATGCTCTTCCCGAGCACCACGTACGACTGGAAGAAGCCGACGCGCGGCTGGGCGACGGCCGCGGGCGCGTGGTACTCGGGCACCGCGAACAGCACGGGGAGCGCGAAGATCCCGAACCAGACGGCGGCGATGAGCATCGACACGCGGACGCTCATTCCGTCGTCGCCCGTCACGCCGAAGAGGCCGACATCGGGGCGGATGAAGCCGAAGTAGACGATGAGCAGCAGTGCGATGCCGCCGATGTACCCCATGCCCCAGCCGAGGCCGGAGACCTTGCCGATGGAGGACGGTGTCGAGACCTGCGCGAGCATCGCGTTGTAGTTGACGCCCGCGAACTCGAAGACGATGTTGCCCACTGCGAGGAGCACGAGGCCGAGCCACAGGTAGCTGGGGTCCGGGCTGACGAAGAAGAGGAGGGCTGTGATGGCGACGACGACGTACGTGTTGAAGCCGAGCCAGAACTTGCGGCGGCCGGAGGCATCAGACCGCTGTCCCGTGATCGGGGCGAGGATCGCGATGAGGAGACCCGCCGCGGCGAGGGCCCAGCCGAGGGAGGCGGAGACGGCCGCTTCGCCGCCGAATGCGTCACCTGTCAGATAGACGGTGAAGACGAAGGTCGTGACGACGGCGTTGAACGATGCGGAGCCCCAGTCCCATAGGCCCCAGGCGAAGATCCGTCCCTTGCGGCCGCTCTGCGCCTTCACGGCGGCGACCTGCGCGGTGTCGAGGTCGACGGTCGCGGCGGCGGCATCGGCGTTCGTGAGCGGGGCCGGCGGGAAGTTTCGGGGACGCGATCCCAGTCGGGGCTGTTCGTCGTCCGTGCCGGGGGTGTCGTTCATACCCCGAAGGCTACTGCCCGCAGGTAACGCGCCGGTAGCCGCAGCGTATCCCGTTCTCCCGTCCCCTCCTTGCTGCCGAGGGGTCGCAACATGCGGGTGTCGGTGGCGTGTACCCGCACGTTGGGGCCCCTCGGCAGAACGGGGTGGGGGAGGGGCCGGAGGGGCCGTCGGGATGGGACCTGGGTGCCACGTGGGCGGATGGGAGATGGTCCCTGGGGGAGACGACGGGAGGGACGTGCGTTCCTAGGCTCGGGAGCGTGAAGAAAATCAACACTTGTCCCGTAACTCTCGACGTCCGAACCGAACACGGGAACGCCGCATGAACGGTCGATCACGCGGCGCCCTGAGCTTCGCCGCAGCCGTCGGGATCACCACCGTCCTCTGTGCCGTGCCCGCCGCATCGGCGTTCGGGGCGACGATGCACGCAGAGCCCGGGACGACTGCTGCGTCCGCCGCATCTCCCGCATCGACCGCCTCCGACTCGACCCACCCGAACGTCGTCGGCCTCGGCATCACGGAGGCCGCACAGCTCCTCACCGCACGGAAGACCACGTCCGAGGCCCTCGTGACCGCCTACCTGCAGCGCATCGCCGCCTACGATCGCCCGGCGAACGGCGAGGGCGGACTCGACTCCATCATCACGGTCGACGACGAAGCGCTCGCCGAGGCGAAACGGCTCGACGCGGAACGGGCGGCCGGCGCGATCCGCGGCCCGCTGCACGGCGTCCCGATCGTCGTGAAGGACAACATCGCCACGGCGGGCATGCCGACGACCGCCGGGAACGGTGCGATGCGCGACTACCGTCCAGAGGCCGATGCGACGTCGATCCAACGCCTCCGAGACGCGGGTGCGATCATCATCGCGAAGACCAATCTTGCGGAGTTCGCGCTCACGGGCGACAGCAGCATCAGCGTGTTCGGCGAGGTCAAGAACCCGTTCGGGGCGACGCTCGGATCGAGTGGATCGAGCGGCGGAAGCGCCGCCGCGACGGCGGTCGACTTCGCGGCGGGAGGGATCGGTACGGACACGGCCGGCTCCATCATCGGCCCGTCGGCCAACGGCGCACTGGTGGGCGTGCGTCCCACCTTCGGCCTCACAAGCCTCGACGGCGTCGTCCCGGGCAACACCGCGCTCGACACGCTCGGCCCCATGACGAAGTCCGTCCGCGATGCGGCCGTGCTGCTCGACGTCCTCGCCGGCTCCGACGAGGACGATCCGCGCACCGCGCCGACGAAGGACGTCGACACCGGGACGTACGTGAGCGGGCTCAGCGCGACGTCGCTCCAGGGCGCCCGCATCGGCGTCCCCGCGGACTGGGATGCGTACCTCGCGGGGCCCGGCGCGATCTTCGCCTACCTCGACGTGGAGGGGAAAGCGACGTACGACCGCGCGATCACCGAACTGCAGGCGCGCGGTGCGGTCATCGTGCCAGTGGCGTACGACGCGACGACGCTGACCACGCCCGGCGTTCCAAGCGACTTCGGCTACCAGGTGCAGCAGTTCCTGAAGACGACGAAGGCCTCGGTGCCCCCTGCTGCCGCGGCCATCGCCGAGCCGAAGGACGTCTTCGACCTGCACGACGTCCTCGCGAGCCCGGACACGACCCTCGCCGAGGTCTTCGCCGAGATCCAACCGTCCGACACCCCGGATCCGGAGGTCGTCGCCGCGCTCGAGACCGTTCCACAGGCGCGGCAGGAGTTCGCCGACTTCTTCACCGCGAATGGCATCGATGCGTTCGTACTGCCGTCGACCGCGAGTGCTGCGCCGCTCAGCCTCGACGGATCGACCGAACTGACGTCCCGCGCGGGCGCCCCGGGGGTGACGGTCCCGTCTGGGATCGACGCCGCGGGTCGGCCGCTCGGCATCAAGTTCATCGGGCAGCGATACGACGACGGCCGGATGCTCTCCTTCGCGTACGACTACGAGCAGGCGACGCACCATCGCGTGGCGCCGTCCGGGTTCCCCGAGCTGACGGCAACGGGCGAAGTGCCGACCGGTCCCGTCAGCCCCGCGAAGCCGACGCTCCCGGAGACGGGTGTCGACATCGTGCCGATCGCCGTGCTCGCGGCCGCCGGTCTCGTCACGGCCGGTGCTGCTGCGGTCGTCGTGATGCGCTTCCGTCGGGCCCGTCGCCCCTGACCTGACCCGCTCACAGCTCGCGAGGTGTCGCAGATGGCTCGTCCGACCCCCTCGGGACGAGCCGTTTGTGACACCTCGCGGGCTGCGGAGGCTGGCGTGGGACGGGCCTCGTCAGGAGGCGAAGGCCGGGAAATCGGTGATGAAGTTCGACGAGCTCGTGAAGTAGAGGTTGCCGTCGCGCCAAGCGAATCCACCGTTGACGTAGCTGTCGTCGTTCCCGAGGTCCGGCTGTTTCGTGAAGCCGTCCACGGGATCGTTCGTGATCGTGAAGCCTTCGGTGACGAGTGCCGCCTGCTTCTCGGCCCACGCCGCCTCCGTCATCGGCATCTGCGCCGAGATCGCCATGATGTCGCCCTGATTGCCCCACTTGCAGACGAGGCCGCCACCGTCCTGCATGAAGCCGAGGTCGACGTTCCAGGTCGTGAACGGCTTGGCGACGAGGTGATCCTCGGCGAGTTTGGCGTAGGCGGCACCGGTCAGGATCGTGTCGCAGGTGGCGTCGAAGGCGGCGTCGGTCGCGGTCGGTGACGGCGTCGGGGCTGTGGTCGCCGTTGGCGTCGTCGTCGGTGTGACGGTGGCGCTGCTCGACGGGGCCGGCGTTCCGGTGCCGCATCCCGTGAGAGAGATGGCGCCCAGCAGGCATGCGGACATGATCAAGATTCGTGTGCGATTCCCCATGCACACACGGTACAGCCCGCGTGGGGTCGCAAACGGCTCGTCCGACCCCTCTGGACCGGCCATTCGTGACACCTCGCGGGCTGAGGGGCTGAGAAGAGGGTGAGAGTTGAGTCGAGGTGGCTCAACTTTCTTGACATCGGAAACGGCTTCTGTAAAATTGAGTGTGCGAGGCTCAAGTCTTGCAAGAACACTCGACACACGCAGTTCGTGCCGAGTTCGTCGAACGGGCCGGAAGGCCATCCCTCCCATCGGGTGAGTGCACCACGAACAACCCCTCACCGGGAGAACGGTCCACCGGGCCGATCGACGAACTCAGGACCCACACGAACACCGAACCAAGGAGATCCAACACATGGCACGTGCAGTAGGCATCGACCTCGGAACCACCAACTCGGTGGTCGCCGTTCTCGAAGGTGGAGAGCCCACCGTCATCGCGAACGCCGAAGGCTTCCGCACCACCCCCTCCGTCGTCGCATTCACGAAGGATGGCGAGGTGCTCGTCGGCGAGACCGCGAAGCGCCAGGCCGTCACCAACGTCGACCGCACCATCGCGAGCGTCAAGCGCCACATGGGCACCGACTGGACGTTCGACGTCGAAGGCAAGAAGTACACGCCGCAGGAGCTGTCCGCTCGCATCCTCGGCAAGCTCAAGCGCGACGCAGAACAGTACCTGGGCGACACCGTGACCGACGCCGTCATCACGGTCCCCGCGTACTTCAACGACGCCGAGCGTCAGGCCACGAAGGAAGCCGGCGAGATCGCCGGACTCAACGTCCTGCGCATCATCAACGAGCCCACCGCTGCAGCCCTCGCTTATGGCCTGGACCGCGGCAAGGAGGACGAGCTCATCCTCGTCTTCGACCTCGGTGGCGGAACGTTCGACGTCTCGCTCCTCGAAGTGGGCAAGGACGACGACTTCTCCACCATCCAGGTGCGCTCCACCTCCGGTGACAACCGCCTCGGTGGAGACGACTGGGACCAGCGCGTCGTCGACTACCTGATCAAGCGCTTCAAGGATGCCACCGGTGTGGACGTCTCGGGCGACAAGATCGCGAAGCAGCGCCTCAAGGAAGCCGCAGAGCAGGCCAAGAAGGAGCTCAGCTCCTCGATGTCCACGTCGATCCAGCTGCCGTACCTCTCCCTCACTGAGAACGGCCCGGCGAACCTCGACGAGACGCTCACGCGTGCGAAGTTCGAAGAGCTCACCAACGACCTCCTCGAGCGCACTCGCAAGCCGTTCAACGACGTCATCGCCGAAGCAGGCGTGAAGGTCTCCGACATTGCACACGTCGTGCTCGTCGGTGGATCGACCCGTATGCCGGCCGTCGCCGAACTCGTCAAGAAGCTCACCGGCGGACAGGAGCCCAACAAGGGCGTCAACCCTGACGAGGTCGTCGCCGTCGGCGCCGCACTCCAGGCCGGTGTGCTGAAGGGCGAGCGCAAGGACGTCCTCCTCATCGACGTCACCCCGCTGTCGCTCGGCATCGAGACGAAGGGCGGCATCATGACGAAGCTCATCGAGCGCAACACCGCCATCCCGACGAAGCGCAGCGAGACCTTCACCACCGCGGACGACAACCAGCCGTCCGTCGCGATCCAGGTCTTCCAGGGTGAGCGCGACTTCACGCGCGACAACAAGAACCTCGGCACCTTCGAGCTGACCGGCATCGCTCCGGCTCCGCGCGGCGTGCCGCAGGTCGAGGTCACCTTCGACATCGACGCCAACGGCATCGTGCACGTGTCCGCCAAGGACAAGGGCACCGGCAAGGAGCAGTCGATGACGATCACCGGCGGTTCCTCGCTCGGCAAGGAAGACATCGAGCGCATGGTCCGCGAAGCCGAAGAGCACGCGGCCGACGACAAGCTGCGTCGTGAGCAGGCAGAGGTCCGGAACAACGCCGAACAGCTCGCCTACTCCATCGACAAGCTCATCAAGGAGAACGACGACAAGCTCCCCGAGGACGTCAAGACCGAGGTCCAGGGCGATGTCGACGCACTCAAGAGCGCACTCGCCGGAGACGACGAGGACGCGGTGAAGACCACGTTCGACAAGCTCAACGAGTCGCAGGCGAAGCTCGGTGAAGCCATCTACGCGCAGGCGCAGGCGGCGGAGTCGGCAGCAGCCGGAGCCGAGACCCCCGAAGCCGACACGACCTCTGACGAGGACGTCGTCGACGCCGAGGTCGTCGAGGACGAGGAAGACAAGGACAAGAAGTAGCCATGACCGACGAGAACCAGAACCACGAGGGCATCGACCCGGAGAACGGTGAGGTTCGTCAGCCAGGCGCCGACGGGACGGATGCTGCGGCATCCGCCCCGTCGGGTTCCGCGGACAGTGCTCCCGGAGCCGACCAGGACGACGAGCTCACCGTCGAAGACATCCTGAACGCTGCTCCGGAGCACCCGGTGGAAGGCGAACTGACGGAGGCCGAACTGCTGGCCGCCGAACGACTCGCCGACCTCCAGCGGGTGACCGCCGAGTACGCGAACTACCGCAAGCGCACCGAAGCGGGCCGCGAGGTGGAGCGCGAGCGCACCACCGGCGAGGTCGCGAAGGTCCTGCTGCCGGTGCTCGACGACCTGGACCGTGCCGAGAAGCACGGCGACCTCGACGGCGACGCACCGTTCAGCCAGATCGCGCAGAAGCTGCGGACGTCCGTGGAACGCCTCGGACTGAAGCCATTCGGCACGATCGGTGAGACGTTCGACCCGAACATCCACGAGGCCATCTTCCAGCAGCCGACGCCGGACGCCGAAGGCGAAACGGTCCTCGACGTCGTCGAGACCGGTTACACCCTCGGCTCCACGCTCCTGCGTGCCGCCAAGGTGGTCGTTGCGGTCCCGGCGAGCTAGCCATGGCGAGTCAGGACTGGTTCGACAAGGACTTCTACAAGGTCCTCGGCGTCAAGAAGGATGTGACGCAGGCCGAGTTGAAGAAGGCGTACCGCAAGCTCGCGAGACAGTACCACCCGGACTCCAACGCGGGTGATGCCGCCTCCGAGGCGCGGTTCAAGGAGATCAGCGAGGCCAACTCGGTGCTCTCCGACCCGGAACAGCGCAAGGAGTACGACGCTGTCCGCGCCATGGGTGGTGGAGCTCGCTTCACCGCCCCCGGCCAGGCCGGCGGCAACGGCGGGTTCGAGGACGTCTTCGGCAACATGTTCGGCGGCGGCGGTGGCCGCGGTCAGAGCTACACCTACCAGCAGTCCTCCGGCGGACAACCCAATTTCGAGGATCTCCTCGGCGGCGGGCTGTTCGGTCAGGGAGGCTTCGGGCAGACGAGTGGCGGGTACCGCGGCTACGGCGGACCGACCCCCGGTCGGGACATCGCAGCGCACACGACGGTCGACTTCCTGACCGCCACGAAGGGCGAGACCATCTCCCTCCAGACCTCAGAGGGTCGCACCATCAAGGTGAAGATCCCCGCGGGCGTCTCGGACGGGCAGAAGATCCGCCTCCGCGGCAAAGGGCAGCCGAGTCAGGACGGCGGTCCGGCCGGCGATATCGTGGTCACCGTGAGTGTCCGCAAGCATCCCGTGTTCGAGCGCGACGGCCTGAACCTGCGGGTGACGGTGCCGGTCACGTTCGTCGAAGCAACCCTCGGCGCGACGATCGAGGTCCCCACCCTCGGTGGCGACCCCGTGAAGCTGCGTGTGGCCCCCGGAACGCCGAGCGGCCGTGTGCTGCGCGTCAAAGGCCGGGGCGTCGCGACCACGAAGGGCACCGGCGATCTGCTCGCCGTCGTCCAGGTCGTGGTTCCGGCCCACCTCGGGTCGGACGCCAAGGAAGCACTCGAACGCTTCCACGAGTTGGAACCGAAAGAGAACCCGCGCGACGAACTGCTCGCACGGGCACGAGGCTAGCGAGAAGGGATGCAGGGCATGGACGAGCGTTCGCCGATCTTCGCCATCGCGATGGCGGCAGAGCTCGCCGGCATGCACCCGCAGACCCTCCGCCAGTACGACCGCATCGGTCTCGTCTCGCCCACCCGTACGGCGGGGAAGTCGAGACGGTACTCGATGCACGACATCGCGCAATTGCGTGAAGTCGCGAGGCTCAGCGCTGAAGGCGTGAGCCTCGAGGGCATTTCCCGCATCCTGTCCCTGGAGAACGAGGTCGCCTCGCTCCAGGGACGGGTGCGCGAGCTCGAACACGCCCTCGCCGATGTCCTCCTGAAGTCGCCCGGCGGGCGCGTGTTCGCCGCCGGCATGGAAGGTAGCGTCGTTCCGTTGAAGAGTGGGACGCGTGCCCGGCGCCGCACCGAGATCGTCGTGTGGCGGCCCAAGGGGCCAGGGGCCTGACACTGGGTGCCGGGGTCGTGGGGACTCGTTCGGTCATTCCGTCGGTCGCGCCGTCCGCGGCGGGCATCGCGATCCGCTGACCGACTGACGCGCGCCGCGCGCCGAGCACCGCGCGCCGCATCGCATCGTCTCCGGTCCCCCGGTGCCGCGTCTCGCACTGATCCTGTGATGGCGGAGGGCCGACGCGTAGGATGCTGGCATGAGTCAGCCCCCGGAAACGCAACCACCCGCTCCGGAGTCACGACCGGACGACGCCCAGCAGACGACCGCTGAGTTCGCGCAGCACCCGGCACCGGAGCAGGGTGCGCCGCAGGCGCCATCGCAACCAACAACTCCGCAGCCCGGCTACCAGCCGTCCGGCTACCAGCCTGCGCCTGCACCTCCGCAGTACCAGCCGCCGCAGGCGTTCCAGCCCGCGCAACCGTTCGAGGCGTCGCCGCAGTACCAGGCCGCCCCGAACCATGAGCAGGCGGCCGCGTATCAGCAGGGTGCGCCATATCAGGGGACGCCGTATCAGGGTGCTCCGGGGCAGGCTCAGGCCGGTCCGTACGTCGGTCCGGGGCAGTATCAGCAGGCCCCCGACTACCAGCAGGCTCCTGCGTATCAGCAGCCGGCAGGTGCCGCCCAGGCGGCCGCGTATCAGCAGGGCGCCGCGTATCAGCAGGCGAATCCGTACCAGCAGACGCCCGCCTACCAGCAGGCGCCGCAGTACCAGCATCAGGCACCGCAGTCGCCGGCCTACCAGCAGCCGGTGCCGCAGCAGTTCGCGCAGCATCCCGCATACCTCGCGCCCGTCAAGCAGCCTCGCGCCCCGCTGACCCCGCGTCAGCGCTCGCGTGCGCGACTGGCCGGCGGGATCGGGAACGGGCTCATCACGCTCGGCGGCAGTCTCGTCGTCCTGCCGGTCACCTTCGTCGTTGTGGTCCTGGCCCTCGGCGCCTTCGTCGGTGGGCTCGCCGCCGCATCGGGTGCCGGGGACCAGGTGAAATCCGTGTTCGCGACGATCTACCGCACGGTGATCGAGCCCTACATCCTGCTGTACGTGCTCATCATGCTCATCGGACTCGTGGTGCTGGTGCTCGGCTTCGTCCTGAGCGTCTCGATCCTGCGACGCGGTGGGATCCGACGACCCGTCGCCGTGACCTTCGCCGGATGGGGCATCGCCGTTGCCGGCGGGGTCCTGTTGTCGTTCGTCACGAGCCCGTTCGCGAACCTGTTCTCCTTCGGTGCGCGGCCGCAGTCCGACGTCGACCAGGCGATCGGGCCCGTCATCGCGGGCGTCTCCGTGTCGCTCGTGGTCTCGCTCGCGCTCGGGGTCGTCATCGGTGTGTTCAGTTGGTGGTGGATGGCGCACGCGATGCGTGATCCTGAGGCCCCTGGTGGTGGAGGTGGTGCCGGTGGTGCTGCTGGCGGTGGCGCTGCTGGTACTGGTGGCCTTGCCGGTGGTGCTGCTGGTACTGGTGGCCTTGCCGGTGGTGCTTTCGGTGGTGGAGCTGCCGGTACTGGTGGCCTTCCCGGCGCTGGTGGCACCCGCGACGCAGCCTCCGGTGCGGTGGCGGCGCCCGGCACCCAGCCCTTCACCGCTCAGGCTCCGCCGCCTCCGCCCTCAAGCTGACTCGGTGTCCGACCCGGCGGTTGCAGAATTCAGGAACATCGGCACAATTCAGGATGATTCCGGGCGGCGCGCCGATCGATCGTCCTGAATTCTGCAACCATTCCTGAATTCTGCAAGCCCTGCTCCGTGCTGCGCTGCCCTGCTCGGACCCGAGGTTGAGCACAATTCCGGAAAAGGTGTGACAGGAGTGACGAAATCGGCCGAAATCGGGCGTTCGAGTCACATCAGCCCCACGTTTTCCGGAATCGTGCAAGGTGAAGGTGGGGCGACGGACTCGGCCTCCTCGCATCGGCGCTCGCTAGGCTGACTGCGTGAGCGCGAACCCCGTCACACCGAAACGCCAGGCCGATGCCGCCGCCCCCGAAGCGGCACGTCGCCGCCGCGGCGCGCGATTCGCCGGGGCGTTCGCCTATCCGCTCATGTACTTCGGTGTGGTGGCCGGGCTCCTCCCACTGCTGTCCCTCATCGTCATCACCGCGCCGATCGTCTTCGGGGTGCTGTTCGGCGCGGGGGAGACCGAGTTCGTCGCCGGGTTCTCACGAGCGTTCGCGTTCGTCCTGTTGTTCCTCGCGACGCCGTTCGCGGTCTGGATCTGGGCGTATGTCGGGGTGGGGGTCGTCGCGTTCGTCGGCGGGATCCTGCTCAGCGTGCGCATCCTGCGTCGGCACGGTGTGGGTCGGCCCGGCGCGGTCACCAACTGGGGGTTCTGGGCGACGCTGCCCATCCAATTCCTGTTCGGCTTCATGGGGGTCGTCATCGTCTTCGCGTCGATCAGCGCGGGCGTTGCAGCCGATGCCGACGGGGTGGCGACGATCCGCGCTTTCGGCCAGGGGATGATGATCGCCACGGTCGCCAATCTGCTCATCTCCGCCGGTCTCGGGGCGTTGCTGTTCCCGGCCGTACTGCGCGCCGTCCCTGCGACGAAGCGCTCGCGTCGTCCCCGGGCGTGAGGGTGCTGCGACGCTTCCGCGCTGACACTCCGTCGGCCGTCTCCGCCCGGTCCGGTGAGGCGATCGCCCCGGTCGCAGAATTCAGGAGCATCGGCACGATTCAGGATGATGTGGGGCGGCGCGCCGACAGGTCGTCCTGAATGCTGCAGATCGTCCTGAATTCTGCAACCACCAGGCGGAGGGATGGGACGGGTGTCGGCGCCGTGGGGCTGGCGTGCAGCCGCCGCCACTAGCCTGAGAGGATGCCTGCATTCTCTTTCGACGCGCTGCGGCGCTTCCCCGACGTGGAAGCGCCGAACCTGTTCGCCGTCGACGCGAGCGACCGACTCATCCTCGACGAAGCCGCGGAGGCGATCGCCGCCGCACCCGCCGGCACGGTCGTTGTCCTCGGCGACCACTACGGCGCCCTCACACTCGGTGCGGCCGCCCACCACGGAGCCACGGACATCCGTGTGCACCAGGACGGCCTGACCGGTGAACTGGCGCTCGCCGCCAACGCCGACGCGACCGAGCTCACCGCCTCCTACCGTTCCCTCCCGTTCGGCGAGGAATTGCTAACCGGCTCGACGGTCGTCGTGATGCAGCTCCCGCGCGGCCTCGACGAACTCGAGGAGATCGCCGACGGCATCGCCCGCTGGGCGGACCCGCAGGTCCGCGTCTTCGCCGGCGGTCGCATCAAACACCTGACCACGACGATGAACGACGTCCTCGCAACCCGTTTCTCGACCATCCAGCCGAGCCTCGCCCGCCAGAAGTCGCGCGTCATCCGCGCCTCCGGTCCGCTCGCGGTCGGCGCGCCCACGTTCCCGCGCATCGGGAAACACGGCGATGTCGGCCTGATCGTCGCGGCTCACGGCGGCGCGTTCGCGGGCAGCCGCATCGACATCGGCACGCGTGCGCTCCTCGAAGCGCTGCCGAAACTCGCTCCGGACGCGGAGCAGGTCATCGACCTCGGCTGCGGCACCGGTGTGCTCGGCGTCGCACTCGCGAAGGCGCGTCCCGGCGTCCACGTGATCGCGACCGACCAGTCGGCTGCGGCCGTCGACTCGACGCGTGCGACGATCGCCGCGAACGACACCCCGGAACTCGGACTGTCGGAGCGGATGACGGTGGTGCGCGACAACGGTCTCGAATCGCAGCCGGACGAATCGGCTGATCTGATCCTGCTGAACCCGCCGTTCCACATCGGCTCGACGGTGCACACGGGATTGGCCTTGGCGATGTTCGCCGACGCGAAGCGCGTCCTGCGACGCGGCGGCACCCTCGCCGTCGTGTGGAACTCGCACCTCGGATACCGCGCCGCGCTCGAACGACTCGTCGGTCACACCGCGCAGGTGTCGCGCAACGACAAGTTCACGGTCACGACCTCGCGGCGTCGCTGAGCCTCCTCCTCCCTCCGAGTGTCATTCACACAATTCAGGACGATTTTCACAATTCAGGATGATTGACCCGCGTGTCGGGCGAGATCATCCTGAATTGTGCAGATGTTCCTGAATTGTGCACATGGCACTCGGGGAGAGAGGGCAGGGCAACCAGGAGTGGAGCGCCGGGCGGAACACCAGACGCGGGTCCGTATGCTGTGACGATGCGCGACGCCGACGACCACATCCACGAGCTGACGAGCGTCGAACGATGGATCGACGACCGCGCCAACCGGATGCTGCACGACGCGCCCGTCGGCGGCATCCGCGCCAAACTCGTCGAGTTCCTGGTGTTCGGCGCGAAGCAGGCGTGGGCGTGCGTGTTCGGCGCCGCGATGCTCATCGTCATCGTCGCCGCGCGCCTCTGGTACCCGGAGGACGTGTGGCTCGCCCGCAACGACGCCCTCGTCATCGCGGCCATCGTCATCCAGATCGTGATGATCGCCACCAAACTCGAAACCGGTCGCGAGCTGTGGGTGATCGTGCTCTTCCACATCGTCGGCACCGGCATGGAGGTCTTCAAGACAGGTGTCGGGTCGTGGGAGTACGACGGTGGCGGGATCTTCCACATCGGCGCAGTTCCCCTCTACACGGGGTTCATGTACGCGGCCGTCGGTTCATACATGGTGCGCGTCTACCGGCTCTTCGACCTGCGATTCGACCGCTATCCGAAACGATGGATCACGGCGCTGATCGCCATCGGCATCTACGTCAATTTCTTCTCACAGCACTTCATCTTCGACTTCCGCTGGTTCCTGCTCGCGGCCGTCCTGATCGTCTACGCACGCACGATCATGCACTTCCGCGTCTTCCGCGGGACGCATCGGATGCCGATCCTCGTCGCCTTCCTCCTCGTCGCGTTCTTCATCTGGATCGCGGAGAACGTCGGTTCGGGAACCGGTGCGTGGCTCTACCCGAACCAGGTCGACGGTTGGCAGCTGGTCCCGATCACGAAACTCGTCTCGTGGTTCCTGCTCATGATGATCTCGGTCGTCCTGGTCACCTGGGTGTACCCGCCGCGCCCGCTCGAACGGAAGCCCGCCCCCGCGCCCGCTCCTGCCTGAGCGGAGGGGCGGTCGCGAAGGGCGGGCCGGGGAGGCGGTGGCGCCTACTGGTCGCGGTAGCGCTTGGCCGCGGCGACGGCTTCGGTGAGCTCGGGTGCAGTCAAGCGCGCGACGTACCCGGGTGTGTCGCGCTGGATGCGCCATCCCTCGCACAGGGCGCCGATGTCGACCGCGTCGAACCCGATCGCATCGATGAACGCGGCGACCGTCGCCTTGGCGTCGGCGTCGTCTCCCGCGACGATCAGCGCACGCCGGCCGGGGGCGCCTGCAGGCTTCGCGTCCTCCGCGATGTGCGGCGCGGCGATGTGGTTGAACGCCTTCACGACACGGCTCGTGGGCAGTTCGGTCTGGAGGAGCTCGGCGGTCGTCGTCGACTCGTCCTCGAGTGCTTCGATGCGGCCGTCGCGCTGCGGGTAGT
The DNA here is from genome assembly GCF_050587525.1 of Plantibacter lichenum. Taxonomy (NCBI): domain Bacteria; kingdom Bacillati; phylum Actinomycetota; class Actinomycetes; order Micrococcales; family Microbacteriaceae; genus Plantibacter; species Plantibacter lichenum. The sequence goes on along the minus strand of NZ_JBOBFT010000002.1, from coordinate 348,103 downwards.
AGTTGTTCGTGTCGATGACGAGCTTCCCGGCGAGTGCATCCACGGGCAGCTGGTCGATGTTCTTCAGCGGGATCGTGACGACGACGAGATCGCCGGCCTCCGCGGCCTCGGCGGGCGTCGCGGCGCGAGCATGCTCGCCCAGCTCCGCGACGAGGTCCGCGAGCGTCTCCGGCCCCCGCGAGTTGCTGAGCACCACGTCGTAGCCGATGCCGATCGCCGCCCGAGCGAGCTGGCTGCCGATGTTGCCTGATCCGATGAGTCCGAGAGTAGTCATGTCCGAGGAAACGTCGGGACGGCGGAATTGTTCCCGTGATCGGCCGACGCGCATCGTTCTCGCGGTCTGTTCACATCGCTAGCCGCCCTGAACAACCGGGAGGTTCGTGTTCACAACTCAGGAGCGATGCCGCGTGTCGGACCCTGGCATACGCGTTCCGGACCGGACGCGCCGAGGGGCTCCTGAGTTGTGAACGGGGAAGTCGAGTGGGTCGCGAAGCTGTGTCGTCCACCTGAGTTCGGCAGACGACAGCTGACGCGGAGGACGGATCGTGGGAAGCTTGAGTGATGGCAGAGACACTCGACCACCCGGTCGCCGATCAGCAGGCGCTGCTCCAGCAGCCCTGGATCACGATCGTGTGGAACGACCCCGTGAACCTCATGTCCTACGTGTCGCTCGTGTTCCGCAGCTATTTCGGTTACGACCATGCGGAAGCGGATCGGCTCATGCTCGCCGTGCACAACGAGGGCCGAGCCGTCGTCGCCACGGGCAACCGCGAAGAGATGGAACGGCACGTGGAAGCGATGCACGGCTACGGCCTCTGGGCGACGATCGCGAAGGCCGACGCATGAGCGTGTTCGTGCGCGAATCCGACGGCACCGTCGCGATGGTGCTCGACATCGAGGAGGGCGGGCTCATCGCGCAGCTCGCCGACCAGCTGACCGCGGTCCTGACCGATGCGACGGCGATGGGTGCGACGGACGCGCGCACCGTGGACCCGGCCATCGCACGGCTCCTGCCGGACGGCTACCAGGACGACGACGAGGCCGCCGCGGAGTTCCGGCGGTTCACGAGCGAAGGACTCCTCAGCGGGAAGGTCGCGACGGCGCTCGCCGTGCGCGCCGCGCTGCCCGGATTCGGTGAGGTCGCCGGAGCCGACGGCGTGGACGACGACACCGACGGCGACCTGGACGCCGCATTCGAAGCGATCGTCGGAACCGGGACGGGCGGGGCCGATGGCGCCGGAGCCGACGGATCACGGCCCGCGCAGTTCGACGGGGCCGTGTTCGCGCCCGACGCCGACGAGGAGATCATCGTCCGTCTCGACGACGAGACAGCCTGGACCTGGCTGCGCTTCCTCACGGACGTCCGCCTGACACTCGCCGCACGCCTCGGCATCGAGGACGACGACGAAGACGAGGGGCCGTTCGACGAAGCGGACGACGACGAGGACGAGGAAGCATCCGAGGACACCCCGCTCATGATGGCGGTCTACGGGTGGCTCGGGTATCTGCAGGAGTCGATCGTCATGGCGATCGACGAGCCTGCGTGAGGGACGCACTCGGGGACTCCGCACTTCGACAGGCTCAGTGACCGGGTGGTGGCTCAGCGACCGGGTGGCGGCTCGGCGACCGGGTGGTGGCTCAGTGACCGGGTGATGGCTCGGCGACCTGGTGGCGGTTCGGCGACCGGGTGATGGCTCAGTGACCGCGGACGCCGGTCCCTGAACCTGTCGAAGGGCACGGACTCGACCACTGCACCCGTTCCGCATCGGATGTCCGTCACGTGCAGCATTTCCTCGCCCAACGGCGGATAGCCTTGGTGACCATGCACATCCTCATCTTCAGCGACCAGCATCCGGAGTCGTCGGGTGGGGCGCAGGTCTCGATCCGACTGCAGATGCGGTCGCTCGAGGAGCTCGGCCACACCGTCACCGTGTGCTCGCCGAAGATGCACCAGGCGCACGACGACGACCCACGCTACCTGGACACCCCGTCGATCCCCGTCACGCTCGACCGTGAGTATTCGATGACGGTACCCGGCCGGTTCACGGATCGTTGGCTGGACAAGCGCATCGCCGCACTGCCGCCCGTCGACCTCGTGCACGTGCAGGCGGACTTCTGGCAGGCGCTCATCGCGTACCGCTTCGCCGACCGGCACGGCATCCCGGCCGTCCACACGATGCACAACCGGATGGACGTGGGGATCGAGCAGTCGATGCCGGCGCCCGGGCTCGTCGTCGGCGCGCTCGGCTGGTGGCAGCATCGCGTCCTCACACCGCGGCGGTCGACGCTGCCGGACGGGGTGTGGTCGTACTTGCAGGAGTTCGCGAAGCGCGCCGGGGCGGTCATCGCACCGTCCAGCCACTTCGCCCGCGTCCTCCGCGACGAAGGCGTGGTGACGGAGCCCGACGTCGTGTGGACGGGGGTGGACGACGTCATCGTGGACGAGATCCTCGCCGAACGAGGCCCGGCGCCGAAGCGTGCGCCGAAACGCCCCGTGTTCGTCTGGCTCGGCCGGTTCAGCCACGAGAAGCGGCTCATGGAGTTCCTCGAAGCGGTCCGGCTGTCCGGGGCCGATGCGATCTTCCGCCTGTACGGCGCAGGGCTCCTCCTCGGGAAGGCGCAGGCGTTCGTCGCCCAGCACGACCTCACCGAGCGGGTGGTGTTCGCCGGCCGGGTGCCGTACCGCGACTCGCTCGCGGCGATCGCCGGTGCGGACGCGCTCGTGCAGACGTCCATCGGTTTCGAGACGCAGGGGATGACGGTGTTCGAAGCCGCCGCGCTCGGCACGCCGTCGATCGTGAGCGACCCGGACATCGCCGCGGAACTGCCCGACGGCGTGTACTGGCAGCCGGCGGACGGGTCGGTCGAGGCGCTCGCCGAAACGATCCGCACAGTGACGCGCGACATCGCCGCAGGGAGGTCGAAGTCGTTCCCGCCGACGACGAGCCGGGAGTTCCGACAGAGCCACCAGACGGCCCGCACGATGGCGATCTATGCGCGCGTGCTGGGTCGCGACGTGGAGGAGTAGGCCTTCGACGGGCTCAGGGGCCCGAGTGGTCCGGTCACTGAGCTTGTCGAAGTGTGGCGGGTGGGGCCCTTCGACAGGCTCAGGGACCGGGCACGAAGGCTCAGGGACCGGGCGTGACGGCTCAGGGACCGGGCGTGACGGCTCAGGGACCAGGGGGCCGAAGCGCTAGAGGTTGTCCTCGGACTTGCCGGTGCGCCAGTAGCCCATGAACGCGACGGACTTCCGGTTGACGCCGCACGTGGAGACGAGGTGACGGCGGAGTGTTTTGATGGCCGACGCCTCTCCGGCGAGCCACGCGTACAGCGGCGCCGACGCGAGGACCGGCCCGCCGTGCTCGTCCACGGGCACCTCCCAGAGGAGTTCGCGGTCCACATCGATGTCGGCCAGCTCCGAGGAGGGGTCCGAGCCGTCCTTGGGTCCCGCGAGCGCTTCCGCCCCGCCCTCCGCGAGGATCCGTGCGGCGATGCGGTCGACCTCCGGGATCATGAGCGTGCCGACCGGCTGCTCTCCGCGCGCGAGCACGATGAGTTCGATCCCGGCGGGCTTCGTGCTGAGGATCACGACGTCGTCCTCGTGCGGCACTTCCACCACGGCGATGCCGAGCGCATCGGCCGGCAGCTTCTCGAGGATGCCGGCGATCGCGGGCAGCGCGGTCTCGTCACCGACGAGGAGGACCTGCCCCACCTCGGCCGGAGCGTGCCAGTCGATCCCGCCGGCTGCGTCCGGGCGGGAGGCGTTCGGGACGTTCATCACGAGTTCGTCGCCGATCGATGCGTCGATCGCCCACGTCGACGCGGGGCCGAGTCGGCCGTGGAGGGCGATGTCGATGTCGAACTCGCGATCCTCCCGTCGCACCTCACGGATCGTGTAGGTCCGCATCGTGTTGCGCCGTTCATCGCTCAGCGCTCGCCAGGCCGTGTACCAGTCGTCGGCGAGGGGGAGGTCGTCGAATCCGCCGACCGCCGTCGGGAAGATGAGCTTTACCCGTTGGTCGTAGCGGTTGTCGGCGATGCGTTCGACCTCCGGTCCGGTGAAGGTGAACCGGCGGTACGTCGGGCTGAGCTGCTCGATGCGGCGGACGATCGTCGACACCAGAATGAACGGCGCGTCGGGGGATTGGGCGGAGAGGCGAGACATCGAGGTAAGCCTACCCTCACTTCTGGGGCCCGCCCAGGGTTGCCCGACAGTTGACGGTTGCGCAGCATCTGCTGTCCGTTGGGCACCATCCAATTCGGCGATCACCGGCACCGGGTGGCGGAAGACCGCGGCTCGGTGCCGGACCGGAGCAGGACCGGAACCAGGACCGGAGTCGAGACCCGAGCCGAGACTCGAGCCGCAGCCGCAGCCGCAGCCGGGTCCGGAGCGCCGGCCCCGACCGCAGCCCGACCTACCAGCCCGAACTACCAGCCCAGGACGCCGTCCCGGTTCTGCAGCGTCCCCGTGGGGCCGTCCGTGCCGATGGAGGCGAGGCGGACGATCGCATCGGTGCCCTCCTGAACGGTCTGCGTTCCGCTGTTGCCGTTGAAGTCGGTCGCCGTGTAGCCGGGGTCGACGGCGTTGATCCGGATGTCGGGAAGTGCTTTCGAGTACTGGACGGTGAGCATCGTCACGGCCGATTTCGACGATCCGTAGACGATCGTGGCGAACTGGCCCTCGATGATGTCGGGGTTCGTCACGGAGGCGAAGGAGCCGAGGCCGCTCGTCACGTTGACGATGACGGGGTGCTCCGATGCTCGCAACAGCGGGAGGAATGCGTGGGTGACGCGGACGATCCCGAAGACGTTCGTCTCGTAGACCTCGCGCAGGTCGTCCGCGGTCACGTCCTCCGGCTCGGATTGACGACCGACGATGCCCGCGTTGTTGATGAGCACGTCGAGGCGCCCTTCACGCTCACGGATCGTTGCGGCGGCGGCTTCGACCGACGCGTCGTCGGTCACATCGATCGGGACGAACGTGGCGCCGAGGGCGTCGGCGGCGTTCTGGCCGCGCTCCGGATCGCGGGCGCCGAGGTAGACGGTGTGGCCGGCTTCGATGAGACGGCGGGCGGTTTCGTGTCCGAGGCCTTTGTTGGCCCCGGTGATGAAGGTGATGGTCATGAGTCGAGCCTGCGCCTCATCGGCGGAACTGCCAAGGTACCGCTCGACGGTGGGACCACCGATACCACCCGGATTCGCCGCAGGAAGCGCAGACTGGGTGCATGACGGAGAATCGATCAGCACTCGCGGATGCGTTGCGCGCGTGGAGGGACCGCGTCACGCCGGCGGCGGCGGGGATGCCGGCGGGCGGCGAACGTCGCGTGCCGGGGCTGCGGCGTGAGGAGTTGGCGGCGCTCGCCGGGCTGTCGGTCGACTACGTCGTGCGGCTCGAGCAGGGCCGCGCGGTGAATCCCTCACCGCAGGTCATCGCATCGATCGCCCGCGCCCTGCGTCTGACGACCGACGAGCGTGACATCCTGTACCGCCTCGCCGGCGCCGTCGAACCGCCTTCCGGCCTCGTCTCGCGCCACGTTCCGCCCGGCATCCAGCGCATGACCGACCGTCTCGTCGACACGCCGGTCGCCGTCTACACGGCGTCGTGGGACATCATCCAGTGGAACACGATGTGGGCCGCCCTCCTCGGCGACCCCTCCGCCTTGAGCCACCGCGACCGCAATCTGCTGTGGCGGCACTTCACGGGGGATCGGACGCGCGTGCTGCAGGACGCCAAGGACATCGAAGCGTTCGAACGCGAGACGGTCGCGGAGCTCCGCGTGGCGCACGGACGGTACCCGGATGACCCGGAGCTCGCCTCGCTCGTCGAGGACTTGAGTGAGCAGAGTCCGGAGTTCCGGGCGCTGTGGGATCGATTCGAGGTCGCCCCGCGCATCTCGCAGCGCAAGACGGTGAAGCATCCGCTCGTCGGGCAGATCGTGTTGGACTGCGATGTGCTGACTGCGGCCGGGAGCGATCTGCGGGTGATCGTGTACACGGCCGAGCCCGGATCGACCGATGCGGGGAAGATCGATCTGTTGCGGGTGACCGGGATGCAGGAACTCGTCGTCTGACGTTCGGGGCGCTGCTGTACGCCATCCGTCGGCTCTGGCGGCAATCGCGGCAAGCTGCTAAACTTGAGTCAGTAAGACTCAACTTTGGAGTGTGTGTGCACGGCTGAGCCGTCTCGGGGAGACCGGGCCCGTCGTTCGCCGCACTCCCCGTTCCGAGGGGGAACAACAGATGCCATCAGGCCAGATGCCCGAACAGCAAGAGGAGCAGAAGAGCGCGCTCGAGCAGTACGGCGTGAATCTGACCGACATCGCCGCGTCCGGAAAACTCGACCCGGTGATCGGTCGTGACGCCGAGATCCGACGCGTGAGCCAGGTGCTCACCCGCCGCACCAAGAACAACCCCGTCCTCATCGGCGAGCCCGGCGTCGGCAAGACGGCCGTCGTCGAAGGACTCGCCCAGCGCATCGTCGCAGGAGACGTCGCCGAGAGCCTCAAGGGCAAGCAGCTCGTCTCGCTCGACATGTCGGCCCTCGTTGCCGGCGCGATGTACCGGGGCCAGTTCGAGGAGCGGCTGAAGGCCGTCCTCAAGGAGATCAACGAGGCCGACGGCCAGATCATCACCTTCATCGACGAGCTCCACGTCCTCATGGGCGCGGGTGGCGGAGAAGGCTCCGTCGCTGCCGCGAACATGCTGAAGCCCATGCTCGCACGAGGCGAACTCCGCCTCATCGGTGCGACCACACTCAACGAGTACCGCGAATTCATCGAGAAGGACGCCGCCATGGAGCGCCGCTTCCAGCAGGTGTTCGTCGGTGAGCCGAGCGTCGAGGACACCATCGCGATCCTCCGCGGGCTCAAGGAACGCTACGAAGCACACCACAAGGTCTCGATCGCCGACAACGCGCTCGTCGCCGCGGCATCGCTCTCCAACCGCTACATCACGGCCCGTCAGCTGCCGGACAAGGCGATCGACCTCATCGACGAAGCCGCGAGCCGCCTCCGCATGGAGATCGACTCCGCGCCCGTCGAGATCGACGAACTCCGTCGCAGCGTCGACCGCCTGAAGCTCGAAGAACTCGCGCTCAAGAAGGAGAAGGACGACGCCTCGAAAGAGCGCCTCGAACGGCTCCGCGCCGACCTCAAACAGCGCCAGGCCGACCTCAAGGTCCTCCAAGAGCGCTGGGAACGCGAGCGTGCGAGCCTCAACCGCGTCGGCGACCTGAAGAAGCAGATCGACGCAGCCCGCAGCCGGGCCGAGCGCGCCCAGCGTGAAGGAAAGCTGGAGCAGGCCTCCAAGCTCCTCTACGCCGACATCCCACAGCTCGAACGCGAACTCGCCGCTGCCGAATCCGCTGAGGAAGAGGTCGACGGCGAACCCCGCATGGTCAACGACCAGGTGACCGCCGACGACATCGCCAACGTCATTGCCGCGTGGACCGGGATCCCCGTGGGGCGTCTGCTCCAGGGCGAGACCGAGAAGCTGCTGCACCTTGAGAGCGAACTCGGCCGCCGCATCATCGGCCAGAAACGTGCCGTGACCGCCGTGTCCGATGCCGTTCGTCGCACCCGCGCCGGCATCTCCGACCCCGACCGCCCGACCGGATCGTTCATGTTCCTCGGACCGACGGGCGTCGGCAAGACGGAACTCGCGAAAGCCCTCGCCGAGTTCCTGTTCGACGACGAGAAGGCGATGGTCCGCATCGACATGTCCGAGTACGGGGAGAAGCACTCCGTCTCGAGGCTCGTCGGCGCCCCTCCCGGCTACGTCGGCTACGAGCAGGGCGGGCAGCTCACCGAGGCCGTGCGTCGTCGTCCGTACTCGGTCGTGCTCCTCGACGAGGTCGAGAAAGCGCACCCCGAGGTGTTCGACATCCTCCTGCAGGTGCTCGACGACGGCCGACTGACCGACGGACAGGGACGCACGGTCGACTTCCGCAACGTCATCCTCGTGCTCACCTCGAACCTCGGTTCGCAGTACCTCGTCGACCCGACGCTCAGCCCGGAGCAGAAGGAGGAGGCGGTGCAGCAACTCGTGCGGCAGGCGTTCAAGCCGGAGTTCATCAACCGGCTCGACGACATCGTCGTGTTCTCCGCCCTCACCGAGGACGAGTTGGGACAGATCGTCGAACTCGACATCGACCGCCTCCAGGGTCGTCTGGGCGACCGCCGCCTGACGCTCGCCGTCACCCCCGATGCGCGCGCTTGGCTCGCGGAACGCGGTTACGACCCCATCTACGGTGCTCGGCCGCTCCGTCGGCTCATGCAGCGGGAGATCGATGATCGCCTCGCCCGGGCGATCCTCGACGGCACCATCCGCGACGGCGACACCGTCAACGTGGAGCTCGCGCCCTCCGGTGACGGTCTCGTGGTCGTCGCCGCGTAGCGCCGCCCCTGTCTCGCCGCTCCTCCCCTCCGCCCGCTTCGAGCCGCTGAGGTGAGGCTTCCGGTTGTTTCCGAAGCCCCGAAACAACCGGAAGCCTCACCTCGGCAGTCTCCACAGGGATTCGTGGCGCCCGGAGGTTCCGTCCGTCGGCCGCTGAGGCTAGGTTGGGACGCAGCCGACGGAGGTGACCACGATGCGCTTCATGCTCTTCATCTGCCACGACGACGCCTTCATCCGCCCCGCCCAGATCCAACACGAGATCCAGAGCTGGATCGATGAGATGGACGCGCGGGGCATCCGCCTCTTCGGCACCGAACTCGAACCGGACCGTTCCGCCCTCACCATCACGACCGTCGATGAAGAGCTCGTCGCGATGCGCGGCTCCTTCACGGACACACGAACGCAGATCATCGGGTACGAGGTCGTCGAAGCGGTCGACGAGGCCGAGGCGATCGAGATCGCCGCGCAGCATCCGATGTCCACGTGGGGCACGATCGAGATCCGGGCGTTCGTCGGTGAGTGAGGCGTTGGACTTGCGGCCGGCCTCAACGTCAAGCGCACCGTCGCACCGCCCAGTGAGAGGAACCCCCAGATGAGCGAGACCACGACCTCCGCGGACGGCACCCGCATCGCCTACGACCGGCACGGCGACGGCACCGGACCGGCCGTCATCTTCGTGGGCGGAGCGATGCAGTTCCGCGGCTTCGATCCGCAGACCGTCGCGATGGCGGGACTCCTCGCATCGCACGGCTTCACCGTCATCAACTACGACCGTCGCGGGCGTGGCGAGACCGAGGGCGCGACGTCCTTCACGCTCGCCGACGAACTCGACGACATCGCCGCCCTCATCCAGGCCGCGGGCGGCGAAGCGGCGTTGTTCGGCAGTTCGTCCGGCGGCGCCATCAGCCTCGCGGCCGCCGCAGCAGGCCTCCCGATCACGAAGCTCGCGCTCTGGGAAGTCCCGCTGCCGGAAGAGAACGGCACGAGCGGCGCAGAGGACCTCGACGGGCTGCGGGAACGCATCGCGGGCGACGACGATGACGCGGTCATCGAGTACTTCATGAAGGACATGCCCTCCGAATGGCTCGACGGCGCACGCCACAGCCCCGGTTGGCCGGTCATGGTGTCGATGGGGCCGAGCCTCGCGATCGATTCCGAGGCGCTCGCCGCATCGCAGGCCGGACCGCGTGCGGAGTTGTGGGGCGGGATCACGCAGCCGACCATCGCGATCGTCGGTTCCGAGACCGTGCCGATCATGCCACCCGCGGCCGACGCGATCGTCGAGGCGTTGCCGAACGCGACGCGGGTCACCGTGCAGGGCGCGAACCACAGCTGGGAGCAGGCCGCGATGGTGCAGGCGCTCGCCCGGTTCCTCGCCGACTGAGTGTGCGTGGGCGTCTCCTCGGCTCGTGCACGGAAGCCGGTCAGCGCGTGGATGGGTGAGGCGACACCGACGGCCGGGAGCCGCGGCAGTAGCATCGAGCCGTGAGCGCACCCATCGACGTACCCCTCCGCAGCAGAGCGGTCCTGCGATTCGTCGTGATGGCGGTGATCGGTGCGGCGGTCGGCATCGGTGTCGGCATCGGCACCTCGTCGCTCCCTGCGAGCTGGGCCGATGGGATCCTCGCGGGCTGGGCGGCGGCATCGCTCGCCTACATCGTCACGGTGTGGGTGCGCGTCTGGCGGATGGATGCGGAGCAGACGCGCGATCACGCGACGCAGGAGGATCCAGGGCGGGCCGTCACGGAAGTCCTGATCCTCTTCGCGAGCATCGGCAGTCTCATCGCGGTGGGGGTCGTCATCGTCCAGGCGAGCGTCGCGAAGGGCTTCGACCAGTTCCTCTTCGCCGGGTTCGCGGTCCTCAGCGTCGCCCTGTCGTGGACGCTCATCCACACGCTCTACACCCTGCGGTACGCGCGGATGTACTTCGCGGGCCCGGTCGGCGGCATCGACTTCAACCAGGACGAGCCGCCGCAGTACACCGACTTCGCCTATCTGGCGTTCGACCTCGGGATGACGTACCAGGTGTCGGACACGACGCTGCGGTCGACTGGATTCCGCCGCGAGGTCCTCAAACACACGCTCCTGTCGTACGTCTTCGGGGCGGTCATCCTCGCGTCGGTCATCAACCTCGTCGCCGGTCTGTCCGTCTGACCGGTCGCCCGGACGCACCCACGAAACAGCCCGCGAGGGGTCACATACGGCTGGTTCGGACCGGATCCGATGAGCCATATGCGACGCCTCGCGGGCTGAGAGGCGGTGCTGGTTGGCGACTACTCCTGGACGAGGACGATGTCGGACAGCGGGAAGCGCGTGCGGGGAGCGACTTCGCGCTCACGCAGGACCTCGTTGAGGCTCTCCGGGTCGCCGAGCTCGCCGAGTGCGGTCACCGTGATCGGCTGCAGGGCGGCGGGCAGCTGGAAGGCGTCGCGGATGCCGTCGGGCAGGAAGCCGGCCATCTGGTGGGCGAACAGGCCGTCGTGGTGCGCCTGGACGCTGAGGTGGGCGACTGCCTGGCCGGCGTCGTAGGAAGCCCATGGACGCGGGTTGCCCTCTTCGTCAGCGGTCTCGACGATCGTCACGATGAGCGCGCCGGCGGCACCGGCCCACGCCTGGTTGAAGCCGACGAGGTTGGCGACGATCGTGTCGAAGGTCTCGGTGCCCTTCGTGCCGACGATGAAGCGCCACGGCTGGGTGTTGTTCGCGCTCGGCGACCAGCGGGCGGCCTCGAGTGCCGAAGCGAGCTTACGGGCGTCGAGCGGGGCGTCGGAGAAGGCGCGGGGGCTCCAGCGGTCGGCGAGGACGTCGAGGATCGGCGAGTCGGTTTCAGCGGTGCGGGTTGCGGTGGGCATTGCTCTCCAAATTTCGAGGGGTGGTGTTCTGGTCGTCGCCGTTGACGTTCCATGCAACCGCATATGTTTGATCGCTATTCCCAGGATGTCGATCTGTTTCGTCGTCGCCTTCCCGTCACCCTTCACAACTCCTTCGATTCGGACCTGTTCTCCGGAACATCCGCGGAATTCCGCGGGAGGGTGTTCGGGTGATGTCCGGATTGAAGGAGTTGTGCTCGCCGGGGTGGCCCTTCGACGGGCTCAGGGACCCGTGGCGGGCTCAGGGACCGGGCAGCCGGCCTCAGCCGCGCGCAGCGACAGCAGCCGCGCTCGCGGCACGGCTCGACGCGACGATCGATGCGATGCGATGCGGCGCGGCCTCGTCCTGCAGTGACGTCGTGTCGCCGAGGACACGGCCGTCCACGATGTCGCCGAGCAGCCGTCGCATGATCTTCCCGGAGCGGGTCTTCGGCAGATCGGGGACGACGAAGACGTCGCGGGGCTTCGCGATCGGTCCGATCTCGTTCGCGACGTGGGCCCGGAGCGCCTCACGGAGTTCCACGGTGCGTTCCAGCCAGTACGCGTCGTCGTCGGTCTCCGGTCCGTTGGACCTGGACGCCGGGATCACGAACGCGGCGATCGCCTGCCCGGTGATCGGATCGTCCACACCCACCACACCGGCCTCGCCGACGTGCGGGTGGGTGACGAGCGAGGACTCGACCTCGATCGTCGACAGCCGGTGACCGGACACGTTGATGACGTCGTCGACCCGGCCGAGGACCCAGATATCGCCGTCCTCGTCCCACTTCGCGCCATCGCCGGAGAAGAAGTAGCCCTGCCGCCAATACTTGGCCCAGTACGAGTCGCGGTAGCGTTCCGGGTTACCCCACACCGTGCGGGCGAGGGACGGGCCGAAGCGGCTGACGACGAGGTACCCGCCCGAGCCGTACGGAACGGTCTCGCCGTCCTCATCGACCACGATCGCTTCGAGCCCCGGCAGTGCGCGGCTGCCCGATCCCGGCTTGATGGTCGTGGCGCCAGGCAACGGTGCGATGACGGCCGATCCCGTCTCCGATTGCCACCAGGTGTCGATCACTGGGGTCTCGCCGCGACCCAGGTGGTCGCGGAACCACATCCACGCCTCGGGATTGATCGCCTCACCGACGGTGCCGAGGAGGCGGATGCTGGACAGGTCGTACTCGGCGGGCGGGCCGTCGGGGAACCACGTCATGAGCGTGCGGATGAGGGTCGGGGCCGTGTAGTAGACGGTGACGCCGTAGCGTTCGATGATCTCGAAGTGGCGCGCCTGGTGCGGCGTGTTCGGCGTGCCCTCGTAGATGACCTGTGTGAGGCCGTTGGAGAGCGGGCCGTAGATCTCGTAGGTGTGCGCGGTGACCCAGGCGAGGTCGGCGGTGCACCAGTGGACGTCGTCGTCCTTCGCGTCGAAGATCGCCCAGTGCGTCCACGACGCCTGCGTCAGGTAGCCGCCGGCCGTGTGCACGAGGCCCTTGGGCTTCCCGGTGGTGCCGCTCGTGTAGATGATGAAGAGCGGTGTCTCCGCGTCGAAGGATTCGGCTTCATGGACGTCTTCGGCGATGCCGACCGTGTCGTGCCACCACACGTCGCGGCCCTCGGTCCACGGCACGTTCGGCGTCTCATCGCCCGTGCGTGCGACGACGAGGACGTGTTCGATCGACGGGACGCCCGCGACTGCGGCATCGGCATTCTGCTTGACCGGGACGGCGGTGCCGCGGCGGTACTGGCCGTCCGTCGTGATGAGGAGCTTCGCTTCGGTGTCCTCGACGCGGAAACGCAGCGCTTCGGCCGAGAAGCCGCCGAAGACGAGCGAGTGGATGGCGCCGATGCGGGCCACGGCGAGCGTCGCGATCACCGTTTCCGGGATGACGGGCAGGTAGATGACGACCCGGTCGCCCTTGCCGATGCCGAGGGCGGTGAGCGCGTTTGCGGCTTTCGCGACCTCCCGCTGCAGTTCGGCGTACGTGATCGATCGTCGGTCGCCAGGCTCTCCCTCGAAGTGGAGCGCGACCTTGTCGCCCCGGCCGGCGTCGACGTGGCGGTCCACGCAGTTCACGGCGACGTTGAGGGTGCCGCCCGCGAACCAGGTCGCTGCGGGGATGGTGAGTTCGGGTTCTGGCGTGGGTTCGCCGCTCGTGTTCCGGGCTGCCGTGCTCACCGCGTCGGGTGTGTGATCGGCGGCCGTGCTGCCGTCGACCGGTCGTGCGGGTTCCCACGTGTGGGCCGTGTGCCAGGGAGTCGTCCAGTCGAGCCGGTGTGCCTGCTCTTCCCAGAAGGCGACCGGATCGGCGGCTGCGCGCGCCCATTCATCCGGGCCGACGTTCGCTGTGGCCGCGATGTCCGCGGGTGCCGGGTAGCTGCGGGTCTCGTCGAGCAGGTTCGCGATCGTTGCCGTCGCGTTCGTGCGGTTCGCGGTGCCGGGCGCGCCGGACGTCGGTCCATCAGTGGGGGGCATGGTCCAACGCTACGGCCCCTGCTGACGCCTCGCCACTCACCGGTCATGCAGCGTCATCCGCCCGTGCAATGCCCGCCCCCACTCGCCGAGGTGAGGCTTCCGGTTGTTCCGGGGGCCGAAAAACGACCGGAAGCCTCACCTCGGCGTCAGGACGGTCAGGGGACGGACACAGTTCGTCATGCCGGAATAGGGTTGGGCGAGGGACGTTGCTGTTGACGTCACCGGCGCGAGATGCAGAGCGCGAACGCCACCACGCAACGAAAGGAACACCATGGCCACGGTCGTCCAGTACTCGGAGTTCGGTTCACCTGACGTCCTGCAGGTGGTGGAGGTCCCCACGCCTACAGCTCCTGCAGAAGGACTCGTCGTCGAGGTCCGCGCAGCAGGCGTGAACCCGATCGACTGGAAGCTCCGGAAGGGCATCCGCCCGAGCGATGCGATCACCGAACCGCGACGACTGGGCAGCGATGCCGCTGGCGTCGTCACCGAGGTCGGATCCGATGTCGACGGCTGGGCCGTCGGCGACGAGGTCGTCATCCGCAACGGGTCCGGAACGTATGCGAGCCACGTCGTCGTGACCCCGCAGCAGATCACCCGGAAGCCCTCGTCCCTGGACTTCCTGCAGGCGGCAGCCATCGGCGTCCCCGTCGGCACCGCCTATCAGGCGCTCCGCTCACTCGGTGTCCAGGCCGGTGAAACGCTCCTCATCCACGGAGGGTCCGGAGCTGTCGGCCAGGCGGCGATCCAGTTCGCCAGCGACTGGGACGTCAACGTGGTCGCCACGGGCGGCGAAAGCAGCCAGGAACGACTCGCCGAGCTCGGCGCCGTCCCCGTGGTCTATGGGCCAGGACTTGCCGATCGCATCCGCGCCGTCGCACCGCAGGGCATCGATCGCGTCCTCGACGCCGCCGGAACGGACGAAGCGCTCGAAGCGTCCTTCGAACTCGTTGAGGACCGCAGCCGCATCGGCACGATCGTCGTCGGCGCACGCGCTGCAGAGCTCGGCATCCGAGCATGGTCCGGCGGCAACCCGATCCCGCTGACCGAGGAGGAGCAGCAGCTCCGAGCCGATTCGATCGACGTCGTCGCCGAACTCGCAGCGCAAGGCAGGTTCGAGTTCCAGCTCGGCACCGTCTACCCGCTCGCGCAGGCAGCCGAGGCGCACCGCGAGAGCGAGAGCGGGCACCCGCAGGGCAAGATCGTCCTCGTCCCGTAGGCGCGCTGCCGGCCGGCGCGTTCCGATGCGTGTTCGCCGATGCGCCCACATGCCGAACATCCTGAACACGAAGGCTCCGGGGCCGGGGCGCCGGGAGCAGGAGGCTCAGCGAGGGTCGGCGGCGACACCTCTGCGCTTCGGATGTCCGTCGACGTCTAGCGCTGCAGCTCCGTGCGGATCGCGTCGACGAACGCGTCGATGTCGGCCTCAGTCGTGTCGAACGAGCACATCCAGCGGACCTCGCCGGTGGCGGCATCCCAATCGTAGAAGCGGAAGTGCTCCCGCACCCGATCCGCGACCCCCGCGGGCAGGATGCCGAAGACCGCGTTGGCCTGGGTCGGCTGGCTGAACCCGAGACCGGGCGCTTCACCCGAGGCGACGAGCGCGTCGAGCGAGGAGCGCAGGCGCGCCGCCATCGCATTCGCGTGGGACGCCGAACGGAGCCAGAGGCCGCCGCCGTCCGCATCCGGCTCGAGGAGCGCGATGAGCTGCGCGGAACCGAACCGCATCTTCGACGCAAGCTGCATGTTGAGCTTGCGGAGGTAGGTGAGGCCGACCGAT
The DNA here is from genome assembly GCF_050587525.1 of Plantibacter lichenum. NCBI lineage: Bacteria > Bacillati > Actinomycetota > Actinomycetes > Micrococcales > Microbacteriaceae > Plantibacter > Plantibacter lichenum. Next base: position 332,610 of record NZ_JBOBFT010000002.1, on the reverse strand, counting down.
GCTTCCGGGTCGAGCACCACGACGGCCTCGCCGAACAGGAGGCCGTTCTTCGTGCCGCCGAAGGAGAGGACGTCGACACCGACGTCGGTCGTGAACGCACGGAACGGCAGACCGAGGGCGGCAGCCGCATTGGAGAGTCGCGCGCCGTCGAGGTGCAACTTCATGCCGTGCCCGTGGGCGTGATCGGCGATCGCACGGATCTCGTCTGGCGTGTACACGGTGCCGAGTTCCGTCGACTGCGTGATCGACACCACGAGCGGCTGCGCCCGGTGCTCGTCGCCCCAACCCCACGCCTCCTTGTCGATGAGCTCCGGCGTGAGCTTGCCGTCCGGGCTCTCGACGGTCAGCAGTTTGATACCGCCGACGCGCTCCGGGGCACCGCCCTCGTCGACGTTGATGTGCGCGGTCGATGCGGCGATCACGGCGCCCCAGCGCGGCAGCATCGACTGCAGGCCGACGACGTTCGCACCCGTCCCGTTGAACACGGGGAACACCTGAGCGCCTTCGCCGAAGTGGGAGGCGAACACCTCGTGCAGGTGCTCGGTGTAGACGTCGCCACCGTACGCGACCTGGTGGCCGTCGTTGGCTGCGGCGATCGCCTGAAGGATCTCGGGGTGCACCCCGGCGTAGTTGTCGGAGGCGAAACCGCGGATGCTGGGGTCGTGGAGGGGTTCGATCACCCTCCCATCCTCTCCCATCCGGGCTGCAGCTTCCTTGCGTTCGCGCGCGGCATCGTGCGTGGATGGCCGACCGACGCTCGGCCGGCCCGCTCCTCCCGGCCCGTCGCCCGCCCCGCGCTGCCGGCCCGTCGCAGGAGCGTGTGTTCACAACTCAGGAGCGTCCCGGCGTGTCGGGCCGAGACGCCTCGGATTCGCGCCGACACGCCGAACGTCTCCTGAGTTGTGAACGGAGGCGTCTGCGGGTCAGTCGGATTCGTCGGCATCCAATCGGTCATCGGCATCGGCGGGGATCTCGATGTGGAGCGGCCCGTCCGCGTAGATGTCGTGATCCGGGTCTCCGGCGAGGGGCGCCGGCGCCGGGAGCTCGTGCTCCGCGTCGAGGAACTGCTTCGCCTCGAAGGCCCCCGGGTTGAAGACCTCGTCGATGCCGCCCATGCCGCTCATGCAGTTCCTCCTGATGGATTCGAATCGATGCCAACGCTACGACGGAGCCGGACCGGAGCCGCAGGGGTTGCCAGCGGGCTCCGATCCGAGCTAGTCGATGCGTGTGCCGCGTCCGGCAGTCCACCGGATCACGTCCGGCAGTCCACCGGATCACGACCGGCACAGCACCGGATCACGACCGGCAGTCCACCGGACCGCGACCGGCCGAGCACCGGGTCGCGTCCGGTACACAGCACCGGGTCGGCTGCGTATACCTCAGCCGCGCAGCGCCTCGCCGAGCTTCACGCGGCCGCCCATCCGCAGCAGCGAGTTCTCGTAGATGCGCGAGGCGAACACGATGACGAGGGCCGTCGTGACGAGGAGGATCGCGAGTGACAGCAATGGCTCCCACCACTGCGCCGTGCCGAGGAACATCCGCACGGGCATCCCGACGGGCGCGGAGAACGGCACGTACGACATGATCGTCATCGCGACAGGGTTGTCGTTCAGGAAGATGACCGCGAAGTACGGGATCATCACGAGCATCGTCACCGGTGTCGTCGTGGAGCCGATGTCCTCCTGGCGGGAGACCATCGACGCGGTCGCGGCGAAGAGCGACGCGAGCAGGACGAATCCGATGATGAAGAAGAACACGAACCAGACGACGGGCGCGCCGAGTCCAGCGAGCAGCGCACTCTGGCCCGTGACCGTCAAGCCGATCACCGCGAGGGCCGCGATCACCGCCGTCTGCGCGAACGCGAGGATGCTGTTCCCCACCACCTTGCCGGCGAGGAGCGCACGGACCGGGATCGTCGACATCAGGATCTCGACCACACGCGTCGACTTCTCCTCGACGACGCTCTGTGCGATCGTCGATCCGAAGGTCGTCGCGGAGACGAAGAACACGAGCCCGAACGCGATCGACACGAAGTAGCCGATGAGCGAGTCCTGGCCCTTCTCCGGGTTCAGGAGGGTGACCTGCGGCGTGGCGCTGAAACGCAGGATGATCGAGTTGGAGACCTCTGTGTCGCCGATCACCTGGATGCCGGTGACGTTGGAATCGTCCGACGGCGCGATCGCGGCATCGACGGTCCCCTTGGCCACGAGCTTCTCCGCCTCGGCGACCGTGCCGACCTCGGTGATGTCGAGCCCCGCGCGATCCGTGATCGAGCTGGAAGCGGATCCGACGACGGCGACCTTCGTGTCGGTCGTCGACTTGGCAGCGAACCCGCCGACCACGATGCTCGCGAGCACGATCAATAGCAGGATGCCTGTGGAGATGAGGAACGTCTTGCTGCGGAGTCGCATGCGCACCTCGCGGTCGGCCACGAGCCAGACGCTCTGCAGGAAGCTGGGCGGCGCGGGGCGAGTGCGGTCGGTGCGGTCGGTGCGGCCGGGGCCGGTGGTGCGGCCGGGGCCGTTGGCGCCGGGCTGGGTCGTGGTTGGCGTGCTCACTGGATGACCTCCTTGAAGATCTGGGCGAGGGTGGGGCGCTGCGGGGAGAAGCTCGCGACGTCGCCGCGGGTGAGAGCCTCGCGGAGGACGGTCTGCGCGACCGCTTCGGACTCGGCGTCGAAGAGGGCGTAGCCGCCGTCGAAATCGACCACCTCGACCCCGGCGATGCCGCGCAACCAGCCGGCATCGGCCGATCCGAGGAGTTCGTAGCGGTTGCCGCTGTGCTCGGCACGGAGCTGTTCACGCGGACCGGTCGCCCGGATCTGCCCACCGGCGATGATGACGAGGTCGTCGCAGAGGCGCTCGACGATGTCGAGCTGGTGGCTGGAGAAGAGGACGGGGCAGCCGCGGGCGGCGCGCTCGTTGAGCACGCCGACGACGACGTCGACCGCCATCGGGTCGAGGCCGGAGAACGGTTCGTCGAGGACGAGGACCTCCGGGTCGTGGACGAGTGCCGCAGCGATCTGCGCGCGCTGCTGATTGCCGAGCGACAGGCTCTCGAGGGTGTCGCCGCCGCGCTCGCCGAGGCCGAGCCGTTCGAGGAGCTCCTCCGCATTGCGCTTCGCGGCCGGGGCGGTGAAACCGTGCAGGCGGGCGAGGTAGACGATCTGCTCCTCGACCTTCATCTTCGGGTACAACCCGCGTTCCTCCGGCATGTAGCCGAATCGTCGGCGGTCCTCGGGCGTGAGCGGCGCGCCATCGAGCGTGACCGTCCCGGCGGCCGGCGAGAGGACGCCGAGGATGATGCGCATGGTCGTGGTCTTGCCGGCGCCGTTGCCGCCGACGAATCCCGTCATCCGGCCCGGAGCGACCGTGAAGTTGACGTCGTCGAGCACCTTGCGGCTCCCGTACGACTTGTCGATGTGGCTCAGTTCGAGCATCGTTCGCCTCCTGTGGCGTTGGTGCGTCCTGTGTCGGTGGTGCTGCAGTGGTGCTGGTGCTGATGCTGGCGGTGGTGCTGGTGCTGGTGCTGGTGCTGGCGGTGGTGCTGCCCGAGCTGGTGCTTTTGCTGCTGGTGCTGGTGGTGCCGGTGGTGCCGGTGGTGCTGCTGCTGCTGCTGCCAGTGGTGGTGCCGGTGCGACGTGACGCGTCCAACGCTACTGTCGCGGCCTCGTCCCCGACATCCGTCGTGTGGCGGGTCTTCGTCGGGTCGCGCTCGCTCGATCATCGGCCATTCGGCCAGTCTTCCGCGCCGTGCGCGTGCGCATCTCCGTCGTCCGGGGGAGGCGCTCCGCCGATCGGTGATGTTCACAACTCAGGCGAGGGGTGTTCACAACTCAGGACGGCTGCGGCGTGTCGTGGTGGGAACGCGTATGCCGCGGCCCGACACGCCGGAACGCTCCTGAGTTGTGAACCAACAAGGCAGGGGCGGGCGGATGGGAGACAGGCCGGCACGACGATGAACGGCCCGCCTGAGCAGATGCTCGGGCGGGCCGTTCGGATGCGGTTCGAAGCGACGTGCGGTTCGAGGCGACGTGCCGGTTCGAGGACGCAGTGATGCGGTGCCGCAGGATGACGCCTGGTGATGACACCGGATCAGGCGCTCACGCCGGCCGGTACGTCGGACGCTGACACCGGGCGCTGACGCCGGGTGCCTACGTCGGACGCTGACGCCGGGCGCCTGCGCCGGCCGCTTACGCCGGGCGCGTGTCCGGGGAGACCGTCTTGGCCGGGTCGGTCTCGGCGACGGAGCCCACGGCATCGTTGATCCGCTTGATGACGCCCTCGTCGAGTTTCACACCGGAGGCGGCGACGTTCGAGGTGACCTGCTCGGGACGCGACGCCCCGACGATCGCACCGGCCACGTTGTCGTTGTGGAGGACCCAGGCGAGGGCGAGCTGCGCCATCGTGAGATTCAGCTCGTCGGCGATCGGCGCCAGGTCCTGCACGGCGGTGAGGACTTCGTCGCGCATGAAGCCCTTGATCGTGTTCTCGCCGCCCTTCTTGTCCGTCGCGCGGCTGCCCGCGGGCAGTTCCGCTCCCGGCTTGTACTTGCCGCTGAGGACACCCTGGGCCACGGGCGACCAGACGATCTGCGAGATGCCGAGCTCGCGCGACGCGGGAACGACCTCGTCCTCGATGACGCGCCACAGCATCGAGTACTGCGGCTGGTTCGAGATGAGCTGGAAGCCCAGGTCCTTGGCGAGCGCGTGGCCAGCGCGGAGCTGTTCCGCATTCCACTCGCTCACGCCGATGTAGAGTGCCTTGCCTGAGCGGACGACGTCGGCGAACGCCTGCATCGTCTCTTCGAGCGGCGTCTCCACGTCGTACCGGTGCGCCTGGTAGAGGTCGACGTAGTCGGTGCCGAGGCGCTCGAGCGAGCCGTTGATCGACTCCATGATGTGCTTGCGCGAGAGGCCGGTGTCGTTGTGGCCCTTCGGGCCGGTGGGCCAGTAGACCTTCGTGACGATCTCGATGCCGGCGCGACGCTCGCTCTTCAGCGCGTCGCCGAGCACCTGCTCTGCTGCCGTGTTCGCGTAGGCGTCCGCGGTGTCGAATGTGGTGATGCCGGCTTCGAGCGCCGCGCGGACGCTCGCCGTGGCGACGTCGTTCTCCACCTGCGATGCGTGGGTGAGCCAGTTGCCGAAGATGATCTCAGAGATCTTGAATCCGCTGTTGCCGAGGTATCGAAATTCCATGGGGCCAACGCTACTCTCGTGCGTCGCGCCCGCCGCCCCTCCGACGCACCGTCTGTCGGTCCCTCCCCGCAATCGGCCCGTCCCGACCACGCCGTCCTGCTTTCACAATTCAGGAACTTCTGCACAATTCAGGAGGATCTGGCTGGGACACGCCGTCAACGGTCCTGAATTCTGCAACGGGGTGTTCGGAATTCCGGAACTCTTGGGCGGGAAAGCGCTTGGTTGCACTGGAAAGCGCTTCCGTCGTCACTCCAGTCACAGCTTTTCCGGAATTGTGAAAGGACCAGGGACCAGGGACCAAGGACCAGGGACCGGGGACCAGGGACCAGGGACCAGGGGCTACGGGCGCGGCGCCGCGATGTTCTGCTCGTAGGCGAAGATGACGGCCTGGATCCGATCTCGCAACGAGAGCTTCTGCAGCACCTTCGACACGTGCGACTTCACCGTCGCCTCACCGACATACAGCTTCGCCGCGATCTCCGCATTCGACATGCCCAGTGCGACGTGTTGCAGGACTTCACGCTCGCGCTCGGTGAGCGAGTCGAGCGCAGCGGATGCGGCGGGGCCCGCGGACGAAGGGAGATGCGAGCCGGTGTACGACAGGCCTGTGGATGTGGACGACGGGATGCCAGAACGGGCCGACACGGGAGTGCCGGATCCGGTGGGGGAGAGGGCGGCGGACCCGGCTGACGCAGGGTGGCCGGGGGTGGAAGGCGGGATCCCGGAACCGGGCGATGCGGGAAGGCCTGATGCGGGAAGGCCGGATGCGGGAAGGCCTGATGAGGTGGACGGAACGGCGGAGCCGGCGGATGCGGGATGACCCGAGGCGGACGAGGGGTCGGCCGAGGTGAAGGGGGCGGCGGAATGTCGGGCGGCGCCCGCCCTACGACCGCGACTCGCGAAGCCCTCGATGACCCGACGGGTGACGGCCGGCGAGAGCAACGCATCACCTTCGGCGACGACGCGAACCGCGGCGATGAGGTCCTCCGGCGACGAGTTCTTGAGCAGGAACCCGCTCGCACCGGCGGCCAGCGCGTCGTACAGGTATTCGTCGCGATCGAAGGTCGTGAGGATGAGCACGGCTGCGGTGAGCGTTGGATCGGCGACGATCCGCCTGGTCGCTTCGAGACCGTCCATGCCGGGCATCTGCACGTCCATGCACACGACGTCGGGCGCGAGCGCAGCCGTCTGGGCGATTGCCTCGGCGCCCGTGGACGCCTCTCCGATGATCTCGATGTCGGGTTGCACGCCGAGGATGATCCGGAATCCCGCGCGGAGGAGTTCCTGGTCGTCGACGAGGAGGACGCGGATCGGCTGGTCGCTCACGGGGTCGTCTCCTGGGTCATCGATTGCGCAGGTGCGGCGGCGTTCTCCGGTGTCGGTATCGGTGTGCCGCCTCGTGCGGAGTGCGCCGCTTCGGCGCCGGCTTCGGCACTCGCTCCGTCGCCTCCCTCAGAGCCAGCTTCGGTACTCACTCCGGCACGATCTTCGGTGCCCGCACCGCGATCACCTCCGAACCCTGCACCGCCGTCGAAGGGGATGTAGGCCCGCACGAGGAAGCCGCCGCGGGTGCGAGGGCGGGCGATGAGTGCGCCGCCCGACGCCTCGACGCGTTCGCGCATCCCGATGAGCCCCAGGCCGCCCGCGCGGGCGATCGACGGGACGTTGCCTGCGTTCGCGACCTCGAGCTCGACACCTCCGTCGAGGTACCGCAGCCGAACTTCCGCGGTGGCGGCCGGCCCGCCGTACTTGCGCGCGTTCGTGAGCGCCTCTTGCGTGATCCGGTACAGGTTGAGGCTGATCACGGCGGGAATCGCAGCAGGGGTGCCGATGACTTCGTACCGGGTGGGGAGTCCGCTCGCCGTCGATCCATCGGTCAGATCCGCGAGGTGTCGAACACCCAACGTCGATGCGCCGGAGTCTTCACCGGTGTCGTCCGTGTGGGCGCGGAGCGTGCCGAGCATCTTGTGCAGTTCGTCGATCGCGGAGCGCGCGCCCGTCTCCACGCTCGTGAGCGCTGACCGGGCGGCCGCGGGATCCACGTCCAGAACGGTCCGCGCGGCCCCGGCCTGCACCCCCATGACCGACACGTGGTGAGCGACGACGTCGTGGAGTTCGCGAGCGATGCGGAGCCGCTCGAGCGCAACAGCCTGCCGCGCCGTCCGCTCCCGTTCCGCACTCAGTTCGCGCGTGCGCAGTTCGAGCGCTGCCCGTTCCCGCGCGGCGGCGTAGGAGCGCTCGCCGAAGTAGTACGCCGCACCGAAGTAGAGCAGGTTCAAGAGGATCTGCACGAGCATGAATGCCACGTACGGCGAGAACGCTCCAGCGCGCGACAGGCCCGGGAGGGAGTCCGGATTCGTCGTCTCGACGAACATCGAGGAGAGCAGCCAGACGAACATGCCGATGATGATGACGGAGCGGACGATGAAGGCGAGCTGACGATTCGCGACCCACGCTCCCACCGAGTAGATCGCGAGGAAGAGCGCGATGTTGCCGAAGAGCCCCTCCGTGACGGGCAGCGATCCGCCCACGATGAACGCTGTGGAGATGATGAGGGCCGAGACGTTCGGAGCGCGTCGTCGCCAGGCGAGCGGGGTGATGATGACGAGCGCCCAGATGACGCCCATCCACATCGGGGCTGCATGACGGAAGATCCCGGTGACCGAGTAGAGGCCCAGGCTGACGAGCATCCCGACGAGGAGGGCAGCGGCGAGGATCGCGTCGCGCCGGAAGTCGTCACGGGTCGGGCGGGGGCGGTGCCAGTCCGGCGCGAAGGGGTCCGCTCCCGGTGTGGCCGATGCGGCCTGCCCGGCCGATGCGGCCTGCCCGGCCGATGCGGCCTGCTCGGCACGTGCGGATGGCCCGGCCGATGCGGATGGCGCAGCCGTCACACCATCGGGATCGGTGCTCGTGGTCATGCGCACCACCGTATCGCGAGGGTTCGGACGAGGCATCCGCCGTGTGGGGGAGACGTGGATCGAGGATGTCGCAGACACCTGGCCGGGCGCGTGCGCGCTTCGCAACCATCCCTGTCAGCGACATCGCAACGCACTTCCAGCCACCGTTCAGACGCACGCGGATCCTGGAAATTCAAGTCCTTCCCAACCCTGTTCGGGTGACGTATCGTCGAAGCTGAGTCCGAAGGTGAACCTCATGACAGACAACCCGGTGTGTGAGACCTGCGGCACGGACGAGTTCCTCGTGTTCAGTGGATTCGTTCCCGGCCGTATGGTCCATCATGGTGCGCGTCCCGGCACGAAACCGCATTGGGTGCCGTCGACCGTCAACTACCTGTGCGGCAAGTGCGGCCGGTTCGACAGCGACCACGTCCCAGACGACTGGCGTCCTCCGGCGGACCCGCCCCGCAATCCCAATCCGATCGTCCCGACCAACGCCGCCTAGCGTTCCGCCGAGCGTTCTGCCGAGGGGTCGCGATCTGCGGGTGCGATGAGACGACACCCACAGATCGCGACCCCTCGGCAGACGGGGTGAGACGAGGCCTGACGGGCTCGGGGCTAGGCGGTGATGCCCGTTGTGGAGGCGATCGTCTCGGCCATCTTCTTATTGAGCGCCTCGTAGAACATCGAGAGCGGGAACTCGTCGTCGAGGACGGCGTCGGTCAGTCCCCGCGGCGGGCCCATGAGGAGTTCGTCGGAGAGGCCGCGGGCCCACTGCGATGCCGGATGCGGCGTGACCGTGGAGGCGACGAGCTCGTACGCGGCGAGCCAGTGCGCGACCTTGGGCCGGTCGATGGAGCGCCAGTACAGCTCGTCGATCGCGTCGCCGAGTTGCACGACCACGTCGGGCACCTCGTCCCAGTCGATCGTGAGCTGTGTGTCGGTCCAGTGCAGGACGTCGTGCTGGTGCAGCCACGCGAACAGGAGCTGCCCGCCGAGACCGTCGTAGTTGCGCACGCGCGTGCCGGTGATCGCGAACCGGAAGATGCGGTCGAAGATGACCGCGTACTGGACGAGCTTCGCGTGATCGAGGATCGCCTGCTGCGACTGGGTCAGATCCTCGCCGCCCTCCTCCGCGCGCTGGGTAGCGAGGGCCGTGAGTTCCCGCTCCTGCCGCACCGATTCACGGAACGCGGTGAGGTCGCATCGCAGCTCCTCCAGCGAGTACAGGAAGAACGGCATCCGCTGCTTGATCATGAACGGGTCGAACGGGAGATCGCCGCGCATGTGGGTGCGGTCGTGGATGAGGTCCCACATGACGAAGGTCTCCTCAGTCAGCCGCTGGTCGTCGAGGAGCGCGGCGGCGTCTTCCGGGAGCTCGAGTTTCGTGATGTCGGCGGCCGCCCGCACCACGGTCCGGTACCTCGCGGCCTCGCGGTCCTGGAAGATCGCGCCCCAGGTGAATTTCGGGATGGCGCGCATCGCCACGGTCTCCGGGAACAGGACGGCGGAGTTGGTGTCGTAGCCGGGGGTGAAGTCGATGAAGCGGATCGGTACGAAGAGCGCGTTGGAGTAGTCGCCGGCCTCGAGGGCGGCGATGAACTCGGGCCAGATGACCTCGACGAGCACGGCTTCGACGAACCGGTTCGAGGAGCCGTTCTGCGTGACCATCGGGAACACGACGAGGTGGCGCAGTCCGTCGACCCGGTTGTGCTCCGGGTGGAACGCCACGAGCGAGTCGTGGAAGTCCGGCACGCCGAAGTCCTCTGACGCCCACCGGTCGAAGTCGACGACGAGTGCGTCGAGGTAGGCCGCATCGTGCGGGAAGAGCGGCGCGAGGGCTCGGATCGATGCGGTGATCGTGGCGACGGCATCGCGCGCGGCCGGGTGGTCGCCCGCTTCGGGAACGGACCCGTCCTTCGTCTGGACGCCCTGCAGCTCGATGGCCGCGTGCTTGAGGTCCAACCACGCGGGGTGCGTGCCGACGGTGGCGACGGCGGACGCGTCTTCGACGACCTCCGGCTCTCCGACGATGCTCTGGGTGCTGCTGGTGTTGGTGGCGACGTACGACATGGTGAACCTCCTTCCGAACTGCGGATCGTTGGGTGATCGGGTGATGCGTGCCGACTTCGATTCCACGTGAGGACCGAAAACGGTGCACTTCGAGCGTACGGTCGCACCCCGCGGTGATTCATTGCATCGCGAGCGGCTTTGCTGCAACATTCGGCCGTTCGCGATACGGAACTGTGAGTCTCCTGCAGGCGTATGCTCGCCGTATGACTCCTCTGCTGCTGTGCATCTGGATCGCCGGTGGAGCTTCGGCACTCGTGTGGATCCTGTCCCTCGTCACCAACGAGCACTCGTGGGTCGACCGCCTGTGGTCGATCCTGCCGATCATCTACGTGTGGGTCTTCGCCGCATCGACCGGTCTGAGCGATCCGCGACTCGTCGTGATGGCTATCCTCGCGACGCTCTGGGGTGTGCGTCTCACCTACAACTTCGCGCGCAAGGGCGGCTACGCGCGCGGCGGCGAGGATTATCGCTGGGCCGTCCTGCGGGGTCGCATGAAGCCGTGGCAGTTCCAGGTCTTCAACCTGCTGTTCATCACGCTCTACCAGAACGCGATCATCCTGCTCATCGCCCTCCCCGCGTTCACCGCGTGGGAGCACCAGACGCCGATCGGGCCGCTCGACATCGTCCTGTTCGTGCTGTTCCTGGGTGCGCTCGTGGGGGAGACGGTCGCCGACCAGCAGCAGTGGACGTTCCACGCGTGGAAGCGCGCGGCCCTTCGACAGGCTCAGGAACCGGGTGGGGATGGTCAGGCGCCGCAGCCTCGATTCCTGCAGTCGGGCCTGTTCGCGTGGTCCCGCCACCCGAACTTCTTCTTCGAGCAGGCGCAGTGGTGGATCTTCTTCTTCATCGGCGCTTCCGCCGCGGGCAGCGTGGTGCAGTGGACCGTCCTCGGCGCCTTCCTCCTGACGCTCCTGTTCATCGGCTCCACGGTCTTCACAGAGTCGATCACGCGCTCGCGCTACCCGGAGTACGCCGAGTACCAGCGGCGCGTGTCGCCGCTCGTGCCGTGGCCGTCGCGTCGTCCCGAGCAGTCGGCGAGTCCGTCGCCCGCGTCCTGATCCGGCCGTGATCCATCCCACCGCTGCAGGGCTGTAGAGCACAACTCCTTCGATTCGCGCATCGCTCGAGGCTGAGCCCCCGACATTCCGGGGTTCTTCGTGGAGCGCTGTTCGAATCGAAGGAGTTGTGCTCGATGACCGCTTGGAGCGCGAGGTCAGAATCGGGCGGGACGGCAGGCTCCGGCAGAGGTCGGCAGGGGTCGGGCGCGGCGGATCAGTCGGTGGAGGTCGGCAGGGGTCGGGCGCGGCGGATCAGTCGGCAAAGGCCGGGGCAGGGGTCGGGCGGATCAGGCGCGGTCGGCCGGGAAGGGCGCGGGATAGGGTTCCGCGAAGTCGGCGGAGCGGCCGACCGCGGCCCACTTCTCGTCCTCGGCGAGGGTCCGTCTGCCGTGCTCGACGGCCATCTCGGTCGCGTTGACACCGAGGGGCAGGTGGAACGGGATGTCTGATCGCTTGGCGACCTGGACGAGGATGTCGGCGCCGCGCTGGGGATCACCGGCGGGGCCCGCGGGATTCTGGCGCATCCGCGTGTTCATCGCGCCGACCGTCTGCTCGTAGCCGTCCGGGACCTCATGTACGGTCATCGATGCGCCGGCCCAGTCGGTCGCGAACCCGCTCGGCTCGACGACGAGGACCTTCACGCCGAACGGCGCGGTCTCGATCTGCAGGACGCGACTGAAGCCGTCGATCGCGAACTTCGCCGCCTGGTATGAGGCGATGCCCGGCGAGCCGCCGACGCGACCGCCGATCGAGGAGAACTGCATGACGAGCCCGCCGCCCTGTGCGCGGAGGATCGGAACCGCCGCCTTCGACACGTTGTACACGCCCCAGAAGTTCGTCTCGAACTGTGTGCGGAACGCATCGTCTTCGGTGGATTCGATGGGGGAGACGTCCGCGTAGCCGGCGTTGTTGGCGATGACGTCGAGCCGGCCGAACCGCTCGACGCCCGCGGCGAGGGCGTTGCGGGCGGCGGCGGGATCGGTGACGTCGAGGGGGACGGTGATGACGCGGTCGCCGTACCGGTCGACGAGCTCCACGAGCTGCTCCGGGCGGCGCGCGGAGGCGACGACCTGATCGCCGCCCTCGAGGGCGGCGATGGCGAGTGCGCGGCCGAACCCACGCGAGGACCCTGTGATGAACCATGTCTGCTGCATGACTTTAGTGAAACACCGTTTCGTTATTTATGCAACACCGTTGTGTTAGCTCGGGTAGGATGGGGGCATGGAACGGGTGGGGGTCGATCGATCGCGGGCCGAGAAGGCGGTGGTGCAGCGCGCTCGCAGTGCGGAGGCCAAGCAACAGCGCGAGGCCGACATCCTGGATGCCGCGCGTGCGCTCGGCGACGTCCGCGGCATCCGCAGTGTGACGCTCACCGATATCGCCGAGGCGGTCGGCATGCACAAGTCCGCCCTCCTCCGATACTTCGAGACGCGTGAACAGATCTTCCTGCGACTCACGGCCGCCGGCTGGCGCGAGTGGGGAGCCGCGCTGCGTGAGCGGCTCGAGGGTCTCGGTTCCGCGTCGGACGAGCGCGCTTCGAACGGGCCGTCTTCGCTGTCGTTCGAGGTCGCCGCTGCGTTCGCGGAAACGCTCGCCGAACGGCCGCTCTTCTGCGACCTGCTCGCGCAAGCGCCCCTCAACCTCGAACGCAACGTGTCGCTGGACTCCGTCCTCGCGTTCAAACTCGTCACGCTCGATGAGGTGCAGGGGATCGATGCCGCGCTGCGCCGCATCCTCCCCTCGCTGACAGAGGAGGACGCCGTCGACCTCGTCGCCGCGGCCACCTCGATGTCCGGCGCCTTCTGGCAGATGGCGACGCCCGGACCCGCCATCGAAGCGCTCTACCGCGAGGATCCGCGCCTCGTGCACGCCGTGGTGGAGGTCGCGCCGCGCGTGACGCGGGTGCTCTCCGCGACGATCGACGGCGTCCTGGCGGCGCGAGCCCGACACGCTCGCTGAGCGCCGGTCACTGAGCCGCGATCAGTTCGGCGGCGACCAGGGGCAGTCGCGGCTGGGCCAACGCGAGGTGGATACCGCAGGCGACCGATGGCGTGATCGCGGGCAACCGGGCGGTTGTGAAGAGCGAGACGCCGTTCAACCCGCAGGCCCGTCCGGCTTCAACGAGGCGCCGATCGACGTGCCGGGGCGCAGCGGCGACTGTCGTGTGGACGGGGAGGGACGCACCGATCGCGATGAGGGTGATCTTCGACTCCTCGCCGATCTTCAGCCAGAGGAGCAGCAACGGCACCCGGGCGAGGGAGGGGGCGGCGCGGATCGCGGCGAACGTCGGGCGAGGAGGATGTCGCCGAGCCGGGTCGCCGCAACGGCGTCACATGCTTGCGACGATGTGCGGGACGTGCTGTCGGTGCCGCCGAGCGGGGCGGGATGGTCCTACCAGCGGGCGACCTGCTCGACGGCGGCGCCGAGGATCGCCACAGCCTCCTCGCCGTTCACCCGGGCGAGGAGCAGGGCGCTCACGGACAGCGAGGTCAGGAGTCGAGCCTCGGCCTCGACCTCGTCGGATTCTGCGTCAGGACGGGCGCGGAGGAGCGCGTCGGCGACGGCGGTCGTGAGTTCGAGCCGATACCCGTCGACGACGTGCCGGAGGGCTTCGTCATGCGATGCGAGACCGGCGCTGTTGAGGAGGAGGCAGCCGCGGCGGGGCGAGTCGGCGGGAAGCGATGCGATGACCTGCGCGATGCCCCCGAAGTACGCCGTGAGGCCGCGGTGGCCGTCCGGTTCCGCTCCGAGCACGCGGAGTCGGGGGCGGATGACGGTGTCGAGGTAGTCCTGCACGGCGGCGTCGAACAGCCCGCGCTTGTTGTCGAACGCGTGGTACAGGCTCGATCGGCCGAGACCGGTCGCCGCTTCGAGGTCGGCGAGCGAGGTCGCTTCGTAGCCGCGATCCCAGAAGACGTCCCGTGCCGATTGCACGGCCTGGACGGTGTCGAACTCCTGTGTGCGTCCCATCGAATCCTCCGAATTCCACGATTCCATTTTGTGAACTGATCGTTTCACAATTATAGTGTACCTATCGGTTCACAAAGTGGACCGGCGCCTCACCAGCCGCACGCACACAAGGGAATCCACCGCAATGATGGTCGTCAGTCTCATCCTGATCGGGATCGCCAGCCTGATCCACCTCTACATCTTCGTGCTCGAATCCGTGCGCTGGATGTCGCCTGCCACCTGGAAGACCTTCGGCATCGCCTCCGAGACCGAAGCCGCCATCACCCGGCCGCTCGCGCTCAACCAGGGCTTCTACAACCTGTTCCTCGCCATCGCGTCGATCATCGGCATCGTCCTGCTCATCGCCGGACAGACAGCCATCGGCGCGACCCTCGTCTTCACCGGTGCCGGTTCGATGGTGCTCGCAGGCCTCGTCCTCGTCATCTCGAACCGCTCGATGTGGCGCTCGGCGCTCATCCAGCTCGCCGCACCAGCGCTCGGCCTGATCTTCCTCGGCGTCGCGCTCGCCGCGTAAGCCGCCTCCGCCCGGCGCAGCATCGCCGTCGCATCCGTTCCACACCATCCGCACGACCGTCCCGAAAGGACCACCATGACCGTCCCCAGCCTCAGCACCCAGATCCAGCTCGCCGCACGCCCCGTCGGCTGGCCGACCGATGCGGACTTCCGCACCGTGCAGATCGAACTGCCGGAGCTGGCCCCCGGGGAGGTTCGCGTGCAGAACGTGTTCCTCTCCGTGGACCCGTACATGCGCGGCCGGATGAACGACGTCAAGTCGTACACGCCGCCGTACGCGCTGGGGGAGACGATGACGGGCGGCGCGGTCGGTCGTGTCGTCGCGAGTGCGTCCGACGCGGTCTCGGTCGGTGACGTGGTCGTCCACCAGTACGGCTGGCGCGACCTCGTGCAGGCCGACGCCGCCGGGTTCCGCGTCGTTCCCGAGCTCCCGGGCGTGCCGCTGTCCGCCTACCTCGGCGTCCTCGGAATGACGGCGCTCACGGCGTACGTCGGCCTGCAGGAGATCGCAGGGCTCCGCGAGGGCGACACGGTGTTCGTCTCCGGTGCGGCCGGCGCCGTCGGCACGATGGTGGGTCAGATCGCCCGCCTGAAGGGCGCGAAGCGTGTCATCGGTTCCGCCGGATCAGCCGAGAAGGTCGCCCTCCTCACCTCCAAGTACGGCTACGACGCCGCCTTCAACTACAAGGACGGCCCCGTCGCCGAGCAGCTCGCGAAGGCGGCGCCCGACGGCATCGACGTCTACTTCGACAACGTCGGCGGCGAGCACCTCGAAGCCGCGATCGGTGCGTTCAACGACTTCGGCCGCGCGGCGCTGTGCGGGGCGATCTCCGAGTACAACGAGGCCGAGAAGGCATCCGGTCCGAAGAACCTGTCCAACATTGTGACCCGCAGCCTGCGGCTCGAAGGATTCACGATCGGCAACCACACGCACCACTTCCCGGCGTTCTCCGCCGAGATGGCCGCGTGGCTGGGCGCGGGCGAAGTCGTCTACGACGAGACCGTCTTCGAGGGCATCGACCACACGATCGACGCGTTCCTCGCCCTCATGCGCGGCGCGAACACCGGCAAGATGGTCGTCCGCGTCGGCGAGTAGTCGTCCTTCCGGTACGTTCCGTCGCTGAGCTCGGGGATCCGCTCCCCGGGCTCAGCGACGTCTGTCGCCCCGGCCTCTGGCGCTCTGCTCCTGTCCCCTCACCGTGCCGCTCCCGTTCCCTCACCGTGCCGCTCCCGGTCCCTGGTGCTCTGCTCCCGTCCCCTCACCGTGCCGCTCCCGGTCCCTGAGCCTGTCGAAGGGCATTGAGCACAACTCCTTCAATCTGTCGGTCGCCAGCCCGAGATCCCCGGAATTCCGCGAGGTATCGGGCCTGCGATGTCGAAATTGAAGGAGTTATGCGTGATGGGAGTTTCGACGGGCTCAGCGACCGGGGAGACGGGCTCGACGATCTGGTGGGCGTCAGCCGGCGGGGACGAGGGACGGTGCGCCAGCAGCGATGCGCGCCATCGCGAGCCGTTCGGCCGCCTCGAGCGTCGTGACGCCGTCCTCGATCGCACTGCGGAAGATGCGCTGGACGGTGTGGCCGATGTCGTCGACGCGCGTCGCGATCGCTGCCGCATCCGCTCCGGGCTCCGATGCCATTGCGAGGTAGATGACCCCGCCGGCGTTGACCACGAAGTCGGGTGCCCACAGGATGCCGCGAGCCGCCAACGCCTCGGCGCCGTCGCGCGACGCGAGCTGGTTGTTGGCCGCGCCGACGACGGCACGGCACTGCAGCCGATCGATGACGTCGGCGCTGAGCGCACCGCCGACGCCGCACGGGACGAAGAGGTCGGTCTCGATGAGGTGCTCGTCTCCCGGTTCGATCCAGCTCGCACCGATCTCCTCGGCGAACGCCCGCTTGGCCGGGTTCACGTCGGTCACGATGAGTCGGGCGCCGTTCGCCGCGAGCTGGCGCGCGAGGCGTCCGCCCACCTGGCCGAGGCCGGAGATCGTGGCGCGGCGACCCTGCACGAGCGGGGTGCCGAAGACGGTTTCGAGCGTCGAGGTGATCGACGAGTACACGCCGGCAGCGGTCGCGTCACTCGGTTCGCCCACACCGCCGCGATCGGCCGGGAGCCCGCACACGTGCTTGGTGCGCTCGGAGACGACGGCCATGTCCTCGGCGGTCGTGCCGACGTCCTCGGCGGTCTGGTACGCGCCGCCCAGCTGTTCGACGGCGTCGCCGAGGTCGAGCATCGCCGCGTGCCTGCGCTCGGCGTCGAGCACTGTTCCCGCGGGGACGAAGACGACGGACTTGCCGCCTCCACGGGCGAGACCGGCCGCAGCGTTCTTCATCGTCATGCCGGCGGCGAGGCGGAGGGAGTCCTCGACGGCCTCGGTCCAGCTGCCGTAATTCCAGACGCGGGCGCCGCCGAGAGCGGGGCCGAGGGTCGTGGAGTGGACCGCGACGCTGATCGTCAGATCGGATCGCTCACCCCTGGTGATGAACACGCGTTCGTGGGGGAGGCTGGGGCTGTGCATCGCGTCGACGGACGCGGAGGGGTCGAATGACGGCATCGTCGGGATCTCCTTGTGGGTGATTGGTGCGTGCTCCGGGTGGGAGCGGCATGGTGTGAGGGTGAACGGATGCTTCGCGGGTCACGCGGGCGGGTCCACAGTGATTCCACCAACTCCTGACGTCCGGCGCAAGTGCCGCTTGCGTTCCGGTGGACCTGCGATGCCGTCGCGATCCGGGTGATCGACCGTCCGTGTCCGTGTCCGTGTACGTCGCAGCGTCTGCAAACGTTTGCCACACGGCCGTAGGGTTGACGCATGGCTGGAGTGGTGACGGGGTTCGCGATCATCGGAGCCGTCATCCTCGTCGGCTACATCGCCGGCCGTCTCGAGATCGGCGGGCCCACCACCGGCCACGTGCTCAATCGCATCGCCTTCTTCGTCACGAACCCGGCACTCCTCTTCACTGTTCTCGCAAGGGCGGACCTCCACGAGGTCTTCAGCGACGTCATCTGGGTCGCCCTCCTCAGCGCCGTCGCGACGGCCGCCGTGTACGTGCTGCTCAACCTCGTGTGGTTCCGGCAGCAGCTGCCCGTGGCGACGATCGGCGCGATGTCGTCCGGCTACGTCAACGCGAACAACATCGGCATCCCCGTGGCCGTGTACGTCCTCGGCGGCGCGACATACGTGGCGCCTGTCATCCTCCTGCAACTGCTGCTCTTCGCACCCGTCGTCCTCACGATTCTCGACACGCACAAGCGCGGATCGGTGTCGTTCATGGGGATCGTGACGCAGCCCTTCCGGAATCCGATGATCATCGCCTCCCTCGCCGGGGTGCTCCTCAACCTGTTCGGTGTGCGGTTGCCGGAACCCGTCATGGCGCCGTTCGAACTCATCGGCGGTGCCGCGGTGCCGCTGATCCTCATGGCATTCGGGATGTCGCTGCACGGGATGCGGCCGTTGCAGGCGGGGAACGGGCGCCGCGAGATCCTCATGGCGACGCTGCTCAAGTGCGTGGGGATGCCGATCGCCGCGTACTTGATCGCGCACTTCGGGTTCGGGCTCGTGGGTGCGCCGCTGTTCGCGTCCGTGGTCCTCGCGTCGCTGCCGACGGCGCAGAACGTCTACAACTTCGCCAGCCGGTACGAGCAGGGGGTGCCGCTCGCCCGCGATGTCGTGCTGCTCACGACGGTGCTGTCCGTGCCGGTGCTCATCGGCGTCGCTGCGCTGCTCGCCTGAGGTCTGCCCGCTCCGGCTCTCCGGTCACTGAGCCTGTCTCCGGCCCTCCGGTCACTGAGCCTGTCGAAGTGCTCTGCCTGCGCTGCGGAGCCTCGCCCCACCCGGTCACTGAGCCTGTCGAAGTGTGGACTGACCGAGCACAACTCCTTCGATCTGGCGTCCGCAAAGTCGGTGTCCCCCGGAATCTCAGGGGTCGAGGGGCGGCAGGTCGTCGGATCGAAGGAGTTGTGCTCGATGTTCCTGTGGCAGGCTCGGGGACCGGATTGGGCGCGGAGGCCGAGCGGGGACCCTTCGACAGGCTCAGGGACCGGCGCTCAGGTACAGGGACCTGAGCCCGGGGACCGGGTACGGCGCTCGGGACCGGGTGCGGCGCTCAGCCGAAGATCATCGGGGTGTCGTCGCCCTCTTCGGAGAGCTCGAAGTCGAGGTCGACGACGACGGGCACGTGATCGCTCGGGCTGTCGCCCTTCCGCTCGTTGCGATCGATCGATGCCTCGACGACGTGATCGGCGAACGTCTGCGAACCGAAGATGAAGTCGATGCGCATGCCCTCGTTGCGCGGGAACCGCAGCTGCTTGTAGTCCCAGAAGGTGTACCCCTCGGGGACGTACGGCCGCACGGTGTCCTGCAGGCCGGCATCCATGAACGCGGCGAGAGCTGCGCGCTCCGGAGCGGAGATGTGTGTGGAGCCTGGCCCGAAGCTGGGGTCGCCGACATCGGAATCCAACGGAGCGACGTTCCAGTCGCCCATGAGCGCGAGCGGGAGGCCCGGGTTCTCGGCGAGCCAGGCGCGGGTGTCCGCTTCGAGCGCTGCGAGCCA
Source organism: Plantibacter lichenum (assembly GCF_050587525.1). Taxonomy (NCBI): domain Bacteria; kingdom Bacillati; phylum Actinomycetota; class Actinomycetes; order Micrococcales; family Microbacteriaceae; genus Plantibacter; species Plantibacter lichenum. The sequence continues at coordinate 313,349 of NZ_JBOBFT010000002.1, read as the reverse complement.
GCGGAGCTTGTAGTCGTAGTGCGGGTCGCCGACCGCGCGACCGTTGGGGACGTAGAGGCTCCAGAGGCGCACGCCGTCGACCGTCGCGCCGATGGCACGCGCTTCGAGGGGGAGGCCGTCCGGGTCGATGCCGGAGCCGTCGAGCGTGGGCGGCAAGGGCTTCCCGAAGCCGGGCATGTCGGGGAAGCCGATCGTCACGTCCTCCATGGGGAGGCGGCTCGCGATGCCGACGCCGTTCCACTGGCTGAGGCCGTGCATCTCGACCTGGTAGCCCGCCTTCGTGAAAGCCTCAAGGGGGAACTGGTCGTCGCGGCACTTGAGTTCCTGCATGGCGAGGACGTCGACGTCCTCGCGCACGAGCCAGTCGACCACGCGGCCCACTCTGGTTCGGATCGAGTTGACGTTCCACGTGGCGATGCGCATGCCCCCACGTTACCGGGAGCCTCCGACCGACGCTGCGCTGCTCGCGCCGTCGTCGCCCTGCTGCTCGCTTCGTCGTAGCCGTGTCGTCACTTCGCGCCTGCCGGTCGCCTCCCGCGGGCCACCGAGCATAACTCCTTCGATTCGGACGCTTGCCGATCCGCGCCCCCGGAATTCCGGGGATCTGCCGCGAACGAGGTCGAAATCGAAGGAGTTATGCTTCCATGCCAGTTCAGGCGAGGAAACCGCGGAGGAGGGCCTCTGAACCGGCGACGTGCTCCGCCATCGCCGATGCCGCCTCCTCGGGGTGCCCGCGGAGGATCGCCTTCACGATGGCCTCGTGCTGCTCATCGGAGTGGGCGATGTTGACGGCGAGGAGCGGGATGCCGTCGAGGAGTTCGTTGATGCGCATGCGGGCGTCGGCGACGAGCGGCAGGAGGCTCGGTGCGCCCACGAGTTCCGCGATGAGCAGGTGCAGACGCGAGTCGTGCCGGCGGTAGTCGTCCGGTTCGGAGGATCGGCAGTCCTCGAGCGCCTGCCAGAGCCGTTCCCGATCGGCGCCGGACAGTTTGCAGAGCGCAGCTTCGCGAGCAGCGCCGATCTCGAGGATGCTGCGCAGCACGAGCGTGTCCTCGATCTCCGCGCGAGGGACGCCGCCGCGCGGTGCGAGATCGCCGTCCGCGTCCATGACCGGTGTGCTCGTCGGCAGCTCCTCCATCACGAACGTGCCCCCGTACCGACCTCGCCGGGAGACGACGTACCCGGCCTCGGTGAGTGCGGCGATCGCATCGCGGACCGTGTCGCGGCTGACGTTGAGCATGGCCGCGAGTTCACGCTCGGCGGGCAGGCGTCCGCCCGGACCGATGAGGCCGAGCCGGATCGACTGCAGGAGTCGCTGCACGGTCTCCTCGAACGCGTTCGCGGCGCGGCCGGGGCGCAGCAGGAGCTCGGCGCTCAGGATGCCCTGCGCCACCTCGTCCCCCTGCGTTTCGCTCATCTCACCATTCTCTCGCGATGCCCGACAGCTGGCCGACGATGTGACATCGTGCGGCCAGCCGATCGGTCGGTCGGTTCAGGATGCGCCGAGCCCGCTCACCGTGCGCCGCGGTGCCGGCCCACGCGGCAACCGCGTCACTCCGGCGTGACGTAGGCGGAACTGATCCCGCCGTCGACGAGGAAGGTCGACCCGGTGATGAAGGACGAATCGTCGCTCGCCAGGAACGCGACGGCGGCCGCGAGCTCCTCCGGCTCCGCGAACCGACCGACGGGGATGTGGATCAGTCGCCGCTGCGCCCGCTCCGGATCCTTCGCGAAGAGCTCCTGCAGAAGCGGCGTGTTGACCGGGCCGGGGCACAGCGCGTTGACACGGATGCCCTGCCGCGCGAACTGCACGCCCAGCTCCCGGCTCATCGCGAGCACCCCGCCCTTCGACGCCGTGTAGGAGATCTGCGACGTCGCCGAACCGAGCACCGCGACGAACGACGCCGTGTTGATGATCGACCCGCGACCCTGCTTCACCATGTGCCGGAGCGCCGCTCGCGAGCACAGGTACACGGACTTGAGGTTGACGTCCTGCACCTTCTCCCACGCCGGGAGTTCCGTCGTCTCGATGGAGTCGTCGTCGGGCGGGGAGATGCCCGCGTTGTTGAATGCGACGTCGACCGAACCGTAGGTCGCGGCCGCCGTGTCGAAGAGGTGGTTCACCTGGTCCTGGTCGGTCACGTTCACCTGCACGAAGAGCCCGCCGACGAGCTCAGCGGCTGCCGCGCCGGTCGTGGGATCGAGATCGCCGATGACGACCGTCGCGCCCTCCGCCGCGAACCGTTTCGCGGTGGCGAGGCCGATGCCGCTCGCGCCGCCCGTGACGACGGCGACCTTCCCAGCCAGACGCTGGGTGAGGTCGATGGGGGTGATGGTCATGAGGTGTCCTCTCTGTCGCCCTTCGACAAGCTCAGGGACCGGGTGGTTCTGGGGTGCGGGTGGTGCGGGCGGTGCGGGTGGTGCTGTGGTGCCCTTCGACAAGCTCAGGGACCGGGGTGGAGTTCAGGGACCGGGGATGGGGTTCAGGGGCCGGGGATGGACCTCAGGGACCGGGTGGAGTTCAGGGACCGGGCCGGCTCAAGGACAGGGCGGCTCAGTCGACGGCGATGAACACGTTCTTCGTCTCTGTGAAGGCGAACGGCGCATCGGGTCCGAGCTCTCGGCCGAGCCCGGACTGCTTGAACCCGCCGAACGGCGTCGAGTACCGCACGGAGGAGTGCGAGTTGACGGACAGGTTGCCGGATTCCACGCCGCGAGCGACCCGGATGGCCCGACTCACGTCGCGCGTCCAGATCGAACCCGAGAGCCCGTACTCCGTGTCGTTCGCGAGCTGCAGCGCATCGGCTTCGTCATCGAACGGCAGGACGGTCACGACCGGTCCGAAGATCTCCTCGCGGACCGATCGGTCGTCGCGGCCGGGGGTGAGGACGGTCGGCGTGAACCAGTACCCGGGGCCGTCCGGCGCGCTGCCGGTGAAGGCGACGGGCGCGTCGTCTGGGACGAACGACCGGACCGAGTCACGGTGCGCGGCCGAGACGAGCGGGCCCATCTCCGTGCTCTCGAGCGTCGGATCGCCGACGACGACGCCCTTGACCGCCGGTTCGAGCAGTTCCATGAACCGGTCGTACGCGGATCGCTCGACGAGGATCCGGCTCCGTGCGCAGCAGTCCTGGCCCGCGTTCTCGAACACGCCGTATGGAGCCGACGCCGCCGCTCGTTCGAGATCGGCATCGGCGAACACGATGTTGGCGCTCTTCCCGCCGAGTTCGAGCGTGACCCGTTTCACCTGCTCCGACGCCCCGGCCATGATGCGTTTGCCGACCGCCGTCGAGCCCGTGAAGACGACCTTGCGGACCGCCGGGTTCGTGATGAAGCGTTCGCCGACGACCGACCCACGCCCGGGCAGCACCTGGAACAGTCCCTCGGGCAGACCTGATTCGAGGGCGAGTTCGCCGAGGCGGATGCTCGTGAGGGGTGTCCATTCCGCCGGCTTCAGGACGACGGCGTTGCCGGCTGCGAGGGCCGGCGCGAAGCCCCACGCGGCGATCGTCATCGGGAAGTTCCACGGCGTGATGATCCCCACGACGCCGAGCGGTTCGTGGAAGGTGACGTCGAGGCCGCCCGCCACGGGGATCTGCTGACCGAAGAGGCGTTCGGGTGAAGCCGAGTAGTACTCGAGCACGTCGCGGACGTGCCCCGCCTCCCACCTGGCCTGTGTGATCGGGTGGCCGGAGTTCGTCACCTCGAGCGATGCGAGGTGCTCGCGGTCGCCGTCGACGGCCGCGGCGAACCGACGGAGCGCGTTGGCTCGGTCGGCGGGTGCGACGGCCGCCCACGCTCGCTGGGCGACGGCTGCAGCGGCGATCGCCTCGTCCGTCTCATCCACCCCGAGGTGCTCGACGGTCGTGACGACGGACTCGTCGGCCGGATTCAGGATCGTATAGCTCATGCGGTGGTCCTCGCCTCGGTCGTGGCTGGTGGTGACGGTGGTGCTGGTGGTGAAGGTGGTGACACTGGCGCTGAGGCGCTGGAACCGGACGTCTCGGCGACCGCACGGTCGCGGTGCCGACGCGCGGCATCGACGAGTCCGGCGAAGAGACGACGGTCCGCGGTGTCCTCCTCCGGGTGCCACTGCACGCCGATCCCGAACGGGACGCCCTGCAGCTCGACGGCTTGGATGACGCCCTCCTCGGTGCGCGCGGTGACGGTCAGTCCGTCGGCCACGCGATCGAGCGCCTGGTGGTGATAGACGTGCACGGGGAGGCGGTCGGTGTCGACGGGGTCGCTCGCCGCACGAGTGCCGGGCGCCAGCGGGGTGCCGGGGCGCTCGCCGCCTTCCGACGGGGTGCCGAGCACAGCGGCGAGGTGCGAGTCGGGGGAGACCACGACCTCCTTGGGACCGAAGATCGCCTCGCCGGGCTGGTAGGAATCGTCGCCCACGACATCGGGCAGATGCTGGATGAGCGAGCCGCCGAGCGTGACGTTCAGCAGTTGGACGCCGCGGCAGATGCCGAGGAACGGGAGCTCGGCATCGATCGCAGCGGTGAGGAGCGCGTCCTCCCAGGCATCGCGATCGGTGCGGGGCCGTCCGGTCTTCGGATGCGCCACTTGCCCGTACAGGCCGGGGTCCACATCCGCCCCGCCCGAGACGATGAGCCCGTCGAGGCGCGACAGGACGGCATCGGCCACCGCTCGCGTGACGGGCTGCGGCGGGAGGAGGACGACGATGCCGCCCGCGTCCGTCACCGCGTCGAGGTACACCTTGGGGAGGAAGGACGCCGGAACATCCCACACCCCGGTCTGCGCCTGTTCGAGGTAGGTCGTGACGCCGATGACGGGAGCGCTCGATCCTGGAGCGGAAGCGCTCGCCGGAGCAGAGGTGGGGCCGTTCGGCTCAGAGGCGCTCAAAACCACGCACCCGCTCCCAGTCCGTGACGGCCGCGTCGTAGGCCGAGATCTCCACGGCGGCGTAGTTGAGGTAGTGGTCCACGACCTCGTCGCCGAAGGCCTCGCGGGCGATCGTCGACTGCGAGAACAGCTCCGCCGCCTCACGCAGCGTCGTGGGGACGCGCGGCGCCCCGCCCGTATAGGCGTTGCCGACGAAGGCGTCCTCGAGTTCGAGCTCGTTCTCGATGCCGTGGAGGCCGGCCGCGATGAGCGCAGAGACGGCGAGGTACTGGTTCACATCGCCGCCCGGCACACGGTTCTCGACGCGCATCCCGGCTCCATGACCGACGACGCGCAGCGCGCAGGTGCGGTTGTCGAGGCCCCAGGCGACCGCGGTCGGCGCGAAGCTGCCGTCGACGTAGCGCTTGTACGAGTTGATGTTGGGCGCGAAGAACAGCGTCAGTTCCCGCATCGCAGCGATCTGCCCCGCGAGGAAGTGCCGGAAGAGCTTCGACATGCCGTCCGGGCCGTCTGGATCACCGAACAGTGGTGTGCCGTCAGCACCGCGGAGGCTGATGTGGATGTGGCAGCTGTTGCCCTCGCGCTCGTTGAACTTGGCCATGAACGTGAGGCTCTTGCCGTGGGCGTCCGCGATCTCCTTGGCGCCGTTCTTGTAGATGGAGTGGTTGTCGCACGTCGCGAGCGCGTGGGCGTAGCGGAAGGCGATCTCCTGCTGGCCGAAGTTGCACTCGCCCTTGACGCCCTCCGAGTACATGCCGGCGCCGTCCATCGAGTTGCGGATGTCGCGCAGCAGGGGCTCCATGCGGGTGGAGGCGAGGAGGGCGTAGTCGATGTTGTAGTCGCTCGCGGGGCGGAGGTCGCGGTAGCCCTTGCCCCATGCCTCCCGGAAGCTGTCGTCGAACACGATGAATTCGAGCTCGGTCCCGACGAAGGGGACGAGGCCGCGTTCCGCGAGTCGTTCGAGCTGGGCGATGAGGATCTGCCTGGGCGATGCGACGACGGGCGCGTCGTCCAGCCACTTCAGGTCGGCCGTCACGAGGGCGGTTCCCGGCAGCCAGGGGATGCGGCGCAGCGTGTCGAAGTCGGGGATCATCGCCATGTCGCCGTAGCCGCGCTCCCAGCTGGACATCGCGTAGCCGTCGACCGTGTTCATCTCCACGTCGACCGCGAGCAGGTAGTTGCAGCACTCCGCGCCGTGGGCCGCGGCGTCCTCGAGGAAGAGCCGGGCCGAGACCCGCTTGCCGATGAGCCGGCCCTGCATGTCGGTGAAGGCCACGATCACGGTGTCGATCTCGCGCCCCTCCACCGCGGCGGTGAGCTCCTCGAGCGTGAGGTTGCCCGAGCGGGGGCGGCTGGGGCGCGGGTTCGCTGTGCTGTCGGTCATGGGCTGCTCCTCGGTCCCGCTGCGCCGATCCGGGCCGATGGCCGGACGGGAACGTGCGGTGCTGTGGTGGGGCATCGTTGCCGCCACGGATCGAATGGTGCCTTTCGCGACCATTACATCACACGTGGCGACCCTCGCGCGGGTGTGATTTCCGCCATCGCTCACGGAAGTCTCGAACTCACAGCTGATATCCACTCGATCAAAGGTATGTACACGCAACCTTTGCAGGCTCTATAGTCGTGCCAGCAACTGCACGGCCCCCGAATCGCACCAGCACGTCGGGCACACCCGACCAGAGCGCAAAGGACCCAGGATGGCCAAGGACACCTTGAACGTGTCGGGCGTGACCTACACGACCGCCGACGCCGGCTACTTCGAGAAGCGGAAACTCAAACGCTCGGCAGGCATCTGGGGTCTGTGGGGCCTCGCCGTGGCAGCCGTCATCTCGGGCGACTTCTCCGGCTGGAACTTCGGCATCGAGTTCGCCGGCTTCGGCGGCATGGCCATCGCCTTCGTCATCCTCGTCGCCATGTACTACGGCATGATCTTCTCCATCGGGGAGATGGCGTCCGCGATGCCGCACACGGGCGGCGCGTACTCCTTCTCGCGCGCGGCGATGGGGCCGTGGGGCGGGTTCGTCACAGGCCTCGCCGAGACGATCGAGTACGTCGCCACGACGGCCGTCATCGTCTACTTCTCGGCGTCCTACGCCGGCGCGATCACCACGGAACTGCTCGGCTTCACGATGCCGGCCTGGGCGTGGTGGCTCATCCTCTACGCGGCGTTCATCGCCCTCAACTCGGCCGGCGCGAACATCTCCTTCACATTCGCGATCGTCGTCTCGATCATCTCCATCGGCATCCTGCTCGTCTTCTCGGCCATGGCGATCTTCTCGGGCCAGTTCGCGTGGGCGAACCTGTTCGACATCGTCCCCGACGCCGGCCAGACCGCCTTCCTCCCGCACGGCGTCCTCCCGATCCTGTTCGCCCTGCCGTTCGCGATGTGGTTCTTCCTCGGGATCGAGGAACTCCCGCTCGCCGCCGAGGAGGCGCACGACCCGGTTCGCGACATCCCGAAGGCCGGCTTCTGGGCCCGCGGCACGCTCATCGTGACCGGCCTCCTCGTCCTCTTCCTCAACACGGGCATCATCGGCGCGAAGGCGACCGGCGTCGCGGGAGAACCGCTCCTCGACGGCTTCCGGGCGATGGTCGGCGACGGCGCCGCAGCCGTGCTCGCCCTCTTCGCGCTCATCGGACTGCTCGCCTCGCTGCAGGGCATCATGTTCGCCTACGGACGCAACATGTACTCGCTGTCCCGCGCCGGCTACTACCCGAAGTTCCTGTCCCTCACGGGCAAGCGGCAGACGCCGTGGGTCGCGCTCCTCGCTGGCGCCCTCATCGGGTTCGTCGCCCTCATCATCGTCGACGCGGCCGGTGGCTCAGGGGGCGTCGCGGGCGCGATCGTCCTCAACATCGCCGTGTGGGGCGCCGTCCTCGCCTACCTCATGCAGATGATCTCGTTCATGATCCTGCGCAAGAAGTTCCCCAACGCGAAGCGGCCGTACCGCAGCCCGTGGGGTGTGCCCGGCGCGGTCATCGCAGCCGTCATCGCCGCGCTCATCTTCGTCGGCTTCCTGCTGAACCCGACGTTCCTGCCCGCGATCATCGCGATCGTCGTCGTGTACGCCGTGATGCTGATCATCTTCGCCGTCGATGGCCGGAAGCGGCTCATCCTCTCGCCGGAGGAGGAGTACGCGGTGTCCGGCGGCCTGCACGGCGACCCGCAGGCCGAGGGGTACGGCGGCGCGGTCGAGGGCGACTTGCTCGCGGCCGACGGCGTTGACGGTGCGGGCATCGGCGCTGCCGCTGCCGGTGGCGGTGCTACGGACGACGTCGACGGCATCGTCGCAGAGGCCGAACTCGTCACCTCTGCCGACGTCGACGACCCGGAGCCCGACGCCGTCCGCTGACCCCGTTCGCCGCTCCTGCCTGTTCCACAACTCAGGACGGCCTGTTCACAACTCAGGACGAGCCCGGCGTGTCGCCATCGACACGCCGGGCTCGCTGCGCGCCACGCCGCAACGCTCCTGAGTTGTGAACACGCGCTCCTGAGGTGTGAACCGGCCGATGCGATGGGCTGTGCGCCGGGCGGTGAGCTGGCCGATGGGGTGGATCGTGATGCCGAAAGGACCCCGGATGGGTGAATGGGCGTGTTAGGGGTAGCCCCGGTAGACTGGCCGTGTGACGGATGCACGAGCTCAGCTCATCGACTACATCTCGGCCGAGGCCGTATTCCACGGTGACTTCACCCTGACCAGCGGGAAGAAGGCGACGTACTACGTCGACCTCCGCAAGGTCAGTCTGGACCACCGCGTGGCACCGCTGATCGGTCAGGTGATGATCGACCTCATCGCCGACGTCCCCGACGTGTTCGCCGTCGGCGGTCTCACGATGGGCGCAGACCCCATCGCATCGGCCGTCCTGCACCAGGGCGCCGCGCGTGGACTCACGTACGACGCGTTCGTCGTGCGCAAGGAGCCCAAGGACCACGGCCGCGGTCGTCAGGTCGAGGGCCCCGACCTCGAGGGCAAACGCGTCATCGTCCTCGAAGACACCTCCACCACGGGCGGTTCGCCGCTCGCCGCCATCGAAGCGCTCAAGAAGGTCGGTGCCGTCATCGCCGGCGTCGCGGTGGTCGTCGACCGCAATACGGGCGCACGCGAGATCATCGAAGCAGCCGGTTACCCGTACTTCGCGGCCATCGGCCTGGAAGATCTGGGACTCGCCTGATGTCCACCGACGGTTCCGATCGCAACGGAGCACCAGAACCGGAAGAGGCGGCAGACGGCACGGACTGGCTGCTCTCGCAACTCGGTGATGGTGAAATCGATGACACCGGAGCTGTCCCCATCGTCGGCACGGATGAGCACGCGGATGGCACGCATGCGGATGTCTCCCCGACCTCCGAAACCGTGCCGGACGAGTCTGTGCGGGACGAGTCTGTGCCGGACGAGCATGGGATCCCGCCCGTCGAGCCGCCGTTCACGCGACTGACGAGCCCGAGCGATGCAGCGCCCGCGCCCGCGGAGTCAGCTGTGGAACCGCCGGTGGACGATGCCGCGACGCGCGTGATCCCCGTCGTCGATCCACCGCAGCCTGGTGCATTCAGCGGCGCTGTGCCTGAACCTGTCGCCCCGGTCGAGCCCGGCGTCTCCGGTGCGCCTGCTGCCGCTGCACCAGCCACTCCTGCCGAATCTGCGGGTGCTCCTGCCGCCGGTGGGGCGTCCGGCTGGCTCGCCGCTGCTTCGGCGAGTTCCGCGGATTCCTCCGACGGCCCGACCGAGCCGAGCGCTTTCTCCTCCGAAGCAGACCTCCTGTCCTGGTGGCAGCGGCAGATTCCCGTCCCGAAGTCGGCCCAGGACCTCGCGGCGAACGGTGGCGACGCGGACGGCGCCGCTCCTGCCGACGAGGCGCCACGAGTCGCGCACGACACCGGCGCCGACGATGCACCGACGGTCGCGACACCCGTCGTCCAGCCCTCGCCGACCCCGTCCGCCCTGCCTCCCGCTGCTTCCCCGGCGGCGCCCATCGCGCAGGCCCCCGCCCCCGGCGCAGCCGACGCACCCACGGTGGCGACGCCTGTCGTGCCGACGATTCAGAGTGCTGCACCGGCTGCGGCACCCCCGACCGAGACGGCGAGCGGGAACCCTGTGGCCGAGCCGTCCGCGACCGAGACGGCTTCGACCGAGCAGCCCGTGACCGAGCAGCCCGCGACGCCCCCGGTGCACCCCAACGCGCTCGACCTGCCGACGGCCGCGTCGCCGTCTCCGACTGCATCGGCGCCAGCATCGCCGCCGTCCGAACTCTCGACCGCTCCGCGCACGCCGTCCGGTCTGCCGCTCAACGAACTCACGGTCGACACCGACGCCGTCCTCCTCGCCGCGCCGCACGCCGCGTTCCGGCCCGCGCCGACGAACCCCGTCGTCGTTCCGCCGCCCGCGGACGGCCCCTGGAGCCTGAGCGATGACGAGGAGCGCGCGAGTGGCGCGGCTCCCACCGCACCGGAGGACGTCGCGACGGCGGCGCTGCCGATCGCTGGTGCGCTCGCCTCGAACGATCCCGCAGCTTGGGCGAGCCTCGAAGCCGACGAGCGGGCGCGTGCGGACGAATCGGCACAGGCCGATGCGTCGTCCGCGGGCTCCGCCGCACCGTCGGAATCGGCAGCTCCGGCCGCGCCTCCAGCCACGCCCCCGACCGCGGATGCGACTGCCGACGCCGCGAGCGCGCCCGCTGGCATCGCATCGGATGCGGACACCTCCGCCGCTGAGGACGCCGCCGCTGACGACTCCGAGGAGGCCGACGACCTGCCCACCGGCTCGTGGAGTCTCACGCAGGACTTCGGCGACGAAGCCCTCATCGACACCGGCGCCGTCATCACGCCGCCCGGCGGCATGACGTTCGCAGGCATCCCCGATGCTGGCCCGATCGACCTTCCTGCGGACCTGCGCCCATCGGTCGTGGAAACGACGCCGGAAGCCGTCGAGTCCGCGGACGTTCCTGAATCGACCGCGGCGTCTGAGGCGACTGCCGCGTCTGAAGCTCCTGTCGCCCCTTTCTCCTCTGACGCTCCGGCGGTCGCTGAAACCGTCGAACCGGCGGATGCGTCCGCCAACGACATCGACGAGCTCACCCACGGATCACCGGAAACCGTCGCGCCCGCGCCCGCCGCTGCATCGGATCCGCTCGCCTGGCTGACGTCGCCTCTCGGCGATGCGACCATCGGCGCGACCGACACCACGGTCGACGAGCCGGAGACCGACCAGGCCGTCGAGATCGTTCCGGTCGCCGTGACGCTGCCGCCGGAGACCGTCGAGCCGCTCGCCGACGCCGTGCCCTCGGAGGCGCCTGCGTTCACCGAGGAACCGGTCTACGTGCCGCAGCCCGCGTACAGTGCGACGCCCGCCGTCGCGCCGGAGACGGATGCCGCTCCAGAACGGCACGACGACAGCGCGGACGCGGCTTCGGAATCGAGCTTCGCCGCCCCAGAGACTCCTGTGCACGGTGTGCGTGAGCCCGCGACGGAGACCGACATCGCCCACGCCGCTGCATCGGAACCGACCGATCCGCCCACGGACGCGCTCGCGTGGCTCATCGCCCCGCTCGCAGAGGACGACGAGGACGCGGATACCGACGAGGACGCGAGCGACGCCGCCGATGCTGCGTCTGTCGCGCCGGTCGCCGCAGCCCCCGTGGCCCCGGCGACCCCGACCGAGCCAGCGCCGGCGAACCCCTTCCCCGAGAGCCCCGCTGAGGCAGAGCACCCGCTCACGGTCTTCCCGCCGAACGTCGGCGTGCCCGGCATCACGGTGGACAGCGTTCCGGATGCCGTTCCGAGCGACGACGAATCCGCCCGGCACGCATCGGCTCCGTCGGATGCTCTGAACGAAGACGAGTTCCCCTTCGCGCCGATCATCGATCCGTCCAACGGCTTCGATGCCGCGCCGACCGTGATCCCGGGTCTGCCGCCGATCGTCCCGCCGTACGTGGATGCTGTCTCCGCAGAGCAGGCCGCTGATCCGGCTGCACTCGGAGCCGACGCGGACTCCAGGGCCGACTCCAGGGCCGAGGCCGGAGTCGAGGCCGACTCTGAACGGCTCGATGCGGACGCACCCGATGCTCACGAGGACGCCGTCGACGGCGAAGCGGTGACCGACGAGACGCGTCCCTTCGACAGCCTCGCAGGCCTCACCCTGCCGACCCCCGCCCAGCCGATGCCCGCCGTCGAGATCGATGACGAGCCGGTTGCCCCGTCGCTCGGTCGCGCGTGGTCCGCTGCGCCCGCCGACGACGCGACGGCGCAGGACTTCCCCGAGCTGCCGGACCCCCGCTTCACGACCCCCGCCGAGGAGCTGCCGGCTGCGTTCGTGCCGCCCGCACCCGGTCCGGACCGTTCGATCACCGACTTGATCGCGACGATCGAGGGCGACACCGCCACACCGACGCCGAGCCCGTTCGGGTCCGAGCCGTTCGTCTGGGACCTCGCGCCCAACGACGCCCTCGACCCGCTCGTGCACGCTGCGCCGACGACCGCCCCGATCCCGCTGCCGGACGTGCAGTGGGAGGCCGCCGTCGTGCCGCCCGTCAGCGCGACTTCGCCGTCGGAGCTCGCCCAGGACGAGACCTCCGAGGGCGATGGCCTGCAGGCCGAGGCGCTGCAAGCCGAAGCGCTGAGTGCCGACACGCTCGCGACTTCGGCCCCGATCGCCGGTGCAGTGGTGGCTGGAGCGCACAGCGCGGATGTCGATGCCGCTGAGCCGTTCGCACCTGGCGCGGATCCTGCCTCCTTCTCGTCCGAGGCAGTTGCCGACGTTGACGCCAACGCCGCAGGCGAGGCCGATGCTGAAGGCGACGTGGATGTCGAAGGCGACGTCGCCGACGCCGACACCATCACCACCTCGTCCGACCAGGAGCCCATCGTCTCCGATGAGACGGTCGACCTGTTCCCGACGCTCACGCTCACTCCGCTCGACGCTCAGCGTCTGGTGGAGGACGAAGCACGCGCCGGCGAAGGAGACGGTACCGCCGACAGCGATGCCGTCGACACTTCTGACTCTGGTGCTGCAGACGCACCATCGACCGGATTCGCCATCGACCCGGAAGAGCTCGACGACGACTTCGACGAGGAGATCGTCCAGTTCGATGCCGTGCCGCTCCCCGCGAGTGCTGCCGCGACGGTCGTCGGCCAGGGCGTCGAAGGCGTGTCGCGCGATGCGGTCGACGACGATGCTGCTGACGTTGCTGACGTTGCTGAGGCTGCTGAGGCTGCTGAGGCCGCTGACGCTGCTGACGCTGAGGACGCGGGGTTCTTCGCCTCGGCGTCCGCCGTCGCCGCTGATGCACCCGGTGCGGCCCGTGCCGGCGTGGAAACCGACGCCGTCGCCGCGGATGTCGATGTGCCCGTCGAACCGGAGCCCGTGAGCGAGGAACTCCGACTCGAGTCGCTCTTCGGCCTGGACCCGGACACCGAGGCCGTGCCTGTGATCGACGCCGCGGACGGGCCGACTCCAGACCCGACGTCAGCGTCTTCCGCCTCCGCGACCGGCAGCGGATTCGACGCGACTGCCGTTGATGCCGAAAGCGCATCCTTCGATGGTGCAGCCGGCCTCGGCGACGAAGCCCTGTCTGCGGAGGTCACATCGGCCGAGCTCCCACCTGCCCCGGCCACGCCGTTCGACGCTCCGTCCGCGACACCGACGACCGATGCCACGGCCACGGCCTTCACCGGCGTCGAGTCCGAATGGCTCGCCGCCGGCGCTGCCGCCGCTGGACAGGTTCCGGCGGTCTTCGCGTCCGGCCCGGACGGCATCGTTGCACCGCCCGTCGACGCCGAGTCCGACAACGCTGCCGTGTCCGACCAGACCCTCGCAGGTGACGAGCCGACGCACGGTGCGCCTGCTGGGGGCGCTTCCGACGAGGGCGCTTCTCCCGACGGCGCCGGAACCTCGACGACGTCCGAGTTCGGCGGCGTTCCGACGCCCGGCCACGCTGCGGGCCCGATCCTCCTCGGCGCCGACGCCACGGCAGCCGTCTTCGGTGCCGCCCCCGTCGACGGCTCGGAGGCCGCAGACGCGCTGCGAGCCGACGCGCAGTTCGCCGGCGCTCCTGCCTCCGCCGTCGGTGCGCCTCCGATCCTGCCGACGCCGGCGGCCTCCGTGTCAGGTCGCGAAGCAGGTGATGGTTCGCCGTTCCCCGAGTACGTCGACGACGCATCGACCGGCCCAGGCGTGCCCCGCTGGCTGTTGTGGACCGTGGTGGGTCTCGCGGTCGCAGTGCTGATGCTCGGCGCGTTCTACCTGGGCACACTCGTCGGCGGCGCGGGTGCAGCGACATCGTCCGCCCCGAGCCCCGCACCGTCGGCTGCTGCCGCCATCAACACCGGCACCGGCACCGGCACCGGTCCCGGTACCGCCACCGCCATCGGCACCGCCACCGGCATCAGTACCGGCATCGGCACCGCCACCGGCATCAGTACCGGCATCGGCACCGTCTCAGCGGACACCCTCTAGCTGGAGTTCCTTCTCCGGACGACCTCCGCCCACCTGCCGACGCCTGCTCCTGCTGTTCACAACTCAGGAGCGTCCCGGTGTGTCGCGGGGTGGGAGCGGCATGTCGAGGCCGACACGCCGTGCCCGTCCTGAGTTGTGAACACACACACGCGCCCATGGGTCGGGACGGGGCGCGGATGCCACCGGACGGACGATACCGGGACCCGGGCGCACCGGCACTGGTCGATCCTGACGTCAGGACGGGAGCCGGCCACAGGGCCGGCGCCCGCAGCGCTTACGGAGCGGAGTCGTACAGTTCCGTCTCGGCGGGCTCCGGGCGGACGAGGTCGATGACGCCGTCGAGGATCTCGTTCGGGCGGAACGGGTAGCGCGCGATCTCGGCTTCATCGCTGATGCCCGTGAGGACGAGGACGGTGTGGAGGCCGGCCTCGATGCCCGCGACGATGTCGGTGTCCATGCGGTCGCCGATCATGCCCGTGTTCTCCGAGTGCGCACCGATCTTGTTCAGCGCGGAACGGAACATCATCGGGTTCGGCTTGCCGACGACGTACGGCTCCTTGCCGGTCGCCTTCGTGATGAGGGCGGCGATGGCTCCCGTCGCCGGCATCGGTCCGTCGGCGCTCGGGCCGGTCGCGTCGGGGTTCGTGACGATGAAGCGTGCACCCGCAGCGATGAGACGGATCGCCTTCGTGATCGCCTCGAACGAGTAGTTGCGGGTCTCGCCGACGACGACGTAGTCCGGGTTCGTCTCGGTCATGATGAAGCCGGCTTCGTGGAGCGCGGTCGTGATGCCCGCTTCACCGATGACGAACGCCGATCCGCCCGGCTCCTGCTCGGCGAGGAAGGCGGCGGTCGCGAGGGCGGACGTCCAGATGCGCTCCTCTGGGACGTCGAGGCCGGAGGCGCGGAGGCGTGCGCTGAGGTCGCGCGGGGTGAAGATCGAGTTGTTCGTGAGGACGAGGAACGGGGTCCCCTGGTCCTGCCACTGCTGGAGCAGGGCTGCTGCGCCCGGGAGCGCGTGGTTCTCGTGGACGAGCACGCCGTCCATGTCCGTGAGCCAGCATTCGACTTCATCGCGTCGCGACATGGTGTCCTCCGTCGTTTCCGTGGGGCGCGGCACGCGGCCGCAGCAGGGAGCCGGCGGCAGCGCCGGCGTCAGCACCCCCAGTCTGGCACGCATCGCTGAGTTCACAATTCCGGAACTCCTGAGCGTCCGCGCTGTTCGCAATTCCGGAACTCCTGCGACGCCTGGGTGTTCACAACTCAGGAGACGTCCGGCGTGTCGCGCGGGACGCGCCGATGCCGCGCCCGACACGCCGAGACGCTCCTGAGTTGTGAACGGAGGAGGGCGGCGGAGACGGGCGGGCAGGGGCGGAGACGGGCGGGCAGGAAGGAGCGATGGCGGCCGGACGGTAGATTTGACCGGTGCCAGAGAACCCCGAGCAGTCAGACGTCGCCGCGCAGCCGTCGGCCGCGGACAACCCGACGCACGAGCGCTCGACGGCAGGTGTCGGGCCGTGGCAGGGCGAGTTGCCGGACGAACCGCACTACGACCGGGCCCTCCTCGCTGCGGGGGACACGCGCAACGTCATCGACCGCTACCGCTACTGGACGATGGAAGCGATCGTCGCCGACCTGGACGAGCACCGGCATCCGTTCCACGTCGCGATCGAGAACTGGCAGCACGACATGAACATCGGGTCGATCGTGCGCACGGCCAACGCGTTCGCCGCCGACACCGTCCACATCGTCGGTCGTCGCCGCTGGAACAAGCGCGGCGCGATGGTCACCGACCGCTACCAGCACGTCCTCCACCACCCCGACATCGAGGCGCTCGTCGTCTGGGCGCGAGCCGAGGGGATGCCGATCATCGCGATCGACAACGTGCCCGGCTCCGTCATCATCGAGACCTTCGCGTTCCCCGAGCGATGCCTGTTGCTGTTCGGACAGGAGGGTCCCGGGCTGTCCGAGGAGGCGATCGCGGCCGCGGATGCGGTGGTCGAGATCAGCCAGTTCGGGTCGACGAGGTCGATCAACGCGTCGGCTGCCGCGGCCGTCGCCATGCACTCCTGGGTCATGCAGCACGTGCGGTTCGAGGCGTAGCGAGATCGCGGGAAGCCACTGCCGCCGAATAATTCGGGGCCGCAGCTTCATCTCAGTTTTGACTCAGTTTTTCCGCAGGCTTCGGATTCGCCTGTTCTGAAGCCTCTGACCGGGCCATAATCGGAATCGGAGTCACACTCCACCGCTGAACCCGTTCTTCCAAGGCAACCCGATGCTGCGGAAGCCACCGTCTGGAACCCGAATCCCGGCCGGTGCGATCGGCGGAACACCCGAAGAACGAAGTCGCAGATGACCCGATTCCCTGATCGGCGCGCCAGCTTGCCCGAACGTGCGGTGCGCCCGACCCTGTCCACCACCTTCACCCGCCTCGCGATCCCGGCCGCGTTCGCCGTGGTCGCCCTCGTCGGCCTGACCTCTCCCGCTCAAGCGCTGCCCATGACCGCGGGCCCCGCGGAAGACGCCGTGTCCACGCTGGCCGCCGCTGCCCAGGCGTTCCCCGCAGCGTTCGTCGAAACCCGTACGGCCGTCGCCCCCGATGGCGCCAACGGGACCAACACCGCGGACACGAACGACGGCGGATCCAGCGCTGCCGGAGCATCCGGTCCGTCCGAGCTCCTCGGCCCGGCCGGTGTCCTCCTCGTCTCGCTCCTCGTCTGGGGTGCAGGCGCCGCATACGCGACGAGACGACGGATGCTCGCCGAACAGCGCGAGGCCGAACTCGTCGGAGCCGCGAACTGACCCTCGCCGTCACATCGCACGGGAACACAGCAGCACAGCACCGTTCCACCAGAGCAACACAACACAGCAACTTCCGCACCCCTCCCGATCCGTCGGCTGAGCATCAGCCGGCCCGAAACCGCAGCGCGGCCGTCGGATCGGCGGGTGTGGTCAACGTGATCGCACGGCCCGAAAACCGATGCGGCGCGGATCGAACACGGACCGCCGGGTGGCCCTACCGCCCGGCGGTCTGTTGCATGCCCGCGGTGGGCTGGTCGGCTTGTGCGGCCACAGTGCTCGGGTCGGGTGCCGCGGCCTTGGTCGAGGTTTGCGCTGGCGACGACCCAACCGCAACGGACGCACTCGCCCGGTCTGGACCCGTCGCCATGACGAGCTCCCGAGGAACTTCCGGTGAATTGTCGGAAGTCGCGTCATGATCCGCTCGCCGGGGACTCACCCAAGGGTGTCCAGCGATGCCGCAAGGCATCACCCGAGCTGGACGAGTACCGACCCGAATGCGAGTACCCGATGACGACGATCCACCCTGCCCACCCGACCCCGACCCCGTCGGCACCGGCCGCCCCGAACGGCCAGACCGACACCCGAACGACCCGAACGACCCGAATCACCGAAACCAGCCGAATCGACCCCGCCGCGGCAACCGCCGCAACCGCCGCAACGGCCGCCCCCGGCCGCCGCTCCCTCCGTCGCCTTGCCGCCGCAGCCATCGTCGGCACGGTCGCGGCCGCTGCAGCCCTCGTCGGTGTCGCCGCGCCCGCCCAGGCCGCGGAGATCCCCGATGCGATCACCAACGTCACGGTCACGTCCACGGCCGAGGACGGCACCTACGCCAAACAGCAGACGATCACGGTCGCAGCGGACTGGCACGTGCCGGACGGAACGCCCGCCGGCAGCACGTTCTCGTTGCAGCTCCCGGACGAGTTCGTCGGCCTCGGCGCCGAGTTCCCCCTCCTCACCAAAGCGGGCGACACGGTCGCCACGTGCGTCATGACGACGGCCGTGAACCGGCTCGACTGCACTCTGACCGACTACGTGACGACGCACCCGCAGGACATCGGCGGATCGCTCGAGCTCTATGCGAAGCTCAGCAGTTCGCTCGACGCCGGCACGAACCACGTCATCCGGATGACGGTGAACGGCGAGGTCGTCGAGATCCCGATCACCGTCCAGCCGGGCGGCGACCCCGGTCCCGCACGCCCCTTCGAGGGCCAGGGCTTCGGCAAATGGGGGACGCTGAGCGATGACGGCACGTACATCGGTTGGTGGATGAGCCTTCCCGCCCCGGCCGGAGGCCTCGACGCCGACTACCCGAAGACGGTCGTGACCGACACGCTCGGCGCCGGCCACACCTTCGACCCCGACTCCCTCGAGTTCCTCGATGCGAGCTCACTCAACGCGGCCGGCACGGACCCGGAGTGGGTGCGTGCGACCGAGGGCGTCGACTACACGATCACGTCCACCGACAGCGGTTTCACCCTCACCTTCGATGGGAAGCAGGGGCACTACTACGCGATCTGGTACGCGACGAAGCCAGATGCCGGTTCCGCCGGTCCGTGGGCGAACAGTGCGACGATCGCGGGGAACGGCGTCGACGTCCCTCCCGTCGAGTGGACGGTCACCGCGCACGGCGGTGGCGGCACCGGAAGCGGTGTCCTGCCGCCGGTCGAACCGACGACCCCGCCGGTCGAGCCCACGGTTCCGCCGACGCAGCCCGCAGTGCCGCCCGTGACGATGACGCCGGCGCCGGTTCCCACGGCTCCGCCCGCGTCCGCCGCCGCTCCCGCAGCAGCGCAGAAGGCGCTCGCGAGCACGGGACCGTGGCTCGCGGGTCCCGGGATGATCGGCGCGTCCGTGCTGCTCGCGTTCGGCATCGGTTCGATGCTCGTCGCCAACCACCGCTCCGCAACGCGTCGGAAGCAGTCGCGCGGCTGATCGACCCGTCGTCCGGTCGGCGCGTCGAGCGCTGACCGGCAGCCGATCGTCCGCTCCCGAACGGCGGGCGATCGGACTCCACGGCCCGGTCAGGTCGATCACCTCGGCCCCAGGCCACCCGGCTCGCGCCGGTCGGCGCCCCACCCGAAGGGGCACCGCCCGGCGTGAGCCGTTCGTGTTCCTTCGAGGTCGATCTGGTGGCCGGCGCGATGCGCTCGCGCGAGCGCGGGTGGTATCGGACCCGCGCTCGCGGCGCAGGGGCGCGGGCGCGCGAGCGCATCGCGCTGCCCACCACTCCGACACGGGAAGCACGAGGTCACCCGCGCACCCGCAAGCCCGGACGCCGCACACTCGGAATGCCACCCGCGCACCCGCGCACCCGCGCAGACGGAACGGCACCCGGCCGTTTGATCGACCGGGTGCCGTTCGTCGCACTCGACACCCCTTGGGCGGAGCGGCCCGGCGAGAGCAGGCCGCGAGACCGGCGCCCTACCCGATGAGGCTCGGGCGCAGGTCCCGCAGGGTGCGCGCGTGCGTCATCCGGATCACTCCGATGGCGGCGAGGCTGAGCGCGATCGCCAACCAGGCCAGCAGCACACCGGCGTCCTGCAGCGCAGCATCCATCCGTCCTCCGTACATGAGCTGCCTCATCCCGTCGACCGCGTACGACATCGGCAGGATGTGGTGCAGCCAGGCGAGCGGGGCGGGCAGCGTCTGCCAGGGGAACGTGCCGCCGGCGGTCACGAGCTGCATGACCATGAGCACGAGCCCGAGGAACTGTCCCACGCTGCCCAACCAGACGTTGAGCGTGAGGATGATCGCCGCGAAGGTGAGCGAGGCGAGCGTCATCATCCCGTACGTCGCGACCGGGTTGTGGATCTCGAAGTGCAGGACGCCGGCGAGGATGCCGAACAGCGCGATCATCTGGATGGCGCCGAGGATGCCGGGGGTGAGCCAACCGGCGAGCGTGACCTTGATGGGGCTGTGGAGTGCCGTGATGGCGCGCCGCGAGACGGGCTTCACGATGAGGAACAGCGCGTAGATGCCGATCCACGCCGCGAGGCTCACGAAGAACGGTGCGAGGCCGGCGCCGTACGTTCCCGCGTTCGTGACGGAGTTCGAGGAGAGTTTGACCGGATCGGCGATCGTCTTCGCCTGGAGGTCGCGCGAGTCGGCGGTCGTCGCGGGGATCGCGTCGACACCGGCCTGGAGACCGTCGCGGAGCGTGGTGACGCCCTCCTGGAGCGTGCCGATGCCGTTCTGCAGGGTCACGAGACCCGTGTGCAGGGCCGCGGCGCCTTCTGCCGCCTGCTGCGTGCCGGACGCGAGGGCCGGCATCGCATCGGCGAGCTGCCGTGCACCGCCGGCGACCTGCTGGGCGCCGCCGTTGAGGGTGTCGATCTGAGAGACCGTGGACTGGACGGTCGAGTTGACCGTGCGCGCGTCATCGGCGGCGGAGTCGAGCCGTGACAGGACCGCCGCGATCTCCTCGGGCGTGAGACCCAGATCGGTCAGCTTGTCCTGGATCTGCTGGCGGGCGACGGGCAGCTGGTCGACGACCTGCTGGGCGACCGATCCGATCTGGTCCGCCTTGCCCGCGAGCTGCTGAGTGCCGCCGGCGACCTGCTCCGCGCCCGACGCGAGCTCGTCGGTCTTGGAGGGCAGACTCGCGGTTCCGGAAGCGATCTGCGCCGTCCCGTCCGCGAGCGTCTGGGCGCCGGTGACGGCCGTCCCCGCGCCATCGTGGAGCTGGTTCGCACCGTCGAGGATCTGTGTGGCGCCGGTGGTCGCATCCTGCAGTTTCATGCGGATCGTGTCGAGCGCGTCGAGGAACTGGCCGGCGGCCTTCTCGTTGACGGTCTTGACGATCGTCGCCTTGATCTGCTTGACCGCCTGCTCACCGATCGTCGACGCGAGGTAGCTGTTGGCATCGTTCGTGGTCAGGATGACGTCCGCTTGCCGCGGATCGTTCCCGGCAGCGGAACTGAGCGCTTTCGAGAAGTCGGCCGGGATCGTGACGCTGAAGTCGAAGGTGCCGTCGTTCACGCCCTTCGCGGCGTCCTTCGCGGACACCTGGTGCCATGCGAACGAACCGTCCTCGATGAGCTGATCGGCGATCGTGTCACCGAAGTTCTCGTACCCCGTGTCACTGCTCGTGGACCCCTCGTCGTCGACCACGAGCGCCACGGGCACCTGGTCGAGCTTCGCGTACGGGTCCTGGTTCGCCCACAGGTACAGGCCGCCGTAGAGCAGCGGCACGGCCATGAGGGCGATGAGGGCGAGCCGCGACATCGGCGTCGCCCAGAGACGGGCGAGTTCGGCGCGGATCATGGCGAAGATCTTCACGATCGGTCCTTCTGGAGCAGCGTGGTGCTACCGGTGGGCAGCATCGTTTCGGGGGAGGAGATGGTGCGGAGCACAGGGCTGGCGACGTCGGCGGCGCCGAGGTCCGCGGCCGGTGCGATCACGACCAGTCCTTCTGGAAGAGGGGGACGAGCTCGTCGGTGGCGTTCTCGGAGACGGGGTCGGCTGCCGTCGCGTTGATGGCGGTGGCCGATGCATCGCCCGCGATCACGAGGACCGCGAAGTCGCGCGCGGCGAGCTTCCGGGCGATCGTCCACCATTCCAGCGGGTTGCCGCCGTGGCGGTCGGGCGAGACGATGACGAGGCCCGTGACGTCCTTGCGGAGCACCGCGAGCTCGGTGAGGAGACGGACGCGGTCCGTGGGCGGCGTGGTCGAGATCGCGTTGCGGGCGATGCTCGACAGGCCGAGCTCGTCGAGCATGCGGTTGACGGCGAAGAGGTGGCTGGCGCGGCCCGCGAACATGAGCTCCTCGGCGACGACCCCTGCGACCGTCACATCGCTCGCCGGCTCGGAGACGTCCGGCGCGTCGATGAGGGCGACGTGGCGACGCATCGCACGGTTGTCGGCGGCGCCGTCGATGCGGACGGTGCCGGTGTCCGGCTTCATCCGACCCGAGGCGATGAGCCCGAGCACGGTGGGCCGCTGCTCCGTCTCAGCCCGCGCGAAGGTCGCTTCGCCCGTGCGGAAGGAGAGCGTGGTGGCATCGAGGATGATGCCGCCCTTGCCCTTCGAGACGTCGGTGAGTTCAACGCGCATCGGTGCGTTCCTGTCCTTCGGTGGTGCCGATGTTGGTGGGACCAGTGTGCCCGGTGCCGGTGGTCCGTGTCGTGGGTGCGTGCGGGTGTGCTTGCCGCGTCTTCGTGATCCGGTCGGTCGCTTCGGCCAGTTCGTCTGCGTCCCGCCAGGAGAGGCCGGCGACGCTGAGCGTCGTGAGCATCACGAGCCGTCGGCCCGCGTCGGTGCTGAGCTCGGCCCCGGTGGCTTCCTCCAGGACGGCGACGGCAGCGCTCTCGATGAGGCGCGCGAGGGTGTCCGGGGCGATGTCCGTCCGGATGCTGCCACGTGCGATCCCCGCCTCGACCGTGTCGCGGAGGAGCGTGCGGACCGGTTCGAGTGCTGCAGCCGTGACCGCGCGGAGGGGTCCGCGGACGGCGAGCGGGGCCATGACGCGCACGTGGTCGACCTCGGTCCAGAGGACGTCTCCGATGAGGGCGATCGTGGTGAGCGGGTCCTCGTGACGGACGGCGCCGATGGCCGCTGCGACGCGCTCGGCGCCTGCGATGACGACGGCGTTGACGAGCTCGTCCCGGTTGGCGAAGTGGCCGTAGACGGAGCGGCGGGTGAGACCGGCGGCGGCGGCGATGGCTTCGAGGCTGGCATCGGGATCGCTTCGGAGCGTCGCGGCTGCGGCTTCGAGGAGCGCCGCGCGGTTGAGGGCGGCGTCGCGGCGGGGGGCGCGGGCGGTCGGTGTCGCTGGTGCGGGTGTCGCTCGTGCTGCCGGCGTCGCTGCTGAGTCGCCTGCCGGCATCGCTGCGGCGAGCGTTCCTGAGGCGTGCGACTGGATCGTGGACATGTCATCGATCGTACTATCTTGCACACGGCTGTGCAAGATAGCGACGGTCTCCTGCAGCGAACTCTCGGGGAGTGCGCAGGTGGAGCCGTGCGCCCCGGAAAACCGCGGATTCCCGCCGTCGTCGGTCGGACGTCGCGCGGCCCCTCACCCGACAACGGAGGTATGGTGGAACGGTGACCGGTGAAGATCTGCTTGGCGTTCCCCCGACCCTCCTGCCCGACGACAGTGCGGTGGATCGGGAACTCTACGCGGCCGTCGGATCCATCGAGGCGCTCGCCGAGATCGTCGCAGAGCACCCCGCATCGCCGCTCGCCTGGGCCCTCCTCGCGGACGCCGTGCACGACCCGCAGTCGCCCGTCCCCGGATATGCCGCCGCTCGCGTCGGCTACCACCGCGGCCTCGACGCCCTGCGCGCCGCCGGCTGGCGCGGACGCGGCCCCATCCCGTGGTCCCACGAGCCCAACCGTGGCGTGCTGCGCTCGCTGTACGCCCTGCGCCGCTCGGCCAAGGCCATCGGCGAAGCCGGTGAGGTCGAACGCCTCACGACCTTCCTGAACGAGGCCGACCCGGCCGCCGCACGCGAGATCGAAGCGTCGATCGCCGCCGCGGCCCCGCCGACCTCGGCGATCGTCATCCTCGGCACGGACTGAGCCGCGCTCCGCTCCGTCTCCTGTTCTGCCGCTGTTCCGTCGCCGTTCTGTCGCTGTTCCGCAGTGCGGGCTTCGCCCCGTTCTCGCCCGTCCTCCACAGGTGACCGCCCGCGTCGACGTATCCACACCCGACGCCTCGAATACGGTCCCAGGGCCGCCTCCGATACGATGGAGGGGTGCGTGCATGAGGCGCCTGTCCGGTAGTGGACGGGCGTCCGTCCTGTCGGCGTGACGTCTCCCGAGAGACGACACCGGGCGCACCAAATCAGAAGGGGTGGCATCCGGATGCCAGCAATCGTCATCGTCGGCGCCCAGTGGGGCGACGAAGGCAAGGGGAAGGCGACCGACCTCCTCGGAGATCGCATCGACTACGTCGTGAAGTTCAACGGCGGCAACAACGCCGGGCACACGGTGGTCATCGGCAACGAGAAGTACGCGCTCCACCTCCTGCCGTCCGGCATCCTCACCGACGGCGTGATCCCCGTCATCTCCAACGGTGTCGTCATCGACATCGAGGTGCTGTTCCACGAGCTCGAAGCGCTGCAGGCCCGCGGCCTCGACGTCTCACGACTGCTCGTCAGCGCGAACGCCCACGTCATCACGCAGTACCACCGCACGATCGACAAGGTCACCGAGCGCTTCCTCGGCAAGCGCCAGATCGGCACGACCGGTCGCGGCATCGGGCCCGCGTACGCGGACAAGATCAACCGCGTCGGCATCCGCATCCAGGACCTGTTCGACGAGAACATCCTGCGTCAGAAGGTCGAAGGCGCGCTCGACCAGAAGAACCACCTGCTGGTCAAGGTCTTCAACCGTCGTGCCATCACGGTCGACGAGATCGTCAACGATCTCCTGTCCTACGCCGAGCGACTCCGGCCCATGGTCGCTGACACCGCGCTCATCCTCAACACGGCGCTCGACGAGGGCAAGGTCGTGCTCTTCGAGGGCGGCCAGGCCACCATGCTCGACGTCGACCACGGCACGTACCCGTTCGTCACGTCCTCCAACGCGACCTCGGGCGGTGCCGCCACCGGTTCCGGTGTCGCTCCCAACCGCCTCGAGCGGGTCATCGGCATCGTCAAGGCGTACACCACGCGCGTCGGCGCCGGCCCGTTCCCCACCGAGCTCTTCGACGAGTCCGGCGACTACCTGCGCTCGAAGGGCTTCGAGTTCGGCACCACCACGGGGCGTCCGCGTCGCGTGGGCTGGTACGACGCCCCGATCGCCCGCTACGCGGCCCGCATCAACGGCGTGACCGACTTCGTCCTCACCAAGCTCGACATCCTCGACGACCTCGAGACCATCCCGGTCTGTGTCGCGTACGAGATCGATGGCGTCCGGGTCGAGGAAGTGCCGGTGTCGCAGAGCGACTTCCACCACGCCGTCCCGATCTACGAGGAGTTCCCCGGCTGGCAGGAGGACATCACCGGTGTCCGTCGCTTCGAGGACCTGCCGAAGAACGCCCAGGACTACGTGCTCGCACTCGAGCGCATCAGCGGTTCGCGGATCTCCGCGATCGGTGTCGGTCCCGGCCGTGACGCGATCGTGGTCCGCCACGACCTGATCGGCTGACCCGCCGCGTCACAGCGTCTGCGCACTCCAGCATCGCCTTCACAATTCAGGAACATCTGCACAATTCAGGATGATTCGACCGGACACGCCGCCGACTCGTCCTGAATTGTGCAGATCATCCTGAATTGTGCACGGGAAGCTCCGGCTCTGGACCGGTTCCACTCAGCAGATGAGGGTTCTGTGGGAGCGTCAGACGACGCTGAAACCCTCGGGCAGTGGGGCGCGGCCGGTGAGTGCGAGGAGGACATGCTCGCCGTCGCCTCGGAGTGCCGCGATGCCGGCCGCCAGCGACGCGGCTTCCTCCACGAGGAGCGGTGGGATGTTCGCCTCCTGGCCGGTGGCTCGTGCGATGTCGAGCGTGTGCACGACGAGCTCGAACACGCGCGTGCGCAGATACTCGTGCAGGGGGATGCCCATGCCGCCGAGGGAGACGAGACGGTCGGGACGTTGCCGGCCGATGGCATCGATCGCGGCGTCGCGGAGCGCGGTCACCCGCACGACCGGGTCGTCGCCGAGGAGACGTCCCGCTTCGACGCCGCGCAGGGCGATCGCTTCCGGGTTCGTGTAGGTGAGGTAGATCTGCCCGTAGTAGTCGGCGGCGCTGTCGATCGAGACCGTCTCGGGTGCGTCGAGTTCGAGGTATTCGATCACCGTGATGATTGCGCGCGAGGTGTGCCCGACGAGTGATCGGACGTCCCAGACGCCGAGCCCCGGCTGTTCCCACTGCCGCAGATGGATGCCTTCGACGGTGCGGATGAACGCGTCGCAGGCCTGTTCGTACCGTGCCAGGTCGGTCATGCTCCATCGTGACATGGTGTGCACAATTCCGGAACTCTCACGCGGAAATAGCGCCAGATGGACAGATCGGCACCGTTCGTGTCCGTTCCGGCCGATTCTGCGCCAGGAGTTCCGGAATTGTGCACATCCCGGGCGGGGAGGGCGTGCAGAATTCAGGAGAGGATGCAGCATTCAGGACAGGATGACGGCGTGGCGGGCCGAATCGTCCTGAATTGTGCGGATCATCCTGAATTGTGAAAACGACGGGGCACGGTCGGGCAGAATGTGGGAGTGACTGACTCGAACCCGTACCTGCTGCTCGGCTCCTACACCTCGGACATGGACGGCACCGGCGCCGGCATCAGTCTGCTCCGCCAGGACGACGCGGGTACCCTCCGCTTCGTGCACGCCACCGAAGCGCAATCGCCGTCGTTCCTCACCCTGCACCCGACGCTCCCGATCCTCTACGCTGCGAGCGAGTCGACGGGCTCGGCGCTCGCATTCAAACGGTCGGGCGAGTTCGGCCTCGTCCCGCTCGGCGGCGCGATCGAAGCGGGAGACTCCGTCTGCCACGTCACCGCGCTCCCAGATGCCTCCGGCCTCATCGCCAGCTGTTACGGCGACGGCCGCGTCGTCGACATCCCGCTCGCCGCCAACGGCTCCTTCGGCGGGGAGCCGCTCCTCGGGGAGGCCTCGGTCGACCCGTATGCGTCACCGACCACGGTCGCATCGGAAGCGGCCGATGCCGGCGAGGACGCCCTCACGCAGTTGGCCGTCGAAGCCGCGGTCGCCGAGGCATCGCCGTCGCGACCTTCGCGCGCACACGCCTCTGTGATGCTGCCGGACGGCCGCCTCGCAACGACCGACCTCGGTCACGACACCGTCCGCATCTGGCAGATCCGCGGCAAGCGCATCGTCCTCGACCACACGGTCGTGCTCCCGGAGGGGGTCGGCCCGCGCCACCTCGTCACGCACCCGAGCGGACATCTGCATGTCGTCACCGAGTACTCGAACGAGGTGTTCACCCTCGCCCCGGACGGCACCGGCCACTGGCACCTCGTGTCCGCTGTCTTCGCCGCGGCGCAGGGCATGCGTGAGGGCGACTTCCCGTCGGAGATCAGCCTCGCGGCTTCGCGTGAGCAGCTGCACGTCGGGATCCGCGGCAGCAACCTCATCGCGACGCTCGCGGTGATCGGCGACGGCTCGAAGCTGCAGTCGGTCGGCGATGTCGAATGCGGCGGGAACTGGCCCCGTCACCACCTCGAGGCCGGCAACCTCCTCCACGTCGCGAACCAATTGTCGGACACGGTCGCGACGTTCCGTCTCGACGAGCGCACGGGTGTTCCCACGACGCTCCTGGGCACGCTCGACACGGGTTCGCCCACCTGCCTGCTCCCCGTCTGACGACGCGCCGCTCGGGACGCGTCACTCCCCTCATGACTCTCATAACTCCTTCAATTCGCGCCTCACTTGATTTCGGATCAGCGTCATTCCGGGGTAGTCGAGGTCTGCGGGGGCGGAATCGAAGGAGTTGTGATCGAAGGAGTTGTGCTCGGTCGCGGTGATGCGGGCGGTCGCGGTGATGTGGCCGGGCAGGATGCAGCGCATCCGCAGCCCGCGGATCCTATGCTTGGTCCGTGAATGCACGACGCCCAGACCCGCAGCCGATCGACGGCCGCACCATCCGCTTCGAACCGCTCACCGCGGCCCACCGTCCGGAGCTCTTCGCCGCTATCGCCCGCCCCGAGGTCTTCGCCGGCGGATACGGCGGCGGTCCGCAGGGCCTGCCGACGACGCTCGCGGAGTTCGACGTCTTCGCCGACGGCTACTTGTCGGGTGACAACCACAATACCTTCGCGATCCGTCTCGTCGGCGGAGTGCACGACGGCCTCCTGGTCGGGACGAGCACGCTCGGCGACTTCGATGAACCGAGCGAGCACGCGCACATCGGCTGGACCGCGTACGACCCGCGAGTATGGGGCACGGCGGTCAACGCCGAAGCGAAGCTCCTCCTGCTGCAGCTCGCGTTCGACGCTGGGTTCGGTCGCGTGAAGATCCAAGCCGATGAGCGCAACACCCACTCGCGAGCTGCGATCGCGAAGCTGGGCGCGACGTTCGAGGGCATCGTGCGCCGCGACAAGCGTCGTGCCGACGGCAGCTGGCGGAACACCGCGCTGTTCTCGGTGATCGTCGAGGAATGGCCGGAGGTCCGCGCCGGACTGCAGGCGCGTCTCGACCGTCATCCGGGCCCGGTCGCACTCCGCACGCTCTGACCGCGGTAGCTAACCGCGGCGTCTGCTCGCGCCGTCTGCTCGCGCCGTCTGCTCGCGCCGTCTCTCAGATTGTCCGGTCGTGCCGGCTGCGCCGTCTGCTCAGGCTGCCCGACCGTGCCGACTGCTCCGTCTCCTCGCCCGTCCGACCGTGCCGACCGCGCCGTCTGACCGCGGCGCGCACACCTTTCGAGCACAACTCCTTCGAATTCGACATGGCCGATGCCGAAGCCGCGGAACGACGGCGGTCTCTGCGGCGGGATGTCGGAATCGAAGGAGTTATGAACAGGGAACGTCGCTGGGGTCGGCATCGCAGGCACAGATGATGCACATATGTGCAGATCGGCGCAGCATAGCCGCAACAAGCGCTTGACGCCAGAACGACCGCCGTCGTTCACGAACCGGACACCAACAGGTGGTTCCGCGGCCACCGGCTGTGCGTAGCTTCACTCCCAGATGTCCGCGGTGACCAACGGTCCCGACAGCACGGGGCGGCCGCCGGCATCACTGGAGGAACAGTGAACAGCAGGCGCACCTTGACGGCCCTCGCGACTCTCGCGATCGCCGCAACCGCCCTCACCGCATGCTCGACCAGCGCCGCCCCCGCGGGCTCAGACGGCAAGGTCGATGCGGCCACCGCCACGAGCGCGAAGGACTTCGGCGGCCTCGACTCCCTCGTCAAGGCCGCGAAGGCTGAAGGCCAACTGAACGTCATCGCCCTCCCCGACAACTGGGCGAACTACGGCAAGATCATCGCCGCGTTCGAGAAGAAGTACGACATCACGGTCAACTCCGCCGACCCCGACGTGTCGAGCGCCGAGGAGATCACGGCCGCCAAGAACCAGAAGGGCCAGGACACCGCTCCCGACACCTTCGACCTCGGTTCAGCGGTCACGCTCGACAACCTGAAGCAGTTCGCTCCGTACCAGGTCGAGACCTGGGACGACATCCCGAAGGATTACAAGGAGTCGACGGGCCTCTGGGTCTACGACTACACGGGCCTCGTCTCCATCGGGTACGACGCCGACGCCGTCAAGGAGCCGAAGAAGCTCGACGACCTGCTCGGTTCCGACTACTCGGGCAAGGTCGCGCTGAACGGTGACCCGACCCAGGCCGGCGCCGCCGCAGCGGGCGTCTACATGGCTGCCCTCCAGGCCGGCGGCACCGCCGACGACATCCAGCCCGGCATCGACTTCTTCCAGAAGCTCAACAAGGCGGGCAACTTCCTCCCCGTCGACCCGACGCCCGCGACGATCGCTTCCGGCGAGACCCCCGTCGTCATCGACTGGAGCTACAACAACCTCGCCGCAGCGACCGAGAACAAGGGCACGCGCAACTGGAAGACGACCGTCCTCCCGGGCACCGCGGTCGGCAGCTACTACAACCAGGCCATCAACGTGGACGCACCGCACCCCGCGGCGGCCCGCCTGTGGCAGGAGTTCATCTTCAGCGATGAGGCGCAGAACCTGTACCTCGCGTCCGGTGCGTACCCGTCGCGTCTCGCGGCGATGGACAAGGCCGGCACGGTCGACAAGGACGCTCTCGCGGCCGTCGGTGAAGCTCCCAAGGACCTGGTCCAGTTCACCGCGAAGCAGACCGAGGCGGCAACCGCTCTCCTCGCCGAGAAGTGGGCGGCAGCGATCTCCAAGTGAGTCGCGTCGATCAAGCAAGGCCCGTTGGACGTCGGGAGGTGGACGGTGTGAGCCGTCCGCCTGCCCGGCGGTCGCGGTCGCGGTCGGGGTGGGCCGTTCTCGGTCTCACCCCGTTCGCGGCGTACGCGCTCCTCTTCCTCGCCGTCCCGACGGTGCTCGCTCTCGCGACCGGGTTCTTCGACGGCAAGGGCGCGTTCACCTTCGACAACCTGACGGCGCTCGCGGAGCCCGCCGTGTTCGGCACCTTCGTGAGTTCCTTCTGGATCTCCGCGCTCACCGCGGTGGTCGGCGCGATCCTCGGCGCCCTCGTCTGCTACGCACTGCTGGCGGTCCGTCCCGACGGCGCCGTCCGCTCCTTCGTCGATTCCGCGTCGAGCGTGCTCGCGCAGTTCGGCGGGGTGATGCTCGCGTTCGCGTTCATCGCGACGATCGGCATCCAGGGCGTCGTGACCCTGTACCTGAAGAGCACGTTCGGGATCGACATCTTCGCGAACGGCGTCTGGCTGTATCAGGTGCCGGGCCTCATCCTGCCGTACCTGTACTTCCAGGTGCCGCTCATGGTGATCACGTTCATGCCGGCGATGGAAGGGCTGAAGCGGACCTGGTCCGAGGCCAACGCCACGCTCGGCGGCAACGGCTTCACCTACTGGACGCGGATCGCGATGCCGATCCTCGCCCCGTCCTTCTTCGGTTCGCTGCTGCTCCTGTTCGCGAACGCCTTCTCCAGTTATGCGACGGCCGCCGCGTTGATCAGCCAGGGTGCGCAGATCGTCCCCCTGCAGATCCGTGGTGCGCTCATCAGCGAGACGGTGCTCGGCCGTCAGAACCTCGCCGGCGCGCTCGCCATCGGCATGATCATCGTCATGGTGGTCATGATGACGGCCTACTCCGCGCTGCAAGCGCGCACGGAACGGTGGCAGAAATGACCGGCACGACGTCCGCGGTCGATCCGGCCGGGCAGCTCGGTGCGGTGCCGACCGTCACCGTGACGGAGACGATCGCGCGTCGCGAGGCAGCAACTGCCGCAGGTCTGCCGCCGCGGGTGCGTCCGAGCCGTCGTCGTGACGCCGCGACGCCGTCGAAGCTCACGAGCCGCATCATCCTCGCTGTGATCGGGCTGCTGTTCGCGGTGCCGATCCTGTCGATGATCGAGTTCACGCTCCGCGGTGGCCTGGGCGGCGGCTACAACCTCGACCACTGGGCCGCGATCTTCGACCCCGCGAACGCTCGCAAGTACCAGGTGCTGTTCCAGGGCATCGGGAACTCGCTCATCCTCGCGGTCGTCACCGTCGCAATCGTCGTCGTGCTCCTCCTGCCGACGATGATCCTCGTCAAACTGCGGTTCCCGAAGCTGCAGCGGACGCTCGAATTCATCTGCATCATCCCGATCACGGTTCCGGCGATCGTCCTCGTCGTCGGTCTCGCACCGGTGTTCTCGGTCGTCGCGAAGGTGTTCGGTTCCGGCCCGTGGACGCTCGCGTTCGCGTACGGGATCACGGTCCTGCCGTACGCGTATCGGGCGATCGCCGCGAACCTGCAGTCGGTGGACGTGTCGACGCTCAGTGAGGCGGCGCGGACCCTCGGCGCAGGCTGGGGCACGGTCCTCGCTCGCGTCATCCTGCCGAACCTCCGACGCGGCGTCCTGTCCGCGGCCGTCATCTCGGTCGCCGTGGTCCTCGGCGAGTACACGATCGCGTCGTTGCTCGGACGGAACACGCTCCAGACGGCGCTCGTGCAGGTGCAGAAGAGCGACCCGTTCGTCGCGGTCATCTTCGCCCTGCTGTCGTTGGCGTTCGCCTTCATCCTCTTGTTCATCATCGGGCGCGTCGGCGAGAGCCGCCGGGCCAAGGAGACATCATGACCGTTCAGAACACGACCCCGTCCGGCACCGATGCGATGTCGGCGGGCGGTTCGTCCGCGGGGGCTCCGTCTGGCGCTGCCGGAACCGGCGCTGCCGGTGCTGGCGGAGCTGCCGGAGCCGTCGGCGCCGAGGTGGAGTTCCGCTCCGTCGTCAAGGACTACGGCAGCGGGGCGCGTGCGCTCGACGGCGTCAGCCTGACCCTCGCACCCGGCGAGTTCGTCGCCCTCCTCGGCCCGTCCGGCTGCGGCAAGACGACGGCCCTCCGGAGCCTCGCCGGTCTCGAGGAGGTCACTTCGGGGAGCGTCCTCATCGACGGTGTCGACGTCGCCCCGATCCCGACGAACCGACGCGACCTCGGCATGGTCTTCCAGTCGTACTCGCTCTTCCCACACCTGACCGTGCTGGAGAACGTCGAGTTCGGGCTGCGCATGCGGAAGGTCGCGAGCGGGGAGCGACGTGCGCGCGCCGAGGAGAGCCTCGAACTCGTGGGGCTCGGCCACCTCGGCAACCGCTACGCGCATCAGCTCTCCGGCGGCCAGCAGCAGCGGGTCGCGCTCGCCAGAGCCCTCGTCACCCGCCCACGCGTCCTCCTGCTCGACGAGCCGTTGAGCGCGCTCGACGCGAAGGTGCGCGTGCAGTTGCGCGATGAGATCCGCCGCATCCAGACGGAGCTCCGCATCACGACGCTCTTCGTCACGCACGACCAGGAGGAGGCGCTCGCCGTCGCCGACCGCGTCGCGGTGATGCGGGCGGGCGTCATCGAGCAGATCGGCA
Organism: Plantibacter lichenum; assembly: GCF_050587525.1. NCBI lineage: Bacteria > Bacillati > Actinomycetota > Actinomycetes > Micrococcales > Microbacteriaceae > Plantibacter > Plantibacter lichenum. The sequence goes on along the minus strand of NZ_JBOBFT010000002.1, from coordinate 280,803 downwards.
CGCCGGAGGAGCTGTACTCCCGGCCCGTCTCGCCGTTCGTCGCAGACTTCATCGGACTCTCGAACCGGATCCCCGGGGAGCTCGAGGCCGGCGGCATCCGTGTCCTCGGCCAGTGGCTGCCCGTGCTCGGCGACGTGCCCGCTGCGGAAGCCGTCGTCGCGCTCGTCCGTCCGGAGGACATCGGTTTCGAGGACGTGCCTGCTCACGCTGCTGATGCGCAGGCCGCTGGCGGGGATGCCGATGCCGGCGCAACCGACGAGCTCTCGGAGGAGGCCGCCGATGCCACGTCAGCCGTGGTGCTCACCTCGAGCTTCCTCGGTCCGGTGCGTCGGACGACCGTCCAACTGGCCGACGGCACGCTCGTCGCCGTCCAGCACGGTGCGAACGACCGCCGCGAGCCCGGCGACACCGTCAGCATCCGTCTCGCCGGCCGTCCCGTCGCCGTCCGCCCGGCCTGACCCGCCCGCCCCGTCCCCATCTGCCCGCGAGGGGTCGCAAACTGCGGGTGTCGTCGACGAACACCCGCAGTTTGCGGCACCTCGCGAGCTGAGGTGAGGGCCCGGGTCGGAGGCTAGGCCTTGCGGTCCTGGCGCGGGACGACGACCTGCTTGATGATCAGCAGGATCGACGCCGTCACGGGGATCGAGACGAGCGCACCGAGCAGCCCGAGGAGTGCACCGCCGACCATCGCGCCGATCACCACGAGTGCGCCCGGAACCGCGACGGCCTTGTTCATGACCCGCGGCGTCAGCACGTACGACTCGACCTGCATGTAGATCAGGTAGTAGATGACGACGACGAGTGCCGTCGCCGGGGAGTTGAAGAGGGCCACGATGGCCACGATGACGGTCGCGATGATCGAACCCACGAGCGGGATGAGTGTCACGAAGAAGATCACCACGGCGAGGATCCCGGCGAACGGGACGCCGACGATGAGCATCATCACGAGACCGAGGGACGCGTTGATCGCCGCGAGGATCACCATCCCGTTGACGTAACCGCCGATCGACGCCGTGATCTGGTTCGTGATCGAGATGACGCGGGGACGGTTCCGACGCGAGACGAGCGAGTAGAACGCGTTCTTCATCGCTCGCATCGACGCGAGGAAGTAGAGCGACAGCACGAGCACGATGAAGCCGCCGAAGAACCCGTTGAGGATGCCGCCGCCGACGCTCAGCACGCCCCCGGCGAGGGCCACCCAGTTCTTCGGATCGGCGGCGAGCGACTGCAGCCAGGACAGCGCGCCTTCGAGATCGACGCCGGGCCCGAGCGCATCGCTCAGGTTGACGAACCACGGCTGGTTCTTGATGTCGGTGAGGAACAGCGGCGCGTTCTGGACCAGTTCGATCGCCTGCCGCGTCACGATCGGCACGATGAGCGCGAGGAGGCCGATGATCACGAGCGCGAAGACGGCGAACACGATCGCGATGGCGAGCGGCCGCTTCACGCCGTGCGATTCGAGCCTGACCACCACGGGGTCGAGACCGAGCGCGATGAAGAGCGCGGCGGCGATGTAGACGAGGATCGATGACAGCGAGCCGAGCGTCACGCCGAGGAGGATGGCGGCGAGGACGCCGAGCGCGCCGATGAAGCCCACCGCGAACGGCTGCTGCAGGATCGTCTTGACCGTCTCGGTGCGGGCCACCGGCCGACCGCCGCGGAACTGGATGCGAGGGGTGCCGGAGGACGCGCGAAGACGCGGGTTCCGACGTGGTTCGATGGCCATGAGGTCAGGGTATTGCCGTGGGCGTGACGGCCATCCGGGGCGCGCCGGTCGGCCGTGCGCCGTGTCATGCATCTGTCGCATACGGGTCGTACCAGAGGATGACCCGTCATCCGCGGGGTTGGTCCGGCAGCGGGATGTGCGGATCGGTGCACCCGAGCACGATGGAAACCATGAACACTCCCATCCTCTCCGCACGCTCACTCGTCAAGCAGTACGGGACCACGTTCGCGCTCGCCGGAGTCGACCTCGACATCACGGCGGGGGAGTCCGTCGCCATCATGGGAGCGTCCGGCTCCGGGAAGACGACTCTCCTGCACTGCCTGGCCGGCATCATCGGTCCCGACGGCGGTACGATCTCCTTCACCTCGCCGACCGGCCAGCTCCGCATCGATGAACTGGGTGAACGACGACGCTCGCAGTTGCGTCGAGAGGCGTTCGGGTTCGTGTTCCAGCAGGGCCTGCTCGTCCCGGAGCTGACAGCCGTCGAGAATGTCGCCCTCGCACTCATGCTGAACGGCGTGCCTCGCAAGACGGCCGAACAGCACGCGGCCGGCTGGCTCGCCGCCCTCGGTCTCGCCGGGATGGAGCAGCGTCGCATCGGAGAGCTCAGCGGCGGTCAGGCGCAGCGCGTCGCCATCGCCCGCGCACAGGTGACGGGCGCATCGGTCGTGTTCGCCGATGAACCCACCGGCGCCCTCGACTCGCAGACCTCCGCTGACGTCATGGGCGCGCTCCTCCACGCCACGACCGGTCAGGGCCGCACGCTCGTCCTCGTCACGCACGACGAAACCGTCGCCGCACGATGCTCGCGCACGATCCGTCTCCGCGACGGCCGCATCGAGGGGGCGCCGCGGAACGCGGCGACGGGCGGGGCGAACATCGGATGGGCGCCGCAGCCGGCCGGCCAGTACGGGCCGCGGCAGGCAGCTCAGTCCATGCCGACGCAGGCGCCGATGCCCTCGGTGCAGCCACCTGGCATCCCGCCGATTCCGTCGACGGGCGGAACGACGCAGTCGGCCGCAGTCATGGCAGGCGCCGCAGCCGAGCTCATCGATTCCTCGTCACCGCAGCCGTTCGCTCAGGTCTCCGCTGCCCGCCATGTGAACGGCTCGGCGTCCGGATTCGAGGGCACGGGTCTGCTCGATGCAGCCGATGCAGCCAACGCAGCCGACGCAGGCCATGCCGGCAGCGCCCCTTCCGTCTCCGGCGCTGCCCGCGCCGACACCAAGACCTCCGGCATCCGGTTCCTCGGCGCCGGCTGGGGATTCGATGCGATGTCGCTCGGCGCGTTCGCCCAGTACCGCCGCAAGGGCGCGGCCGCGTGATCGGCCACGAGACCCAGCCTCAGAGCGCTTCGAACGGCGCGCAACCGCACTCCCAACCGCCGCATCCGCCGCATCGGCCGACCGCCGGGCCCGCCCGACGGTTCACGGGCGGAGCGCCGCGGGGGACGGGGCGCACTCCCATCGTCCGCCTCACCTGGCTGCTGTCGCGGCCGAGCGCGCAGAGCCTCGCGACCATCCTGCTGCCCGCCGTCGCATTCGCGGTCACGTCAGCACTCGTCCTCATCGTCCTCGGCGGCGCGCTCATGTTCTGGCGGTGGGACAGCGACATCGCACCGGCGTACCAGTTCCTCAGCGTGCTCGCGCTCGCGCTGCTGCTCGTGCCGCTCGGTGCGCTCGGCGGAGCCGCAGCCCGCCTGTCCGCGCGACGCCGCGACGACCGGCTCTCGACGCTGCGCCTCCTGGGCGCGACGCCGTCGGCCGTCACCAGGATGACAATCCTCGAGTCATCGGCCATCGCGCTCATGGGAGCTGTCGTCGGCGCCGTGCTCTATGCGGTCACGATGCCGCTCGTCGGGCTGCTGCCGTTCGGCGGGGCACTGATCGGGCCGGTCGCCGTGTGGGTGGGCTTCCCGATCCTCGCGGCCGTGGTCCTCGGGATCGCCGTGCTCGCCGCCGTCAGCGCCGCGATCGGCCTGCGTGTAGTGAACCTCACGCCACTCGGGGTGCGGACCAGGCAACAGGCGCCGAAGGTGCACTGGCTGCGGATCGTCCTCGGCGCCGCGGTCGTCGTGATCGGCTACGCGGCGCTCTCTGCGATCGGCGGTCTCGGCAGCATCGTCGCGATCATCACCGTGATCGGCCTCGCCTTCGCCGCCGGCGTCGCGGTGCTCAACCTGATCGGGCCGTTCGCGATCCGCATCGTCGGACGCGTCGCGCTCTCACGGGCGAAGACCGCTGAACGGCTCATCGCCGCCCGCGGCATCCTCGAGTCCCCGAAGGCCGCGTGGCGACAGGTGAGCGGTGTGGCGATGACGAGCTTCGTCGCCGTGGTCGCCGGCACCGGCATCGCACTCGCGGACATGGCCGGCGGCTCGGGGATGGACCGGGAGAGCATCGTGCTCGTCGCCGACATCCGCACCGGCATCCTCATCACCCTGGCCGCGTCCTTCGTGATGGTGGCATGCTCGGTCGGGGTCAATCAGGCCTCCGCGATCCTCGACCGGCGCGAGCTGTACGTGAGCCTCGACCGGCTGGGGGTGCCCAGGGAGGCGATGGAGCGGGCGAGGTCACGGGCGATCCTCCTGCCGTTGCGAACCGTCTCGATCGGGTCGGCGCTCATCGGTGCGTTGCTCGTGCTCCCGCTGGCCGGCATGACGCTCATCGTCGCGCCGCTCTCGCTCCTCGTCATCGCCGGGTGCTTGGCGGCCGGCATCGGGCTCGTCTGGCTCGCGCTGCGCGCCACCCGGCCCGTCCTGACCGCGGTCCTGCGTGCCCCCGACCGTCTCTGAGCCGCCGCCCCGTCCCTCCGGTGGTTGCACAATTCAGGAACATCCGCACAATGCAGGACGATCCGGCCTCGGCGCGCCGATCGATCATCCTGAATTCTGAAGATCTTCCTGAATTCTGCACACCGTTCAGGGGGCGAGGACGTGCTCGATCCCGTCGAGTGCGACCTCGAGCTTCCGACCGAACCACGTCGCCGGATCGCCGTGCATGGACTCCCGCATCGCCTCCGCGAGCCCCTCGTCGAGGTTGCGGTACCAGGTCTCCACAGTCGGGTCGGCAGCCGCTTGTGCAGCGAGCGTCTCGCGCATCTTGAGACTGTCGATCGCGAGATCCAGAACGAAGTCGACGGCGAGGCCCGCATCGGCCGGAGCGAAACCGGCCGCGATGAGATCGAGGCAGATGCCGCTGTACAACGCCATGAGCTGCGGATTCGTGATGCCGACCGCGGGGGACGCCGTCGCGAGACCGGGATGCGAACGCACGAGATGCCACAGCGTCCAGGTGACGGTCTCGAGGTACTCGCGCCAATCGCCCTCGATCGTCGGCCAATCGGTCGTACTGACCAGCCGCGACACCGCGAGGTCGACCATCTCCGCGTGACCCGACACATGGCGGTAGAGGGTTGCGGGATTCACGGCGAGCCGCTCGGCGACGTCGACGGCCTTCAGATCCGTGAACCCGCAAGCGATGATCGCGTCCGCGACCCGCTCGTCGGTGAGGGATCGCGGCCGCCCGACGGGCCGGCGCTCGCTGTCGTCCATCGTCCCAGTATGCCCGGTGGCCTCGATTGTGCGAGCAGGCGTGCACGAGCAGGCGGTTCTCGGAGGGTCACGTCGCGCGGCGTTGCTAGAGTGCTGACATGAGTGCGACCGACCCCACCCCAGCCACCGACCCGTCCGTCCGCCTGGGGCGTCTGCGCAGCAGCATCGACAACATCGACGCCGCCCTCATCCACTTGCTCGCGGAACGCTTCAAGTGCACGCAGGAGGTCGGCGCGCTGAAGGCCGAGTTCGGGATGCCCGCGAGTGACCCGGAGCGCGAGAAGCGCCAGATCGCCCGCCTCCGCGCGCTCGCGGAGGAATCGCACCTGGATCCCGCCTTCGCCGAGAAGTGGTTCAACTTCGTTGTGGCGGAGGTCATCCACCACCACGAACAGCTCGCAGAGGGCTCCGCCGGACGCTGACCCCGTCGCGGCGCGAGCGCGTCGCAGCCAGTGCTGGAGCATCGCTGTTGCCGATGGCGGATGCCGACTCTGAACCTGACCCGGTCGCCGCCCACGACGATGCCGATGCTGGACACTTGCTGAGCTTGCGAGTTTTGCGAGGGTCCATGCGGAATGATGAAGTCATGACGTGGAACGTGGACTCCCTGCCCGACCAGACCGGCCGAGTGGTCGCCGTGACCGGCGCGAACGCCGGCCTCGGCTTCTGGACGAGCTACCAACTCGCACGGGCCGGTGCGCATGTCGTGCTCGCCTGCCGCAACGAGGACAAAGCGGCAGCGGCCATCCGCGCGATCCGCGGACGCGTCCCGGGGGCGCAGCTCACGCACGTCCCACTCGACACCTCGTCGCTCGCCTCCGCACAGACGGCGGGAGAGCGCCTCGCACGCCTGCCTCGCCTCGACGCGTTCGTCGCGAACGCCGGCATCGTGCACTTCCCGAAGCACCGCGAGGAGACGATCGACGGGATCGAGCTCGTCTTCGGCACCAACGTCGTCGGGCACGCGGCTCTGCTGCCGCACGTCCTCCCGCTCCTCGAGCAGACGGCCGGATCGCGCGTCGTGATGCTCGGCAGCCTCTCCACCCTGCTCGTGAAACTCCGGCTCCAGGACCTCGAACTCCGGAACCGCTACAGCGGATGGCAGGCGTACGCGCAGTCGAAGATCGCCCTGTCGGCGCTCGGTTACGAACTCGACCGACGCCTGCAGGCATCGGGCAGCGGGGTACGTGCCTCGGTCGCGCACCCCGGGTTCGCGATCTCCGGCCTGAGCCCGCGCGTGCCAGGCGTGAACGAACCGTCCAGGGGCACCAGGTTCTTCGACACGCTGCAGCAGCCGTTCGCGCAGGGGAAGGACCGCGGCGCGCAGCCGACCGTTCGTGCGGTCACCGATCCGGCAGCCGTCGGCGGATCGTTCTTCGGACCGCGCTTCATGACGAAGGGCGAGCCCGTTCTCGCGACCCCGGCGAAGGTCACCGTCGACGAAGCCGTCGGCGCCTCGATCTGGGCGCAGCTGGAAGCGCTCATCGGCAAGCAGATCCTGCCGGCGCGCTAGTCGCCGCGGGCGGCGGCTCGGAGGGCTCGGTGGCCGGACTCAGTCCGTCCGCCGGGTCAGTTGAGGATGAGCCCGAGCACGGTCGCGCCGCCGGCGCCGAGCACGAGGGCGATCACCAGTGTCCAGGCGATGACGCGCTGCCTCCGGCGACGCTTCTCGCCCCACTCGGCCAGGTCCTGATCATCGGTGCTCATGGTCCACAAGCCTAGGCGATTGAGATGTGCGACACGTGTGGCGACATCGGGCGGCGCTGACGGGAGCTGAGCGGCGCTGACGGGAGCTGAGCCGCGCTGATCATCTGGTCCGATCGGCGCGTTCCGTTAACTTTCTCGCAACGGCCGGTCGCGTTGGATGGAACCATGATCGCGTCGCCGTCCTCGTCCCAGATCCCCTCGCCGCCGGACGATGACGCCGTGCTCGCCCAGTTGGTAGGACGGACCGAAGCCGTGAACGACAGCGGCTGGGCACGCTCCATCGGACTGGCCGACGGCCCCATGAAGGGTCGGACGCAGCGACGACCACCGATCATGATGATCTGGACGGCCGTGTTCTCCGCAATCGCGATCCTCGTGGCACTCACGGTCTGGACGATGCAGTTGCAGGGGCCGACGATCGTGCCGTCCGGTGGTGCAACGGTGCCGTCGGTGATCGGGCTGAGCGTCGCCGACGCGACGAAGCAGCTGACGGATCTCGGATTCACGGTCGAACACCGGCCCGGATCCGACACGGGCGCTGGAGCTGGGCGAGGGGAGCCGGGGACAGTGCAGGCCAGCAATCCCGCTGCAGGGTTCGTCGCGCCGGAGGGGACGCACGTGGAGTTGTACGTCGTGCCGGAGCCCGCGCCATCCGCGTCGCAGTCCGACGCCTCGCCGCCCCAAGCGCCTCCGTCGTCGTAGCGTTCCTGTTCACAACTCAGGAGCGTCGCGGCGTGTCGACGGAGCCCTTCGGCGCGTCGCGGGCGACACGCCGAAGGGCTCCTGAGTTGTGAACAGTGGTGGTCAGGCGAGCGCTGGGGTCGCCGCGAGCTGTCGGATCGAGACCGTCCGCTTCCGGGCGATCGCGAGCGTCGTCACCACCACCGAGCCGAGCAGCCAGAACACGAGCCCTGCCACCGCGGCTGCCGCACCGTTCTCGCCCGTCACGATCGACTGCATCCCGTTGAGCGCCGGCGCGATCGGGACGTACGTGAGCAGGGTGTCGAGGAACGGGGGAGCAGTGGCGATGATGCCGGTCGCCAGCCCGATGAGCGCGATGATCATCGAGATGAAGCGTCCGATGCCGCCGAACAGGGCCATGAGCGCCTGGTTCGTCGCAGCGAACGCCGCACCCGCGAGGACCGCGACGCCGGCGAAGCCGAACCACGCCCCCGCGTTCAACTCGAGCAGCGGAGCGAGGATGACGGCCACGAGCAGGCCCTGGAGCATGCCGACCGCACCCGCAGGGGCGAACGAGCGCAGCGCCAGACGGAACGACGAGCGCGTGGAGCCGAGCGTCGACGTCGGGACGGAACGGAGCACGAGGAACGTCGCGAGGGCGCCCAGCCACAGGGCGAGCGATGCGTAGAACGGTGCGCTGTTCTTGCCGAGCTCGATCGACGGCGTCCCGGCGCTCACCGGGTCCGCGACGACCTTCGAGAGGTTCTGACGATCGGACGAGGAGTACGTCGGCAGCTGGTCGACGGCCGTCTTGAGGCCGGCCGTCAGCGAGGTGATGCCGCCGCTCAGGGTGCCGGTGCCGTCGGCGAGCTGCGTCGTGCCGTCGGCGAGACCCTTCGCGCCCGTCGCGAGGTCCGCGGCTCCACCCGCGAGGGTCGACGTGCCCGTGGCGAGCTGCGCTGCTGCGGAGGACAGCTGGGAGATCCCGTCCTGGACAGTCGGGATGGAGCTGGCGAAGGTCTGGGCGCCGCTAGCGAATTCCTGCGTCTTGGACGCGAGCGACGTGGTTCCGGGGTAGTCGGCTTCAGTCGTGCCCGTGCCGTTCATGACCGCAGCGCTTGTGCCGGCAGCCGTCAGAATCGCCGTGCACGTGTCGGCGTCCAGCGTGACGTCGGGCGGAACACACTTCTTCGCGAGGGCTTGCAACTGCTGATCGAGCTTGCCGGTTATCTGTTGTGTCCCAGCGGCTGCCGCTGCAAGACCGGATGCGCCACCGGCGACTTGATTCGCGCCGTCGGCAAGCGCGGGGACACCCGCATTCAGCTGCGCGAGCCCGTTCGCGAGCTGGTTCGTCCCATCGCTCAGCTGCGCAGCACCGTTCGAGAGATCACCGGCACCGCCCGCGAGTTTGGTCGTGCCGTCGGCGAGCTGACGTGAGGCGTCCGCGAGCGAGAGTCCGCCCTCGGACAGTTTGGCCGCGCCGTCCGCGGCTTCACCGAGCTGGTCGTTGAGGGTGTTGAAGCCGACGTAGACGTTGTCGAGGTACGTCGTCGTCAGCTGGCGGCCCATGACGGTCGCGGCCGTCGAAGTGATGGTCTGCGTGATCGCATCGTCGACGAGTTTGCTCTTGTCGCTCGTCGTGACATCGATTCGTGCCTTCTCCGCGTCTGCGGCCTTCCCGGAGAAGGACGTCGCGGCGGCGGAGAAGTTCTTCGGGATCGTGACCACGGCGGTGTACTGACCGCTCTTCATCCCGGCTTTCGCATCGGCGGCGTCCGTGATGACCCACGTGTAGTTGGTCTTCGTGTCGCCGTCGACGAGCCCGGCGGACAGTTGGCGGCCGAGCGGCACCATCTGCCCGTTGAGCGTGACGGGCTTGTCGTTGTTCACGATGGCCGCGGTCACCTGACCGAGACGGTCCTGCGGGTTCCACAGCGCCCACACGAGGATGCCTGCGATGACGAGCGGCACGAGGATGATGCCGACGATCGAGAGGACCGTGATCTTCTTGTTCGAGCGGGCCCGTTCGAGCCGGCCGAGGATGCTGCTCATGCGTGTACCTTCGCTTCCTGCGCAGCGAACGAGTCGCCGCTGGTGTCTGCTGCGGCCGCGAGGTCCGCGTCGATCCCGGCGCGAGGTGAGGTCGCGTCGAGGTCGATGATGGTGACGTCCGTGCCGGAGACCACGTCGGTGATCGCTTCGGCGTCCGCCGTGCCCACGACGACCGTCAGCGGCTTGGCGGCGCGTTCCGCGGCGCGCTTGGCGGTGTGGACGATCTCGTAGAGCGTGCGTCTCGTGCTCTCGTCCGGCACGGTGTCGAGCGTGTCGATGGCGATGACGGTCGGTCGTTCCGCGAGTGCGCTGCGGAGGCGGCTCGTCGGATCCGGTTCGTCGAGGCGCACATAGGCGACCCGGGACCGGACGGCGCCGGCGCGGACGGGCAGGACGAGTCCCGCGACCTTGAGTTGGCCGTCGTCCGGGTTCAGGCGACCGCTGAGCGTGAGCAGGAGGGCGCTCACCTCGACGGGGCGGGACCCCTGGACGACGAGGACGCCGCCCGCCGAAACGGTGGTCGCGACATCGCTGTACAGACGACCGTCGCGGCCCGTGAGGCTGAGACCGTCGGCCGCGATGACCGTGTCCCCGCCTGCTCGCCAGTCCTTGAGCGAGAGTTCGTGCTGCAGTCCCTCGCCCTCCACATCGAAGGAGGGGAGGACGCGGTCGAGCCAGCGGGGCATGTACCAGGCGCGGTCGCCGAGGAGGGCCAGCACTGCCGGGACGAGGGTCATACGGACGATGAACGCGTCCACGAAGACGCCCACCGCGAGCCCGAGCGCGATCGGTTTGATGTTGCCGTCGCCCTCGGGGACGAAGGCGGCGAACACCGCGAACATGATGACGGCTGCGGCGGTGACGACCTTCGCCGAACTCGTGAAGCCCGTCTCGATCGATCGCCTCGCCTTGCCGCTGTGGACGTAGTCCTCGCGCATCCTCGACACGAGGAACACCTCGTAGTCCATCGCGAGACCGAAGAGGACGCCCATGAGGATGATCGGCATGAAGCTGATGATCGGGCCCGTCTTGGCGACGTGGAGCGCTTCGGCGAACACCCCGTGCTCGAAGACGAGCGCGACGACTCCGAACGAGGCGCCGACGGACAGCAGATAGCCGAGCGTCGCTTTGATGGGAACCCAGATGGAGCGGAACACCATCGTGAGCAGGAGCAGCGAGAGTCCCACGACGATGAGTCCGAAGGGCACCAGCGCTCCGCCGAGTCGATCGGAGATGTCGATGCCGGCGGCCGTGAATCCCGTGACCTTCAGATCGACCTTGTACTCGTCCTGGAAGTAGCCGTGCAGATCGCGTAGCTCCGTGACGAGGTCCTTCGTGGACTGCGAGTCCGGGCTGCCCGTCGGGATGACCTGGACGATGCCCGTGTCCGCCGTCGCGTTGGGGGTGGAGAGCGGGACGGCCGCAACGCCGTCGAGGCCCTCGATCTCCTTCTTGAGATCGGCCATGAGCTTCAACGGATCGGTGCTGCCCACGATGCTGCCGGTCACGATGAGCGGACCGTTGAACCCCTCGCCGAAGTGGTCGGAGATGAGGTCGTAGGTGATGCGAGCGGGGTCGCTCGCGGGAGCGGATCCGGCGTCAGGGAGGGCGAGACGGAGTGATGCGGCGGGAATCGTCGCGACGCCGAGGATGCCGACGACGGCGATGATCGTGACGATGGGCCACCGCGTGACACCGCGCACCCAGCCGAGGAAGAAGCGGTTCTGGTGGGGTTCCGGAGCAGCGGGGGCGGCAGAGGCGTCCGATCCCTGAGTGACGCCGTCCGGTCCCTGAGCCTGTCGAAGGGCGGAGTCCGACACTTCGACAGGCTCAGTGACCGGGGAGACAGGCTCAGTGACCGGGGTTCCAGACTCAGTGACCGGGGTTCCGGCCTCGGCGACGGGGGCTTTCGCCGTGCCGCGCTTCGCCCGCTTGGACTTCGGCGTCAGGCGCGCACCGGCGAAGCCGAGCATGGCGGGGATGAGGGTGAGCGAGATGACGACGGCGATGGCCACGCCGACGGCCGCGGCGACGCCCATCGTCGTGAGGAACGGGATGTTCGCGACCGACAGACCGAGCAGGGCGATGACGACCGTGAGGCCGGCGAAGATGACCGCGGAGCCGGCCGTCGCGACGGCGCGCGCGGTCGACTCCTCCGGATCGAGCCCAGATCGCAATTGGTCTTGATGTCTGGAGATGATGAAGAGGGCGTAGTCGATGCCGACGGCGAGGCCGAGCATGAGCGCGAGCATCGGCGTGGTCGAGGAGATCGGGCCGAAGAGTGTGGCCACGAAGATGAGCGCCATCGAGATCGCGACGCCGAGGAGCGCCGTGATGAGCGGCATCCCGGCCGCGAGGAACGAGCCGAAGGTGATGACGAGGACGGCGAGGGCGACGACGACGCCGATGACCTCGACGATGCTGAGGGCAGGCAGGTTCTGGCTGAACAGCTGACCGCCGAGCGCCGATTGCGCGCCGGAGGGGAGCGCATCGGCCAGGTGCTTCGCCTCGTCCTGGATGGCGGTCTTCGTCTCCGCCGTCACCGCGGACTGTTCGCCGTCGAGCTGGATGGTGATGAGTGCTGCGCTCTTGTCTTCGGAGACGGCACCGGTGATGTTCTCATCGAACGGCGAGACCGCCTGCGCGACGCCCTTGACGTCATCGAGCGCCTTGATCGCATCGGTGATGGCCTGCTTCGTGGCCGTATCGGTGACGTCCTCGCCCTTGGGCGCGACGACGACGAGTTGGGCGCTCGCGCCGCTCACCTGGGGGAAGGTGTGCGAGAGGGAGTCGAGCGCCTCCTGCGATTCGGTGCCAGGGATGGAGAACGAGTTGTCCGTGCCCTGGTTGAACGCGAGTGCGCTGCCACCTGCGACGGCGAGGACGGCGATCCAGAGGACGAGCACGAGTCGTCGGGCCCTGAAGGCCCAGCGTCCCAGGGAATACAACATTGACGACACGCGTCACTCCTCTGTACAAGGATCGGGGGATTTTCGATACAGCGGCGTATCCGATACACAAATGTATTCGATACAATGATGTATCGCAAAGAGCTCACAGTAAGGTGTCAGGATGCGCGTGCACGAGGAACGGACCACTGCAGCCGACGAGGCAGCGACCGAGAAGACGACGCAGCAGACCCCCGGATCCGCGGTCGAGACGGGTGGTGGGACGCCTGCCGAGACGCGCGCCGAACCGCGCGCCGAGGGCGGTGCCCAGCCGGTGCCGGAATCCGTTTCGGACGGCCCCGTCGAATCCGCTCGCCGTCAGCGCACGCGAGAGCGGCTCATCGACGCCGCCTACGACGTGTTCGCGGAGCACGGCGTCCGGTCCGCATCCGTCGAGATGATCAGCGAGCAGGCCGGCTTCACTCGCGGCGCGTTCTACTCGAACTTCGATTCGAAGGAAGAGCTGTTCTTCGCCCTCGAAGCACGCGAGAACCGCCTTCGCTTCGATCGCCTGCAGGAGGGGCTCGGCGCCGTCCTCCCCAACTTCAAGCCGGCGGACGGCAATTACACGCCCGCCGCCATCGAGACGATCGTCACCGCGTTCCTCGAGATGCAGACCGATGATCGGCAGTGGTGCCTCGTCCAGTCCGAGTTCCGGCTGCTCGCCATGCGCGACAACGCTGTGGCCGCGCGGTACCTCGAACACCAGCTGGGCTTCAACCATCGCCTTGCCGAACTCCTCGACCAGGCGGCGGAGACCGTCGGTCTGCGGTTCACCATCTCGACCGATGCCGTCGCGCAGATCGTCGTGACGCTGTACGAGCACGCTCTGCAGGAGTCGATCCTGCAGGACGCCGACGGTGACGAGAAGTCGGCTCATGCGCTCGCGATGAAGACGCTCCCGCAGATCGTCCACGCGCTCACCGAGGCGCGCTGACCCCACCCGAAACGCCGCCGAGGTGAGGCTTCCGGTCGTCTCGAGCGCTGTCGAACGACCGGAAGCCTCACCTCGGCGGATGGGCGGCGGCTAGCTGCTGAGGGCGGACGTTGGCGGCGTCCGGGACGCACGGATCGCTGGATACAGGCCGGCGATGGCGCCGATCACGAGCGTCGCGCCGATGCCGCCCGCGATGACCGCGACGGGGATCGCCGTCGGCCACCCGCTGAGACTCGCGAAGACCGCTGTCACACCGCTGCCGAGCGCCGCACCGGCGATGCCGCCGAGCGCCGACAGTAGGAGCGCCTCCGTGAGGAACTGCGACCTGATGTGTCCCCGGGTCGCGCCGAGCGCCCGCCGCAGACCGATCTCCCGTCTCCGTTCGAGCACCGAGATGACCATCGTGTTGGCGACACCGATGCCGCCCACGAGGAGCGCGACGGAGCCGAGACCGAGCAACAGGCCGGTGAACGCCTGATCTGCTGCGTTCTTGGCTGCGAGGGCGTCTGACGGGCGGGAGACCGTGATCTCCTCGGGCGCCGACGGGTTCACCGTGCGGGAGAGGAGTTCGCGAACCGAAGCGACAGCCTCGTCCGAGGACCGTTCGTAGATCGTCGTGGGCTTGCCGTTGAAGCCGAACTGGCCCTTCGCAACGGCCTCGCCGATGAGCGCGGTCGTGTCGATCTCGGGTGCGAGCGCAACCGGATCGAGGATGCCGATGACGGTGAACTGCTGATCGCCCAACCAGACGAGCGTGCCGGGCGTGGAGATGCCGAGTCGCTCGGCCGCTTTCGAGCCGAGGACGACCGCTGGGTACTGGCTCGTCGCCTGGTTCAGCCAGCTGCCTGCGGCGAGGCTCCCTCCGATGACGTCGAGGAGGCCGTCGGTCGCGACCTTCACCCCGAGACCGCCGCTCTGAGCGGGATCGATGAGGCTGCTCCGGTAGATCGAGAGTTGGTCGAGGTCGGCCGTGGAACCGACGGCGGTGACGCCCGCCAGGAGGCTGACCTTCGCGACCGAGTTCTCCGGCAGCGTCGCATCCTTACCGAAGAGCGTCTTGCCGGCCTGCGCGGTCAGCAGGTTCGTGCCGAGGGTCGCCAGCTGCTCATTGAGCTTCGCCTGGCTCGACGTGGAGATGCCGACCACCGCGATCATCGCCGCGATGCCGATCGCGATGCCGAGCGCGGACAGGATCGCACGCGTGGGACGGGATCGGAGACCGGCGGTGCCCAGGTGCAGCACGTCGCTGCCGAGGAGCTTCGAGCGGAGTCCGCGCGGGTTGCCGGGGCGCGTGCGGGGACCCGCGACGCCACGTGACTGGTCGCGGTTCCGGCGGCTCATGCTGCACGTCCTTCGTGATCCGGTGCGGAACCGAAGCCGGCCGGCCGGCCCGAGTCCGACACGACGAGGCCGTCGCGGATGCCGATCCGTCGGGGGAGCTGCTCGGCGAGCTCGACATCGTGGGTGATGACGATGACGGTGGTGCCGGAGCGGTTGAGCTCGTGGAGGAGCTCGACGATCGTGGCTCCGGACGCCGAGTCGAGGTTGCCTGTCGGTTCGTCGGCGAGGAGGAGGGGCGGTTCGCCGACGACCGCGCGCGCGATGGCGACGCGCTGCCGCTCGCCACCGGACATCTGGTTGGGGCGGTGGGTGAGGCGATGGCCGAGCCCGACCCGCTCGAGTGCGCGCTTGGCGCGGCGGCGACGCTCGCTGCGTCGGATGCCCGTGTAGATGAGGCCGTCCGCGACGTTGTCGACGGCGCTCGTCCCCTCGGCCAGGTGGAATTGCTGGAAGACGAACCCGATGCGGTACGCGCGGAGTGCCGACAACGCGGCGTCCGACATCGTCTGCACGTCGGATCCGTCGATCACCGCGGTGCCCGTCGACGGTCGGTCGAGCGTGCCGATGACGTTGAGCATCGTGGATTTGCCGGAACCGCTGGGGCCGACGATCGCGACGAACTCGCCCGCTTCGATCGAGAGGTCGACGCCGGCCAGCGCGTGCACGGGCGGTTGCCCGTAGCTGCGCGTGACGCCTTCGAGGTGGACGATCGTGTCGCGGGGGTCGAGGGGTGTGGCGGAATCGACGGTCGGTGCAGCGGACGCAAGCGGCGAGCCAGCTCGGATCAGGCCGCTCATGATCCCGGCACCACGACGTCGTCGCCCTCGGCGATGCCGTCGCCGGAGATCTCGACCTGCCCGTCGGCGAATAGGCCGGTTGTCACCGGGACCTTCTTGCCCGTGCCGTTCTTGCCCTTGCCGGCCAGTTCGACGCCGAAGGTCTTGCTGTCGAGCGCGAGGAGCGCTTCGACGGGGACGTACAGGACGTTCTCGCGCTTCTCCGTCGGGAAGCCGACCGTGACGCTCGCGCGTTGCAGATCGGCGACCGCGGCGAGATCGTCGAGGGTGATGGTCACGGGGATCGTGACCGTCTTCTGGCCGTTGTCGTCCTTCTCCGTCGGCACGCCGACCTCGGACACCGTGCCCGTGGTCGTCGCTCCGCCCGGCAGACGGACCTCGACCTTGGACCCGACGACGCCGAGCTTCTGATCGCTCAGCTTGAGGTCCACGTCGATTCGTTTGTCGAGCGACGTCACCGTGATGACGTTCGCACCGGGGCCTGCCTGCGCCCCGACGGCCGTGTCGACCGAGGCGACGCGAACGTCGCCCGCCATGAACACGACGGATCCGAGTTCCAGCCGACCGGTCTGCTCGAGGCCGAGTGCCTTCTGCCACTTGATGATGGCCCGCTCGGTGGATGCTGCGAACTCCTCGTCCGGCTCGCGGTCGAAGTATCCGAGCGCGGCAAGGCTCTGCTCGAGCTGGAGGACGTCCGGGCCGTCCTCCATCCCCATGCCGAAGGCCCGCCACGCGGGGAGGCCGCCGTGCAGGAGCAGCACGGGGATGTTGTCGACGGAGAAGAGTGCGCCGCCCAGGCTGATGGTCGCACCGGGCGCGGGCGTCGAGGTCACCGTCCCGCCCGTGCCTCCGCTGACCTTTCGCTGATTCGCGTAGTTCAGAATGCCGCTCACCTGCGTGACGCCGGAGAGCGTGCCCTTCTGAATCTTCGCCGTGCTGGTCTTGATGCTGCTCTGATGTTCCTCCGGCGCGGCGTTCGCCTGGCCGGCGGTCGTGGCGACCACGGCCGCCCCTCCCACGAGCAGGAGGGCACCGATGCAGATGCTCGCGACGATCAGCCGTCGCCGCGTCGGACGCGGTTCAGGCGATCCGCTGTCGGAGGTGAGTCCGCGAGCGGAACCGGTGGGGGAGCCGGGTGTTCCGCCGGTCTCCGGTTCGAGGTCATCGATCGAGTGGTCCATGGTGTCTTCCTGCGTTCATCGGGTGGGTGGCCGGGGCGGCCGGGTCTGAGTGGGCGTTCAGTGGGGTGGCGCGGCGGGATCAGCCGGCGGGCCGCACACTCGTCATGCCGCCTGCCCCGGCACCGAGGCCGCACTTCTCCATGACGTCGTCAGGAGCCTCGGGGATCGTGAGCCCCTGGCCTTCCTTCGGGTCGGCGACGTCGATGCCGTTGTCGCGGAAGCACTTCGCGAGCTTCAGCTGGTCGGCGAGCATCTCCTTCTCGGTCTTCTTGCCTCCGGGAGGTGCCGGCGGTTCGCCGAGCTTCTTCATGCACGTGTCTGAGGCCGTCTGGAACGCTTCGGCGTTGGCCTCGTCGAGGGTGAGCGCCTGGGACATGCCGCCCTTGCCAGGGTCGGGCATGTCGACGCCGTTGTCGCGCATGCACGAGGCGAACGACACCTGCCAGTCTTCGAAGCTCTTCTCGGAGGAAGCGGACTGCTCGGGTTTCGGGTCGCCCGTGCTACAGGCGGCGAGGAGGCCGACGAGAAGTGGCACCGCGAGGAGCGCGGAGTACTTCGCCAGGCGACGGTCGGTGATGCGGAACATGATGCTGTCCTGTTCTGTCGGGAGTCGGCCGATCGGGTGATCGGCGCGAGCTGATGAGAACAGTCCAACGAATGACGCGTACCCCTGGCGTCAAAGGAAATCTTTATGTTTCTGCAAGGTCGTTCAGGGGCCGCTCTGTGAAGCCGGTGAGCACCACCGTTCGATTTCGGCACCGCATCATCGGAACGCCGCCCCGTGACGAAACGACGATGCCGCCCTGCTGGCTGCAGAGCGGCATCGGGCTGTCGGACGGTCAGTTCTTCGAGCTGACCACGCCGCCCTCGCCGATGCACTTCTCGATCACGTCCTGAGGAATGTCATTGCTCATGGTCATCTGGTTCCCCGCCTTCGGATCCTCCATCTCGTAACCACTGTCGCGCACGCACTGGGCGACCTTCATGTTCTGCTCCATGAGCTCCTCACCAGTGACCTTGCCCCCGGGGCCGGCCGGCGGTTCGCCGAGCTGCTCCAAGCACGTCTTCGACGCCGTCTCCATCGCCTGCGCATCGGCGTCGTCCAGGGTGGTGCCAGCTTTCATCGTGCCGTCCGGTTCCGGATCCGGATAGTCCGCGATGCCCTCGTCGCGCATGCACGCGGAGAAGGACACCTGCCAGTCCTGGACCGTCTGTTCCGTGCCTGCCGGCTTCTCGGACCCCTTCGGATCGCTTCCGCTGCATGCGGCGAGCATGCCCACGAGGAGCGGAACGGCGAGCAGCGCCGAGTACCTGGCGAGCGTGCGCTGGCGGGTTGTCGATGTGGTGTGGAGCATGGGTGCTGTCCTGTTCTCTCGATGGTCGACCGATGCTGTGGCCGACGCTGGGGATGAGACCAGTTCATGCTCTCCGGTGTTATGACGACGTCAGGACGTCGGTGATCACGCTGCTCAGCCGGCGTTCGGCAGTTGGTCCGGGCAGGTTCCGCCCGGTGAGGTCGCGAGCTCGAAGTGCCAGATCTCGTTCGAGTAGGTCTGACACAGGCCGTAGTCGGTGCCGTGCTGGATGAGCCAGTAGTCGGCGTCGGTGGCGCCGATGTCGACCGCCGCACCACGGGTGTGCGAGGAGCCGTCCGGCGTCGCGACGTACTGCCTGGCGGCCTCCTCGCTCCCGTACTCGACGATCGCGGCGTCCAGGAGGTGCTGCTGGTACGACTGACTGCGCCATCCCGAACTCACGAACATCGTGATGTCATCTTCGGCGGCATCCCGCGTCGCCTGCTGAACCGCGTCCAGGAGGGCCGGATGGAGGTTCGCGATGCCGGGGTGGCCGGTGTCGAAGGCCGTGAACGTGTTGTCGGTCATCGCTCCGTCGGCTTCTCCGTACGTGCCGTCCGCCACCCCGCCGCCTCCGAGCGGTTCGGGGAGCTGCCCCTGCGTGATCGAGGAGATCCCCGTCACGATCGCCGTGCCGCCTCCGGTGCACGCCGTCACCGCGATGAGCGCAGCGAGCGTGATGCCGACGATTGCGACGATCCTCCGGCGGACGCGCTTCCGACGCCGGTGCGTGGCGGCCGGGTACGGGTCCTCGGACCGGAGCGAGCGCGCGGTGATGCGCGGGGGCGGTGTGCGGTGGGATGTCGTCAACACGGCGTCTCCTTCATCGTGGGCCGCCTCGACTCGGCGAGTGGGCGGTGGCTGGACCGGTGAGGGTCGCGACCCAGTCCACCCGGACGGGCATTTCGCAGGCGATTGGCGATCGCCATACGTTTTCGACACACCGGCGCACGTACGATCGAGGTGCCGTGCCGGGACCGCGCACGGACCGGATCCCGAGCGGTCCGGAACCCGCCCAGCAGAGGAGTCCCATGCGCGTGTTGATCGCCGAAGACGAGCCGTACCTGGCGGAAGCGATCCACGACGGCCTCCAGCACGAGGGCATCGCCGCCGACCTCGTCCTCGACGGCGACACCGCGCTCGAACGGCTCGCGGTCAACGCGTACGACATCGTCGTCCTCGACCGCGACCTGCCCGGCACCCACGGCGACGACGTGTGCCGGTGGATCGTGCAGCAGGAGCTGCCGTGCAAAGTACTGATGCTCACTGCCGCGGCCGAGCTCGACGACAAGGAGTCCGGCTTCGAGATCGGGGCGGACGACTACTTGACGAAGCCGTTCGAGCTGCGGGAGCTCGTCCTCCGTCTTCGGTCCCTCGCCCGCCGGCCCGGCGCATCGGTTCCGCCCGTCCTCGAATACGCGGGGGTGCGTCTCGATCCGTTCCGGCGCGAGGTGTACCGCAACGGTCGGTACGTCCGGCTCGCGAAGAAACAGTTCGCCGTCCTCGAAGTGCTGCTCGCAGCGCGCGGCGGGGTCGTGAGCGCCGAGGAGCTTCTCGAACGGGTGTGGGACGAGAACGCCGACCCGTTCACGAACGCCGTCCGCGTCACGATGTCGACGCTCCGGAAGGAACTCGGCGAGCCGTGGATCATCCACACGGTCTCCGGCGTCGGCTATCGGGCGCTCCCGCCCGAGGAATAGCCCGCCGCCACTTCTGCCGAGGGGTCGCAATCTGCGGGTGCGGGCTGGCCGGACCCGCAGATCGCGACCCCTCGGCGGAGATGAAGGGGTGGGGCGATGGCGCTATTTGGCGCAGGCGCGCGCCTCATCGAAGAGACTCTCCGGGAGCTGCCAGGAGCCGTCCGCCCCGGGGTCTGGCACGTCGAAGCCCTTGTCCCGGAGGCACTTGGCCCGTTCCATGAGCTCGTCGGAGATCTCCTTCCTGCTCGGCTGGTTCGGGTCGGTCGGCGCGTTGCCGACCGATGACAAGCACTCGGTCACGGCGTTGTCGGCACCGGGTTCGTTGGGATAGGTCCACTGCGTGCCCGGCTCCGGATCTGCGACGTCCATGCCCTGATCGCGCAGGCATTTCGCGACCTTCAGGTTCCAGTCGTCGAACTCCTGCTCGTAGCTCTGCGAACCGTCTGAGCCCCCGGAGCCGCTGGAAGGGCTGCCGCCGGCTGATGGCGTTCCGCCGCCGGAGCACGCGGCGAGCCCGAGCGTGAGCGCGAGGAGGGGGAGGGCGAGTACGGCTGCTGTGCGTCTGCGCATGGTGGGGTCCTTCCGTTGGAGGCGATCGGGTCGTGATCGCACGCCGCGTCGCGACGTCCCTCCATCCCATCGGCCGGCCCGCTATGTCATCGTCTGCCGATCACCAGACATCCTCCAAAGCCCCTTCTCAGCTGCCGAGGGGTCACAACCTGCGGGTGTGAGCCGCTGACACCCGCACGTTGAGACCCCTCGGCGGAAAGGGGGGTCAGGAGGCGGAGGAGGGCGCGGGCTCTGGAGCGGCGGCGCCACGGGCTCTGGCCCAGACGAAGAAGCCGACGAGCGTGAACGCACCGTAGAAGACGTACATGATCGCGGACGCCCAATACCCCGCGCTGAAGAGCAGCGGGACGCCGACGAGGTCGACCGCGACCCAGATGAGCCAGAACTCGACCCACCGCTTCGCCATGCCGTACGTCGCGAGCAGCGAACCCATGAAGATCCAGGCATCCGCCCACACCGGCTCGTAAGAACCCAGCGCGCGGAACAGCGGTGTCAGGGCGACGGTGCCACCGAACAGGACGACGATGAGCCCGATGCGCACGCGCCAGCCAGCCCACCGGGTGCGGATGACCTCCTCCGGCTCGTCCGGATGGAGGCCGGCGCGAACCGCGGCTCGGCGTTCGCTGCGGCGCCACTGCACCCAGCCGTAGACGGACACGAGGATGAAGACGATCTGCCGGCCCGCCTGACCGAGCAGGTTGGTCGCGTTGGGCGTGTGGAACACGGCGCCCAGGAAGACCGTGAAGAGCAGGGCGTTGCCGATGATGCCGACGGGCCACGCCCACACCTTGCGACGCATGCCGCCGAGGGCGCTCAGGAGGCCGAAGACGTTGCCGATGACCTCACGCCAGAGGATGGTCTGGTCGCCGATGGAGAAGGAGGCGTCGAACAACCACACGAGGAAGCCCACGATGCGTCTCTCCGTTTCTGCTGGCCCCCGTGCCCCGATCTCTCACAGTAGTGGTCGGTCGGCCCGTTCGCATCGACCAGTCAGCATCGGCCCGCCAGCCCTGGCCCGCCAGCCCTGGCCCGCCAGCCCTGGCCCGGCAGCCCCGGCCGGCCGGCATCCGTTCGTCGCGTCAGCCGAGCGGCGCGCCGCGATCGCGCATGAACGGGACGGGGTCGGTGCGGCCGCCGCCGATGCGCACCTCGAAGTGCAGGTGGCAGCCGCTGGACGCGCCAGTCGTGCCGGACCAGGCGATGAGCTGCCCGGCGGAGACCGATTGCCCGTTGTTCACGACGATGCCGCCGGGGCGGATGTGCGCGTAGCCGGTGTCGACGCCTCCGCCGTGCGCGAGCTGCACGAAGTTGCCGTACGTGCCGTAGTAACCGGCGTACTCGACGGTGCCGGCCGCCGCGGCGTAGATGGGGGCGCCGCAGCCCGTGCCGATGTCGGTGCCGTAGTGGAACGGGCCACTGCATCCGTCTGAACCGCAGATGGGTTCGCGCGGGCCGTAGGAGTCGGTGATGCGGCCACCGGCGGGGACGCCCCAGCCCTGCGGGCCGACGCTGCCACCGGGGAGGCCGCCGCCTCCGCCGCCCCCACCCGGGTTCGCCGCTGCTGCAGCGTCGACGCCCGCCTGGTACTCGGCGGCCGTCTTGGCCGATGCGTCGGTGAGGGCGGCGAGCTTCGCGTTGAGCTCGATCGCCTGCTTCTGCGCGCTCGCGACTGCCGCTGCATCGGCGTCCGCTGCCTCGCGTGCCGAGGCGAATGCGGTCGACGCCGCCTCGCGGAGGGCATCGCGTTCCGTGGAAGCCGTCTGCGCCTGCGTGGCGACGGCCGATGCGACGTTCCGGGCGGTCGTCGCGCGCTCGTACACGGTGTTGTTGCGCTCGGCGAGCTTGTTCATGGCACCGAGAGCCGAAAGGAGGTCGGTGTTGCCGCCCGAGTCGCCCTTCGTGGAAGCGGGCGATGCGTTCGCGTCGGACGGCGTCGCCGAGAGGAACAACTGTGCGGTGAGGTCGGCGCCGCCGCCGCGGTATAGCTGCGCGGCGATGCGACCGGCCTGCGTGGCCGTGGAATCAGCGGTGGCGCTCGTCGTGTCCGCCTGCTGCTGCAGCGACGTGGCACGGGCGAGCGCGACATCGTAGGCGTCCTGGGCGATGGCGAGTTCCTCACCCTTGGTCTGTGCGACGCGGCTGGTCTCGGCCGCGCGGGTCTCGAGATCGGCGAGGTGGCCCCGCAGCTCCTTCGCCTTCGCCTCGGCCGCGGCCTGATTGCCTCGAGCGGCGATGACGTCGCCCCAGCTCGGGTACTCGGCGGCCGACGCGGTGGGGACGACGGGCGGTGCGAGCAGAGCGACGCCGACGGCCAGCACGAGTGCGACGATCCCTGACCGGCGGAGCCCCCGATGGGACGGATTCCGATGCGATCGGTTCAGCCGACGAGTGGTGGAGATCGAGGGGTGCGTCACGGTGTCCTTTCTTCCGGGACGTGCCCGGGCGCCCCTGCACCGTACCGAGTCCCCTGTTCGGGGGCAAATCCTGGTTCACGGGTGCCTTTCTGGTATATCACGTACACTGCTCTCCAGTCGAGCCCGCGGCGCAGGAGACCGCCCCGAACCGGCCTCCGACCGCTCGTCGGCTTCCTTCTTTACGCAGCTTGAACACCCGTCGTGCTTCACTGGATCGACCGGCGCACTGCGTCGATCGCTTCACCGACCCGAGCGGTCCGACACCCGACGGATCGCACCCGAGAGGAACCCATGCGCGTCCTGGTAGCAGAGGATGAGACCTTCCTGGCGGAAGCCATCCGAGCCGGGCTCCGACAGGAGGCCATCGCCGCCGATCTCGTCCACGACGGCGACGCGGCGCTCGAAGCCATCACGATCAATCAATACGACGTCATCGTGCTCGACCGCGACCTCCCCGGCACCCATGGGGACGACGTCTGCCGCACGATCGTGGCCGACTACCCGGAGATCCGCGTCCTCATGCTCACGGCCGCTCGACGACTCGACGACAAGGTGTCCGGCCTCGGGCTCGGCGCCGACGACTACCTCTCGAAGCCGTTCGAGTTCCCGGAGCTCGTGGCGCGTCTGCGGGCGCTCGTGCGTCGCAACGTCGAATCGCGTCCGCCCATCCTCGAACTCGCCGGCGTGCGCCTCGACCCGTTCCGTCGCGAGGTGTTCCGCGGGGGCTCGTACATCAAGCTCTCGCGCAAGGAGTTCGCGGTGCTCGAAGTGCTCATGCAGGCCGGCGGCGGCGTCGTGAGCGCCGAGACGCTCCTCGAGAAGGCGTGGGACGAGAACGTCGATCCCTTCACCAACACGATTCGCGTGACCGTCTCGAACCTCCGCCGTCGCCTCGGCTCGCCCTGGGTCATCCAGACGGTGCCTGCGGCCGGGTACCGGATCGAGGAACCGGCGTGAGCGGGCGGGGAACGGGGGAGTCGCCCCGCGTCGGACCCCGGACGGCGAACCGGCCCACGCCGCGCCAGGCGTCGAATCGCATCCTCGAGGCCCCCCTCCACGAGCGCCCCCGTCGTTTGACCGTCCGCGCGCGGCTCACCCTCACCTACTCGGCGCTCTTCACGGGGGCCGGTGCGCTCATGCTCGGCATCGTCTACGTCTTCATGCGGTACGTGCCGACCTATGCGATCCAGGTCGACAAGACGGCCGTCGCTGCAACGCGCGCCTACCCGTCGGACGGGTACGCCGAAACCGTCGATCCGACGACGGGTCTCCCGCTCTCGAGCATGTCCGGGCTGATGCCGACCGGGACCGATTCCGCCTCGATCCGTGTGGCGTCCCCACTCCTCATCACCGACCAGTCGGACATCCTCAACACCCTGCTCGTCGTGTCGGTCATCGTGCTCATCGTCCTCGCCCTCGGCAGTTCGTGGGCGGGCTGGGTCATCTCGGGCCGAGTCCTCCGGCCGCTCCAGGAGATCAACCTCGCCGCGCAGCGAGCAGCGACGGGATCCTTCGACCACCGCGTCGCACTCACCGGCCCCCGCGACGAGATCACGGAACTCTCCGACACCTTCGACCACATGCTCGAACGCCTCGACCGCTCGTTCCACGCCCATCGACGCTTCGCCGCCAACGCCTCGCACGAACTCCGCACCCCGCTCGCCACGACGCAGACGATGCTCGACGTCGCGGCCCGGGACGACGAACTCGACCTCGAGCGGACGCGGGAACTGCTCAGCCGCCTCCGCACCACGAACTCGCGCAGCATCGAGACCGTCGAATCGCTCCTCGACCTCGCCGACATCGGCCAGCGCGAGATGGACGTGGAGCCGATCGCGCTCACCGGGCTCATCGAGGACGTCGTCATCGACGCGCAGGACGACGCGGCCGAACGCGGGATCACGATCGACACGGACCTCGCACCGGCTGTGGTGCTCGGCGAGGCGACGCTCGTGGCGCAGGTCGTCTCCAACCTCGTCGGCAACGCCATCAGGCACAACCACGACGGCGGGACCGTGAGCGTGCGCACGCGGCTGACCGGGGGACCGGACGGCGGTGCGCCGGAGCTGACGATCACGAACACGGGAACGCTCGTGCCGGAGTCGGCCATCCCCATGCTCACCGAGCCGTTCTACCGCGACAGCGGTCGGGTCGCGACGGGCCGGCAGCGGTCGCTCGGCCTCGGACTCGCGATCGTCGACAGCATCGTCACGGCGCACAACGGCACCCTCGCCCTCCGCCCGAACGATGGAGGTGGCCTGGTCGCCGTCGTGACCTTCCCACCTGTGCGGACGGAGCGGGAGATCGAGCGGCTGCGCTGAACGGCTGACCTGCACGGTTGCGCTGAGCGTCTGCGCTGCGCGGTCGTCCCGCGTCGCCCATCCGCTGCCTGAGGCACGTCCGATGACCACGCCGGGCTCACGTGTCGCCTGGAGTTCCCGGTATTGGTATATTTAACGGGATGCTTGTGGTCCCGACTCCGGAATCGGCGGCGGACTGATTCGGGTTCAGTCCGTGCAGCTGCCGGATCGTCGGAGCAAGCTGGTCCGTTGTTCGCAACGGTCGCGCCTGGTGAGTGGGTTTCGGGTATCTGCTCTCCAGGCGCACTTCCCTGCACGGGCGCCTGTGCCGCCCCGGAACGCAGACGTCCGCCGTACCCTGCGGATGCGGCGGACGAGCACTGCTGTCGAGGGCGCTCGGGCCTAGCCGACCGTCGCGCCGAAGCGGGCCGGGAGCACGCTCTTCGACACCGTGCGGAGCTCCGACACGGAGACCGTGAAGACGTCCTGCACTTCGAGCACGGGCTCGGTGGCGTCTGCATCGGCGGCGGAGGCGTCCGTCACACCGATGCGGATGACCGGGTAGCCGCGGCCTTCGCACAGACCGCGGAACTTCACATCGTCCTCACGCGGAACCGACACGAGCACACGGCCCGTCGATTCCGAGAAGAGGGCCGTCGTGAGGTCGACGCCGTCGCGCTGCAGCAGCTCGCCGAGGAAGATGCGGGCGCCGACGCCGAAGCGCATGACGCTCTCGGCGAGAGCCTGCGCGAGGCCGCCGTCGGAGAGGTCGTGGGCGGAAGCGATGAGGGCTTCGTGCGCACCGGCGTGCAGTAGGCCGGCGAGGTCCTGTTCACGGGCCAGGTCGACCGCGGGCGGCAGACCGCCGAGGTGGTCGTGGATCGTGCCGGCCCATGCCGAACCGGACAGTTCCGCCGAGGTCGTGCCGAGGAGGTAGATGTTGTCGCCCTCGTCCTGCCAACCGCTCGGGACGCGGCGGGCCACGTCATCGATGACGCCGAGCACTCCGACGACGGGGGTCGGGAAGATCGGGACGTCGCCCGTCTGGTTGTAGAACGAGACGTTGCCGCCGGTGACCGGGATGCCGAGTTCGAGGCAACCGTCCGACAGGCCTTCGACGGCCTCCGAGAACTGCCACATGACCTCGGGGTTCTCCGGCGAACCGAAGTTGAGGCAGTCCGTGACCGCCGCCGGAACGGCACCGGTGACGGCGACGTTGCGGTAGGCCTCTGCGAGAGCCAGGCGCGCACCCTGACGCGGGTCGAGCTGGCAGTAACGGCCGTTGGCGTCCGTCGCGATCGCGAACCCGAGGCCGGACTCCTCGTCGACGCGGATCATGCCGCCGTCGTCGGGGAACGACAGGGCCGTGTTGCCCATGACGTAGTAGTCGTACTGGTTCGTGATCCAGCTCTTGTCCGCGAGGTTCGCCGAACCGAGGAGCGCGAGGAACTGGTCCTTGAGCTCGGCGGCATCGGTCGCGCGGGGGAGGTCCTCGGCCTTGTCGGCCTGCAGTGCATCGATCCACGTGGGGTAGGCGACGGGGCGCTCGTAGACGGGACCGTCGACGGCGACCGTGGACGGGTCCACGTTCACGATCTCTTCGCCGTGCCAGTTGATGACGAGGCGACCCGTGTCCGTGACCTCACCGAGAACCGACGTCTCGACGTCCCACTTCGAGGTGACGGCGAGGAATGCGTCGAGCTTGCCCGGTTCGACGACCGCCATCATGCGCTCCTGCGACTCGGACATGAGGATCTCCTCAGGCGTGAGCGAGGGGTCGCGCAGCAGCACGTGCGAGAGCTCGACGAACATGCCGCCGTCGCCGTTCGCGGCCAGCTCGCTCGTGGCGCAGGAGATCCCGGCGGCACCGAGGTCCTGGATGCCCTCGACGAGGCTGTCGCGGTAGAGCTCGAGGCAGCACTCGATGAGCACCTTCTCGGCGAACGGGTCGCCGACCTGCACGGCGGGACGCTTCGTCGGGCCGTTCGCGTCGAACGAGTCCGAAGCGAGGATCGATGCGCCGCCGATGCCGTCGCCGCCCGTGCGCGCACCGAAGAGGACGATCTTGTTGCCGACGCCGGACGCGTTCGCGAGGCGGAGGTCCTCGTGGCGGAGGACACCGACCGACAGGGCGTTGACGAGCGGGTTGCCCTGGTACACCTTGTCGAAGTAGGTCTCGCCGCCGATGTTCGGCAGGCCGAGGCAGTTGCCGTACGAGGAGATGCCGGCCGTCACGCCGTGGACGACGCGCGCGGTGTCGGGGTGGTCGATGTCGCCGAACCGCAGCTGATCCATGATCGCGACCGGGCGTGCACCCATCGAGATGATGTCGCGGACGATGCCGCCGACACCCGTCGCCGCACCCTGGAACGGTTCGATGTAGCTCGGGTGGTTGTGGCTCTCCACCTTGAAGGTGACTGCCCAGCCCTCGCCGACGTCGACGACGCCCGCGTTCTCCCCCATGCCGACCATGAGGTTCTTCTTCATCTCCGGCGTGACCTTCTGACCGAACTGACGGAGGTAGGTCTTGCTCGACTTGTAGGAGCAGTGCTCGCTCCACATGACCGAGTACATGGCGAGCTCGCCGCTCGTGGGACGGCGCCCGAGGATCTCGCGGATCTTCGCGTACTCGTCCGCCTTCAGGCCGAGTGCGCCGTACGGCTGCTCGCGGTCGGGGGTGGCGATGGCGTTGTCGACGGTGTCGGCGACAGCGGTCGCATTGGTCGCATCGGCGCTGGGGGTGGTGGTCGTCACGAGGGCAGGACTCCAAAGGAAGAGGGGGGATGCCGGACCCATCAATCTTAGCGGCGTGCGCTCTCCACGAGTTCCTCGGTGCCGCGTCGGTCGTCGCGGCCGATTCGTCACGGTCCGATGCACGATTCTCGGCGGCTTCACGAGCTTCCCGCCCACCCGTGACGAACGATGCGACGGCTGCGTCCTATCACCGAAGCGCCGATCGAATCCCTCGACCGGACGACCGAGAAAGGCGACACCATGTCGAACACGACCAACACCCCCAGCATCCCGAAGCCCACCGTCTCGAAGGGCCGCCCCGCCGACGGCACCGTCATCGCCGACACCTCCTCCTTCGGCACGACCGTCATCGACGACGGCGTCATCGCGAAGATCGCAGGCATCGCCGCTCGTGAAGTCCGTGGCGTCCACGCGCTCGGCGGCGGAGCGGCTCGCGCCTTCGGAGCGATCCGCGACGCCATCGGTTCCTCCGACCTCTCGCAGGGCATCCGTGTCGAGGTGGGCGAGACACAGGTGGCCGTCGACGTCGTGATCGTCGCCGACTACCCCGTCGACCTGCAACTCGTCGCCGGCGAGGTGCGCGCATCCATCATCCGCGCGATCGAACAGTTCGTCGGCATGGAGGTCCCCGAGGTCAACGTGACCGTCAGCGACGTCTTCATCCCCTCCGATGACGAGGACCAGGAAGCCGAGGCGCGAGTCCTGTGACCGCGACCAGCATCGGCATCCTGATCGGGGCGGTCCTGGCGATCAGCTGGGTCGCCTTCGGGTTCTGGGCGTTCGTCTTCGTCGCCGTCGCGATGGGGGTCGGCGCCGTCGTCGCACGCATCGTCACGGGGCAGACGGACTTCCGCGCCATCGTCGACGCCGTGCGCGGGAAGCGCGTGTCCTCATGATGTCCACCGTCCTCGATCGCGGAGGCGCGCCCGACGCCCTCGCGGGGCCGCCGAACAGCGAAGGCTCAGCCGGCGGGAACATGTCGGGCGGGCCGTCGTCCGGTGGGCTCCCATCCGGCGGCCCCGGCCGGACGCGCATCGCGGCGAAAGCCCTCGAACACGTCGCGGTGGCCATCGCGGCCGAGACGCTCGGGGTTCCCGCGGGTCGCGTGACCGTCTCACTCGCCGACGACCGCGGCGCCCTCGCCCTCGTCGTCACCTCGCCCATGCGCGTTCCACCGCTCGGACTCATCGCCGCGGCGCCGGACGTCGTGGCACGATCCGGTGGCTCGATCCTCGACCGGGCGGGCGAGGCGACGGGCGCCATCGGAGCGAAGCTCGAAGCGTTGTCCGGGTCCAGGGTGACCAGGGTCGTCGTGCGTGTGAGCGGGATCGAGACGGCCCGGAGAGGACGGGTCTCATGACGAGCGACGACGTTCCGATGCTGTCTGGCGGGCCTGGCGGGTCAGACGGCCCCGTTGCGACGAGCGTGGCGGACGGGGCGCCGGTCACCGAGTCGACCGGGTCGCCCGCGACCGGGTCCAGTCCGGCCGCGTCGGGTTCCGCAGCGCCGAACCGGACCGCGCCGACCCCGACCCCATCGCCCGCTTCGACGCCGCTCCTGCGCCGCCTCGTGCGTCGAGAACTCCACTCGCCGAGGTCGACGGCTGCGATCGTCATCGCGATAGCTCTCGTCATCGTCGCCGTCTGGATCGCGGTCGAGACGGTGCTCGCCCTCGTCGGCGTTCCGCCGCTCCTCGTCGCGCCGGGCGACATCCCGTCGGCGGCCGCCAGCCTCCCGACGACGCAGCCGGCGATCCTCGGCGTCTCCGGCGCGGTCGTCCTGCTGCTCGGCCTCGTGCTGCTCGGCCTCGCCATCGGCCCCGGTCGTCACCATCGGCACGTGCTCGCGACCGACCGCGTCCTCGCCGTCGTCGACGACGAGGTCATCGCCTCGGCACTCGCGCAGCGCGCCTCCGCCACGGCGTCGACGCATCCGGACGGCACCGTGGTCGCCGTCGGGCGCCGCACCGTCGGCATCCGCATCACACCGGCGAGCGGCATCGCCGTCGACCGTGACGCGGTCGATCGCGCGGTCGCCGCCGACCTCGACGCCTTCGCGCTCCAGCCGCCGCTGCGCGTCGCCACCACGATCTCGACGAACGGGAAGGTCGGACAATGAACTCCACCAATCGCGGGCTGAACCGTCTGCTGCTCTTCATCGTCGGCCTCGTGCTCGTCGCGCTCGGTGCTGCAGCGCTCGCCGTCGTGACCGTTCCGTTCGTCGCCGACTGGTGGCGGGACGATCGCGCTGCGGTCCTCGACACGATCGCCGGCTGGTTCTCCTGGAACCCGTTCTCGGCCGTGCCGGGAGTCGTCGGAGACGTGGATCCCACACCCATGGTCGCTCCCGTCGTCGGTGTCGTGCTCCTCGCGCTGGTCGCTGCGCTCCTCGTCGCGTTCGTGCTCCGTCAGGGCCGTGGGCGGACGAACCTCGTGCATCGCGCCCCGGCGGAGCACGGCGAGGTCGTGCTCGAAGCCGATGTCGTCGCGCGCGCACTCGGCGATGCGCTCGCCGACACCGCCGCATTCTCCGCGGTGCGGGTATCGGCCTGGGAAGCCGGGCGGGAACGTGCGCTCAAGGTCGCCCTCACGTGCCGTCGTGGCGTGTCGCCGCGAACGGCCGTCGAGACCGTCGGCGCCGCCGTCGAATCGCTCGACGCTCTGCTCGGTGTCGAGCTCCCCGTACTGGTCGAGCTCGGTGGCGGCTTCCGGGCTGCCGCTCCGCACCGGGTCCTCCGCTGACCCGCTGACCTGATGCCCGGCCCGCCTCGTCCCCATCCCCTATCCGCCGAGGTGAGGCTTCCGGTCGTCCAAGCGCCTCCAGAACAACCGGAAGCCTCACCTCGGCGGGATGTTGCTGGAGAATGGGCGGATGAGCGAAGCACGCACCACATTGACCGTGAACGGGGTGCTGTTCGACATGGACGGCACACTCGTCGACTCCACCTCCGTCGTCGAGATCGTGTGGTCGGCGTTCGCTGTGCGTCACGGCGCTGAACCGGCCGAACTGCTCGCGTTCGCACACGGACGACGGGCGTCCGAGACGATCGCCGTGTACGGAACCCCCGGAATCGACGTCGACCTCGAGGTGACATCGCTCATCGCCGAGGAGATGTCGATGACGGAGGGCATCGTCGAGATCCCGGGGGCCGCCGCGTTCGTCGCATCGCTGCCCTCCGCTGTGGTCGGTCTCGTGACGTCGGCGCCCGGTGAACTCGCTCGGGCGCGCATGGGCGTCGTCGGCATCCCGATCCCGCCGGTCATCGTCGCCGCCGAGGACGTGACGTCGGGCAAGCCCGACCCGCAGGGATACCTTGCGGCCGCAGCTCGGCTGGGGTTGGAACCGGCAGACGTCGTCGTGTTCGAGGACGCCGATGCAGGCCTGCGCGCCGGGGTCGCTGCCGGCATGCAGGTCGTGGTCGTTGGCGACTACGCGGGCGAGATCACCGACGGCCTTCCGCGCATTCCCGACTACCGGGCCGTGACGGTGACCGCCGGGCCGGGCGGCGCCTTGACCGTCGTGCTCTGACCGTCCCGTCGTCGTATCCCGGCTTATCCCTCCCACCAGGGGTTTCACAATTCAGGATGATGTGCACAATTCAGGACGATCGACCGGTGTGTCGCGCGGAATCCTCCTGAATTGTGCGGATGTTCCTGAATTGTGCAACCCCACGTGACGAAGGGGGCGATGGGTCCGTCCTACCTGTGAGAACGTATTCGACACTCGACGGGAAAGCCCACGAGGACGAGACTCGACGAGACGGACAAGGAGCGGACATGGCTGAACACGACGACGCACGGGACCAGGCAGCAGCAGCAGCGAAGCACGGAGCGGATGCGGTGAAAGACGGCGCAGAGGCAGCGAAGCACGGCGCGGAGGCCGTGAAAGACGGTGTCGGCGATGCGACGCAGGCGGTCTCCGACGGCGTTCGCGGAGCCAAACGCGCGGCGGCCGACGGCATCGGTGATGCGAAGGACGCCGTGAAGGACGGCGCGGCCGATGCCAAGAACGCCGTGAAGGACGGCGCCGCGGATGCGAAGAACGCTGTGAAGGAGGGCGCCGCGGATGCCAAGAACGCCGTGAAGGAGGGCGTGTCAGGTGCCAAGAACGCGGTGCAAGACGGCGTGAAGGACGCGAAAGCGGCAGTCGTCGGCGGGGTCGACGACGCCAAGCACGCTGTGAAGGACGGAGTCGACGGCGTCACCCACGCTGCGGCCGACGGTGTGAGCGGCGCGACCGGCGCGGTGAAGGACGGAGTGGCGGGGGTTCGGGACGCCGCCAAGAACGCGGTCGCCGACGGCCAGCACGCCGCCGCGAAAGCACAGGACGCCGTGCAATCGGCCGCGGACGACGTCCGTCACGCTGTGAGCGACACCGTCGGTGAAGCGACCGATCGTGTGACGTCGACGGTCGACTCCGTCGCCGACGAACTCGAACAGCAGTACCGCAAGCACCCGGCAGCCACGATCGCGGTCGTCGCGGGTGTGGGCATCGCTGCCGTCACCGTCGTGGTGCTCGTTGCACGGGCCATCGCCCGCCGGTAGAGCGACGACGAGGGTTCACGGCGCAGTTCGGGTGGGTGGGAAGCGATCCCACCCACCCGAACCGCCAACTGAACCGCGCCGGGCGGGCGCGCAGCGCGCCTACAGCACCTTGGAGAGGAACGCGCGGGTCCGAGCGTGCTGCGGGTCGGCGAGGACCGTGCGAGGATCGCCGGACTCGACGACGACGCCCTGGTCCATGAAGACGAGCGAGTCGGCGACCTCCCTCGCGAAGCCCATCTCGTGCGTGACCACGATCATCGTCATGCCGTCGCGCGCGAGGCCCTTCATGACGTCGAGCACGTCGCCGACGAGTTCCGGGTCGAGCGCGGACGTCGGCTCGTCGAACAGCATGAGCTTCGGGTCCATCGCCAACGCTCTGGCGATCGCGACCCGTTGCTGCTGCCCGCCGGACAGGTGCCCCGGGTAGGCCGCAGCCTTGTCGGACAGGCCGACGCGGTCGAGCAGTTCCTTCGCCCGCTGTTCCGCCGCCGCTCGCCGCTGCCCCTTCACCTGCATGGGCGCCTCGACGATGTTCTCGAGCGCCGTCATATGCGGGAACAGGTTGAACCGCTGGAACACCATGCCGATGTCACGACGCTGTTTCGCGGCCTCCTTCGGTTTGAGTTCGTACAGCGTGTCGCCGCGCTCGCGGTACCCGATGAGGTCGCCCTCCACGAGCAGCCGTCCGCCGTCGACCCGTTCCAGGTGGTTGATGCAGCGGAGGAACGTCGACTTGCCGGAGCCGGACGGCCCGATGAGGCACATGACCTCGCCACGCTGCACCGTCAGGGAGATGTCCTTGAGGACCGTGTTCGAGCCGAAGCGCTTGACCACGCGCTCCGCCTGCACCATCGGCAGCGCGGTCCGCGGGCTCGGCGAACTCGGTGGGCTCGGCGGCGTTGGCGTCGTGTCGGCGGTCATGCGGTCCCTCCCGGGCTCGTGCCGCTGGGTGTCGGCGGGTCGGTCGGAATGGTGCCCGTGAGCACCTCACCGTCCACGCCGGTCGCCCCGTTCGCGATGTCCACGCGCGTCAGCCCGCGCGCGAACCGCTTCTCGAGGAAATACTGGCCGACCATCATGATCGAGGTGAACAGCAGGTACCAGAGGGAGGCGACGATGAGCAGCGGAATGGGGTTGAACGTCTCCGATGAGATGTCCCGCGACCTCGTGTACAGCTCCTGCGTGAACGGGACGGCCGTCACGAGCGACGTCGTCTTGAGCATCGAGATGACCTCGTTGCCGGTCGGCGGGATGATGATGCGCATCGACTGCGGCAGGATGACCCGCCGCATCGTCTGTCCCCAGCTCATGCCGAGGGCTGTCGACGCCTCATCCTGCCCGCGGTCGACCGACATGAGGCCGGCGCGGACGATCTCCGACATGTAGGCGGCCTCGTTGAGAGCCAGGCCGATGACGGCGATCCAGAAGGTGCTGAGGGCGGCATCGGTCGGCAGTTGCGCGATCGGCGGGAGGAAGGGCAGCCCGATGTTGAGGGTCGGGTAGATCGTCGACAGGAGTCCCCAGAACACGAGCTGCACATAGACGGGTGTGCCGCGGAACAGCCAGACGTACGCCGCCGCGATGCTCTTCAGCACCGGATTGTCGGAGAGGCGCATGATCGCGAGCAGCACACCGAGGACGATGGCCCCGATCATCGAGTACACCGTCAATTGCAGGGTGATGAGCGCGGCCAGGGTGATCCGACGGTCGAAGACGTACTTGCCGACGGCTGGCCAGTCGTATGCCGGGCGGAGCGCCGCGTCGTAGATGACCGCGGCGAGCAGCACCAGGATGATCACCGCGAACACGTTCCGCCACGGGTGACGGAGGCGGACCACCTTGAGCGGTGGCGGGCTGTCCTGCGCCCCCGGCGCCGGAGTCCCCGAAGGGACCGATCCGGACGCCGGGGCGCTTCGGAACGGGTCGCTCATGGTCAGCTCGTCGCGCCGTTGACGTCGATCTTCGGGATGGCGCCGGACTCGACGCCCCACTTCGCGAGGATCTTCGTGTAGGTGCCGTCGTCCTGCAGGGACTGCAGAGCCGTCTGGAGGGCCTTGGCGAGGTCGCCGCGATCCTTCTTGATGGGCATCCCGTAGAGGAAGGTGGAGTAGACGTCGCCGGAGAGTTCGAGCTTGTCCTTGCTCTGCTGCACGGCGTACTGGACGACGGGCGAGTCGGCGGACATCGCATCGGCACGGCCCAGTGTCACGGCGGCGGTGGCTTCATCCTGCGTGTCGTAGCCGAGGGCCTGGATGGCGGGCTTGCCGGCATCGACACAGGCCTGCGACTTCGCCGGGACGTCTTCGAGCGCCTCGGTCGTGCCGTTCTGGACGGCGACCTTCAGGCCGCACGCGTTGTCGGGGTCGACGGTCTTGCCCTTGGGCGCCGCCCACTGGATGCCGGCCGTGTAGTAGTCGATCATGTCGACCTGCTGCTGCCGTTCCTTCGTGTCGAAGAACGAGGAGAGGCCCACGTCGTACTTGCCGCCCGTGATGCTCGGGATGATGTTGTCGAATTTGGCGACCTGGTAGTCGGTCGTGAGGCCGAGCTTCGCGGCCATCGCATCGGCCAGTTCGATCTCCCAACCGATCGGGTTGCCGTCGGCGTCCTTGAACTCGTTGGGCGCGTAGCTCGCGTCCGTTCCGATGATGAGCTTGCCTGCCTTGGTGACGTCGTCCGGCAGGAGTGCAGCGGCGGCCTTGTCGACGGAGACGGCGCCGGCCGATCCACCGCTCGTCGGCGTTGCGACCTCGTTGTTGACGCAACCCGTGAGGAGGAGGGCCGCGGAGGCGACGAGTGCTGCGGGGAGCAGATATCTGGTTCTCATGAAGGGGTTCCTTGCTCGATCGGTGGGACGGTGGACATCAGTGGGACGGGCGGACGGTGGTGGGATCGCGGGCGCGGTCCCGGTCGTGGGCGGATGGGCTGGTCGATGAGGCGTGGGTGGTCCGAGCGCCGGACTCGGTGACCTTCGTGGACGGTTCGTCTCGCGCGGGCTGCTCGGGTCGCGCGGGCTGCTCGGGTTGCGCGGTGAAGACCCGGCGACCGGCGACCCACGTGCCGACCGTGCGGGTGCGGTGGATGTCCTGCGGATCGCCGCGGAACGGGTCACGGTCGGTCAGGACGAGATCTGCGACGGCGCCCACCTGGATCGTCCCGGCGTCGTCGCGGTGGTTCACCCGGTTGGAGCCGGCCGTGTACGCGGCGATCGCATCGTCGAGCGTGAGCGCCTGGTTCCGATTCAGGGGGAGCGGGTTGTAGTCGGGGTCGTCCGCGGGGAGCGTGCGGTTGACGGCGACGTGGAGGGCGGCCCAGGGGTCCGGGGTCGTGACCGGCCAGTCGGAGCCTGCGCACAGTCTCGCTCCCGAGCGGACGGCGTCCGCGAACGGATACTGCCAACCCGCTCGCTCGTCGCCGAGGATCGGGAGGTTGAGCTCGACCATCTGCGGTTCCCACGTCGCCCACAGCGACTGGATGTTCATCGTGACGTCGAGGTCCGCGAACCGCGGCACGTCGTCGGGGTGCACGATCTGGACGTGCGCGATGTGATGCCGGCAGAGCGACGGGCCGTTGCGGGCGATGGCGGCTTCGACCGCGTCGAGGCACTCTCGGACGGCCCGGTCCCCGATGGCGTGGAAGTGGACCTGGAAGCCGGCCGCGTCGAGCTGGGTGACCGCTTCGGCGAGGAGTTCCGGCTCGACGAAGGAGATGCCGCTGTCCGGGGCGTGGTGGTGGTGCGAGTGGCTGTGGCCGTGGTGGTTCGGGTTCGGTGCGCTGTTCGTGCTGCTGTCGCCCCCGCGCTCGCCGCTGCCGCCCAGGTAGGGCTCGATCATCGCCGCCGTGCGGTTCTCCGGGATGCCGTCCTGCATGATCTTGATCGTGCCCGCCGTGAAACGCCCCGGCCAAGGGCTTGCGCTCCGTGCGCGGGCTGGGCCTGCCGCTTGGCCTGCCGCTTCGCCTGCGGCAGCGATCGCGTCCCGCCTGGCGATGAGGTCCGGGATCTGCTCGAGGCCGCGACTCCGGTCCCACCAGAGCGCGCCGACCACATGACCGGTGAGCGCTCCCGATGAGGCCGCCGCGAGATACGCGCCGCTCGTGTCCGAGTGGTTGTCCGCGTCGCCCACGATCGCGTCCTGCCAACCCGTCACGCCGACCGAGTGCAGGTACGCCTGTGCGGCGATGAGTGCTTCGATCGTGTCGTCCGCCGTGTCCTCCGGGACGAGGTACGAGACAAGCCCGCGCGCCCCTTCGTGGAGCGTGCCGTTCGGGGAGCCGTCGTCGTCGCGTTCGATCCGACCATCGGCCGGGTCCGGGGTGGAGCGGTCGATGCCGGCGAGCCGGAGCGCAGCCGCGTTCACCCAGGCGCCGTGATGGTCGCGATTCTGGAGGAAGACGGGTCGGTCGGGGACGATGCGGTCGAGATCGGCCGCGAGCGGGGTGCCACCGGGGAAGGCGGACTGCTGCCAGCCGCCTCCGACGATCCACGGGAGGTCGGGGTGGGACGCGGCGTACGCGGCGATCGCGTCGAGGTAGTCCGCTGCGGTCCGGTGCCCGGAGAGATCGCAGCGCATCCGTTCGAGTCCGCCCTCGACGGGGTGGATATGCGCGTCGACGAACCCCGGGAGGAGGAGGCCGTCGGGGGCTTCGATGACGCACGTGGACTCACCGATCGAGGCGATGGCGTCCTGATCGAGTGCGGACACACGCCCGGCCGTGACGGCGACGGCTCCTGAGCGCGGGCGTGATCCTGGTCCGTGGTAGACCGCTCCCGCGAGGAAGACCGTATCCGCACTGCTCGTCATATCACCTGCTCGTGGAGTGGGTGGTGCCTGTCGTGCCGGTGCATCGTCGTTGGTGCATCGGTGGTATCGAGAGCATAACCGGTGGGATTGCTCCGGATTCGGCTGCCAGATAGCGATTTCGCAACGGAATCCGGAATGCGCTGTCTGTGAGCCCCGTTCGGAGGGCGTGCCGGTGATGTGGGCGCACGCTGGTCGGCGATGTCACTGGGTGGGGGCTGGGCGCGATGGGTGCGCGCGCTGGCCGTCGGCTGTGCGGTGCTGCGTCATCGTCATCGTCGAGTCGTCCGCATCGCGCTGCCCGCAATGCCGCAGGCCCGGACGCCGAACGCCCACACACCGACCCCGGCGGAGCGGAGTGAGTGCATGGGCGAAGGGCGGGGCGGCGATGCAACGCGGGGCGGCGATGCAACGCGCGACCGGCGCTTGGTCCGCGCGGAGCCGCTGGCGACTAGCTCGCGGCGACGACGGCGCGCAGGCCCTCGACGAGCGGCGTCGTCGGGCGGCCGATGAGCGCGGCGAGTTCACCGTTCGTCTCGCCGAGGAGGCCGTCGCGCGTGTTGCCGTCGAGCCCGACGACGAAACCGACCGTACCCTCGTCCAGACCGGCGGCGAGGAGCGCGGCCGTGTGGTCCTCAGGCGACAGGTCGCGGTACTCGATCGTCGTGCCGGTGACCTCGGAGAACGCCTTCGCGAGTTCATCGTGCGACCATGCGACATCCCCGGAGAGCTCGAACACACGGCCCTCGAGGCCGTCCGTGATGAGCGCGACGGCGGCAGCTTCGGCGAAGTCGGCGCGCGAGGCGCTCGACACCAGGCCGTCGCCGACGCTGCCGATGAAGGAGCCGCTCTCGGCGGCCTGCGCCAGTGCGCCGGCGTAGTTCTCGGTGTACCAGCCGTTGCGGAGGATCGTGGTCGGAACGCCGGATGCGGCGAGCAGCTCCTCGGTGGCCTTGTGCTCCGGCGCGAGGATGAGGTCCGAGGTCGTCGCCTTCGGGGCGCTCGTGTAGACGATGCGGGCGACGCCTGCGCGAGCGGCGGCATCGATCACGTTGCGGTGCTGGGCGACGCGGTTGCCGACTTCGGAGCCGGAGACGAGGAGGACGGTGTCGCCGGCCTGGAGCACGGCGTCGATCGTCGCGGGGTCGGCGAAGTCGAGTCGAGCGGTCGTGACCCCCTTCGCGGCGAGGTCCTCGAGGGCTTCGGTGCGGCGGCCCGTCGCGACGATGCGGCCCGCATCGACGCCGCGCGCGAGCAGTGACTCGACGACGTGGTGGCCGAGCTGCCCTGAGGCGCCGGTGACGACGAGGCGGCCGGTGGAGGTGGTGGATGCGGATGCTGCGCTGGAGGCGTCGAGCGACATGATGTGGGTCCTTTCCCGTGGGTTCGCCTCACCATAACGCAGGCGGCTGCTGATACTTCCCGAGAGAGAGTACCCACTTTCAGGTAAGCTACTCACATGTCCATCAGTCTTGGGGAACGGCCCGGGTTCACCGACGGAATTCTTCCCGCAGCGTGCCCCACCCGCACGGTGCTCGATCACGTCACGAGCAAATGGGGCGTCCTCGTCCTGCTCGCCCTGTCCGACGGCACCCTCCGCTGGAGTGAGTTGCGTCGCGTGGTCGACGGCATCAGCGAGAAGATGCTCGCGCAGACGCTCCGGACGCTGGAACGCGACGGCATCATCATCCGCACGGCGTACCCGACGATCCCGCCGCACGTCGAGTACCGCTTGAGCGAGCGCGGCGTGGACCTCAACACCCACCTGATCCCGCTCATGGCCTGGATCGACGACAACGCCGACGCCATCCTCAGCCCGCGAGGGGTCGGAAACGGCTAGTCCCGACCCCCGTCAACGAGCCATTTGCGACTCCTCGCGGGCCGGGAGGACGACGAAACCTCCGCACCGGAGGAGGGGCGGAGGTTTCGTGAGAGTCAGGGAGGGGCTGGGCGGCCCTTCGACAGGCTCAGGGACCGGGGACCCGGAGCGGAAGGACGCTAGACGGCCTGGAGGGCCTGGACCGCGCTCGTGAAGAACGCGAGGCCGTCGACGCCCGAGCGCATGGCGGCCGGGGTGTCCGGGCCGAAGCCGGGCTCGATCGCGTGCTCGGGGTGCGGCATCAGACCGACGACGTTGCCCGCCTCGTTCGTGAGACCGGCGATGTCGTCGAGCGAACCGTTCGGGTTGATCCCCGCGTACCGGAACGCCACAAGACCCTCGCCCTCGACGCGCTTGAGCGTCTCGGCGTCGGCGATGTAGCCGCCATCGGCGTTCTTCAGCGGGATGACGATCTCCTGGCCGCGCGAGAACTGGTGCGTCCAAGCGGTGTCCGCGTTCTCGACCGTGAGCGCCTGGTCGCGGCGGATGAACTGCTGGTGCGCGTTCCGGATGAGACCGCCCGGCAGCAGGTGCGCCTCGACGAGCATCTGGAAGCCGTTGCAGATGCCGAGGACGGGCATGCCCTTCGCGGCGGCATCCTTGACCTCGGTCATGATCGGTGCGATGGCGGCGATGGCGCCAGCGCGCAGGTAGTCGCCGTAGCTGAATCCGCCGGGCAGGACGATCGCGTCGACGCCCTGCAGGTCGTGGTCGCCGTGCCAGAGCGCGACGGCTTCCGCACCGGCCATGGTCACCGCGCGCTGGGCGTCGCGGTCATCGAGGCTGCCCGGGAACGTGACGACGCCGATGCGGGTCGTCATGCTGCGTCGCCCGCTGCTGCGCCCGCGCCGTCCTCTGCCGGGTAGTGGATGGCGACGACGTCCTCGATCACGCTGTTGCTGAGGATGTCGTCCGCGATCTGCTGCACCTTCGCGCGCGTCTCATCGGTGACGGGACCGTCGACCGTGAGCTCGAATCGCTTGCCGATGCGGACATCGGTGAACTCGCCGCTGCCGAGACGCGACAGGGCGCCGGCGACGGCCTTGCCCTGCGGGTCGAGCAGTTCGGCTTTCGGCATGACTTCTACGACGATGGTCGGCACGGACATCTCTTTCGTTGCGACGCGACGGGGGATGCTCTCACCCTATCCGAATTCAGGAACAGGTGAGGGCCGAGTGCGTCGTGCGCTCGGCCCTCGATCGGTCCTGAAAACGGGTGGAATCAGCGGTTCGGGGCTGTGACCCGCTCTACTCCGGCAGGGCCGCGTCGGCCTCGTTCGAGTCGCCCGCGACACCGCGCGAGAGCGTCTTGTTCCGGAAGAAGTCCGGTCGCAGCTTGGCCTGGATGAGCATGATCACGATGCCGAGCACGATAATCGTCATTCCGAGGATGAACACGAGGCCCACCCCGCCGATGTTCGATCCGCTGCCGTAGGCCGGGTCCGCGCTCTCGATGATGGTCGTGAAGAACAGCACCGCGAGGATCAGGCCGCCGACGAGCGGGGCGAAGAACTGGAAGAAGAAGTTCCGGGCGCTCGAGAACCACTGCTTCCGGAAGTACCAGACGCACGCGAACGCGGTCAGGCCGTAGTAGAAGCAGATCATCATGCCGAGGGTCGTGATGGTGTCCCACAGGACGTCCTCGGAGATGAAGCGCATGACGGCGTAGAACACGGAGGCGACGACGCTCGACACGATGGTCGCGTAGCCGGGCGTGAAGAACTTCGGGTGCACCTTCGAGAACTTCGGGGAGAGCGCGCCGTAGTGGCCCATCGCGAGGAGCGTGCGGGCGGGCGACACGAACGTCGACTGCAGCGACGCCGCGGACGAGGAGAGCACGGCGATCGACACGAGGATCGCGAGCGGACCGAGGATGGGGCCCGCGAGCGAGAAGAACACGTTGCCCTGGATCGCCTCGTTCCCGAGACCGACCTCGCCCTTCCCGACGCCCGCGTAGTTGATGAGCGCGACCGAGAGGAACAGGTACAGGACGACGATGATGAGCACGGTCGCCGTCGCCGCCTTGCCTGGCGTCGAGGCCGACCCCTTCGTCTCCTCGGACATCGTGAGCGTCACGTCCCAACCCCAGAAGATGAAGATCGAGAGCGAGAGGCCGGCGGCGAAGGCGCTGAACGAGCCGACGGAGAACGGGTTGAACCAGTCGAGGTTGATCGCCGTGGCGTCGAACGCGTTGCCGGCGGCGACGTGCGCGAACGCGACGATGCCGAAGAACACCATGACGAGCAGCTGGAAGCCGACGAGCACGTACTGCAGCTTCTGCGTCGTCTGCATGTCGCGATAGGAGATGAGCGTCGCGCCCAGCATGAAGGCCAGACACGTGATCACGTTGATGAACGGGTTGCGGGTGAGATCCGCGATTCCCGGGTTCTGGAAGATCTGCGACAGCATCAGGTAGAAGAAGTCGACGGCGATGCCCGCGAGGTTCGAGAGGACGACGATCGTCGCCGCGATGAGCCCCCACCCGGCCATCCAGCCGATCCACGGCCCGAACGCGCGTGTCGCCCATGTGAACGA
The DNA here is from genome assembly GCF_050587525.1 of Plantibacter lichenum. NCBI lineage: Bacteria > Bacillati > Actinomycetota > Actinomycetes > Micrococcales > Microbacteriaceae > Plantibacter > Plantibacter lichenum. Next base: position 239,031 of record NZ_JBOBFT010000002.1, on the reverse strand, counting down.
GGTGCCGCTGTCCGGCATCCGGCTGTTCAGCTCCCGATAGCCGAAGGCGACGAGGAGCATGGGGATGAAGCCGACGAGGAAGATCGCCGGCACGTGGGTGCCGACCTGTGCGACCGTCGGCCCGAGGGCGCCCGTGAGCGTGTACGCCGGGGCGATGCAGGAGATGCCGATGACGATCGCGCCGATGAGGCCGACCGTCCCGGCGCCGAGGCCCTTCTTGGACAGGGCGCCCGTCGCGGTGGTCTCGGGGTGGGCGATGTCGCCCGTCGGAACGGATTCTGGAGGAGTCATGATGCGTCTCCGATGCTCAGCACGGAGTGTCGGGGGACGACCACCATGGGAACGGGCAGCTCGCGCAGCATCTTCGCCGCTGTGGAGCCGAGGAACAGGTGTTTGGGTTGTGCGAGGCGGCTGGAACCGACGAGGACGACCTCGGCCGGATCCCAGTCGAGGCTGACGACGGCGTCCTCGACGCGGCCGCCCGTGGCGATCTCGGTCGTGACGGTGACGTCGGACGGCAGGTGCGAACTCGCGTACTCGAGGACCTCCTGCGCGTGCGCGGCCGCGCGGGCCATCGCGTCGGGGTGCTCAGCGCCCTCCGGCTGGTCGAGGGCCACGAGGGAGACGAGCCGCAGCGGGATGGAGGACCGACGTGCGGCGATGATGCCGGCGTCGAGGAGCTCGTCGGCTCCGGCGCGGGTCCCGATCGCGCACGTGATGCGGCTGAGGGTCGGCTCGCCGGCGGGCGCCTGAGCCACGTCGCGGCAGCCGTCCGGTGCGAGGGCGACGGGGACGACCGCCGAGTGCAGGAGCGTGTTCGCGACGCTGCCGAGCGAGAAGCGGCCGAGGAGGCCGCCGCGGGCCGCGCCGATCACGATGAGGGAGCCCTCGAGGATCTTCGACGCTTCGAGCAGGCCCTCCGCGAACGACTCCGCGTAGACGAGGTGGGACTTGGCCTTGAGGTCCTTCGGGACGGACGAGAGGGCTTCGGTGAGCCAGCCGTCGGCCGTCTCGCGGAGGAAGCGTTCGTAGCCCGGGTCGGCGGGGACGAGGGTCGGGCGCTCCTCGTTGGAGAGGACGAGCACCACGTCGAGGCGGGCCTTGGCGGCACGGGCGAGGCGGATCCCGTGGGCGAGCGCGTCACGTCCTGCCGGGGTATCGGTGTATCCAACGATGTATCTCATCTGGTGTTCGCTTTCGATCGGGTGCGATGCCGGACTGCACGGCGGTGTGCGGTGGTGCGTTGGAACCCTTCGACAGGCTCAGGGACCGGACCCCGGTCACTGACCCGGGGATCCCGGTCACTGAGCCGGAGATCCCGGTCACTGAGCCGGAGATCCCGGTCACTGAGCCTGTCGAAGTGTGGAACTGGTGGAGCCGATGCTACCGATCAGGAGGCGTTGTGTCGCTCGATGATCGCTGCCGCGGTCGCTGCGCCGATGCGGATCGCGCCGTCGACGTGCTGGTACCCCTCTGCGGCGAGATCGCTCGTGGACCAGTAGATCGGTCCGACGGGCGTCGTCTGCATCGCACCGTAGCGGGAGAGCCCGCCGAGGTCGAAGCTCGCGGCGTACGCACCGCGCGTCCACTCCTCGCTGCCCCAGTCGCTCTCGTAGTAGACGACCGGGCTGAGGGCCTGCTCGCCGTAGTAGTGGGAGAGCGAGGTGAGGATGCGCTCGCGGCGCTCCTCGGCGGAGAGCTTGAAGACGGCATCGGCCTTCAGATCGGACACGAAGCCGACCAGGGTGCCGCGCGGGTCCTCGTGGTTCGTGTTGTCGTACGCCTCGTGGACGATCTCGTACGGGCTGAAGGCCGTGCCGGAGAGGCCGGCCTCGCGCCAGAACGGCGTCTCGTAGACCGCGTGCACCTTGATGACGAGACCCAGCGACATGTGCTGGTGCATCTGGTGGCTGAGGCGGGGGAGCGGCGGCTGGTAGTCGATGCGGGTGTACAGGTTCGGCGGGACGGCCACGATGACGTACTTCGCGTTGACCGTGATGCCGTCGGCCTCCGCGGAGACGCCCTCGTCGGACCACTCGAGACGGCGGACCGGGGAGTTCAGGTGCACGTCGTCGCCGAGCGATTCCGCGAGCTTGATCGGCACCTGCTGGAGGCCGCCGACGACGCGCTTGTCGAGGATGAAGTCCGCGTCGACGAGGTGCGTGAAGCTCCCCGCGGAAGCCGCCATCAGGAGCGCCTGCAGCGCCGAGAAGGAGTGCGACGGCTTGGTCAGCATGGCTTCTGCGATGAAGAGGGCGATGTTGTCGCGCGCTTCGATGTCGTCCGTCTGCTCTGCCAGCCAGGCGCTCCAGGAGATCGAGTCGAGCTCCTTCGCGCGCGGGTGCGACCACGGCTCCTGGACGCCCACCTCGGCGACGAGGCCGTCGAGCAGGTCGATGAGGCGTTCCATCTCGCGCTGGGTCGACGCCTCGACGGGGAAGATGTCGCCCGTGAACCGGGTGATGTCGCCGTCTGCATTGATGTAGACGCTGTCGCCCTCGCGGTAGCGCGAGTAGGTGTCGAGGCCGAGCTCGGCGAGCGTGTCGATGAGCGCCGTCTGGTCCGGTGAGACCCACTGGCCGCCGAGCTCCAGCATCGCGCCGTCGATGTGATCGGTCCAGAGGCGGCCGCCGACGCGGTCGCGCGCTTCGAGGACGGCGACCGAGAGGCCCGCCGCTCGCAGCTTCGTAGCGGCCGTGAGGCCGGATGCGCCCGCGCCGATGATGACGACGTCGCGTTCGAGTGCGGTCATGTTGTGTGCTTCTTTCTGTTGCCCTCCGACAGGCTCGGGGACCGGATGTCCCGGTCACTGAGCCTGTCGAAGTGTGCTTCGGTGAGTTCTGAGACCGGCGTGGTGTTCAGAGATCGTGGTGCGGGGGTCCCGGTCACTGGGCTTGTCGCCCTTCGACGGGCTCAGGAACCGGGTGTACGAGTGCGGGACCGGGTGGTGCGTGCCTTACGCGTCGAGGCTCGACATGACGTGCTTGAGACGCGTGTAGTCCTCGAAGCCGTAGGAGGAGAGGTCCTTGCCGTAGCCGGACTTCTTGAATCCGCCGTGCGGCATCTCGGCGACGAGCACGATGTGGGTGTTGATCCACACACAGCCGAAGTCGAGGTCGCGGGACACGCGCAGCGCCTGGCCGTGGTCCTTCGTCCACACGCTCGACGCGAGCGCGTACTCGACGTCGTTCGCGAGTTCGATCGCCTCCTCCTCGGTCTCGAACGGCTGCACCGTGAGCACCGGGCCGAACGTCTCCTGCTGGACGCAGGCGTCGTCCTGGCGGACGCCCGTGAGAACCGTCGGGGCGAAGAAGAATCCGCGGTCGCCCACGCGCTTGCCGCCCGTCGCAACCGTCACGTGCTCTGGCAGCGCATCGATGACGCCCTGCACCTGCGTGAAGTGGTTGACGTTGTTGAGCGGGCCGTAGAACGCGTCGGGGTCCTCGGCATCGCCCGTGACGGTGGCTTCAGCGGCGGTGACGAGCGCGTCGACGAACTCGTCGTGGATGCTGCTGTGCACGATGACGCGGGTGGCGGCCGTGCAGTCCTGACCGCCGTTGAAGTAGCCGGCCTGGGCGATGCCCTCGGCGGCCGCGGCGATGTCGACGCCGGGGAAGACGATGACGGGCGCCTTGCCGCCGAGTTCGAGGTGCGCGCGGTGCAGGTTCTTCGCAGCCGACGTCGCGACGGCCTGGCCCGCTCGGACGGAACCGGTGATGGCGACGAGGCCGGGCGTCGGGTGCTCGGTGAGGAACGTGCCGGTGGAGGCGTTGCCGAGGACGACGTTGAAGACGCCGTCCGGCAGGATGCCCTGCGTGAGCTTCGCGAGGACGAGCGTCGACTCCGGCGTCGTGTCGCTCGGCTTGAGGACGATCGTGTTGCCGGCGGCGAGGGCCGGTGCGATCTTCCAGACGGCCATGAGGAACGGGTAGTTCCAGGGGGTCACCTGGCCGACGACGCCGATCGGTTCGCGACGGACCCAGGAGGTGAAGCCCTCCATGTACTCGCCGGCCGACTTGCCCTCGAGCACGCGAGCAGCGCCCGCGAAGAAGCGGAGCTGCTCCGCGCCGACGAGGACCTCTTCGGCCTTGATCGTCTCGGAGGGCTGGCCCGTGTTGCGGTGCTGCGCCGCGACGAGTTCGTCGGCGTGCTCCTCGAAGGCGTCTGCGAGCTTCAGGAGCGCCGCCTGCCGCTGGCTGGGGGTGGACCGGTTCCACGTCTTCGCGGCGGTCTTCGCGGCTGCGTACGCGGCGTCGACGTCATCGGAATCCGAGACGGGGGAGATCGCGACGACCTCTTCGGTGGCCGGGTTCACGACCTCGATGGTGTCGCTTCCGTGAGCATCGACGAACGAGCCGCCTATGAAGTTCTGGAGGGTCGAGCCTGACATTGCCGTTCCTTTCACGTGTGCCGGCTGCGGCCGACACGTCGTCATGGACTCCCGATGGAAGGTTGATGACGAGTATGCCGGTATCCGCAGCATTGCGGAACACATCATGGTGATTTCGAGTGCATCGCACCCATTCAGCTACGTATTCAGTTGTGGATGCTTCGGGTGCTGCCAACCTCCAAACCTCCGTTTTCGTGCAATTCGGCCGTTGTGCACGGCACTTCTTGCACGAAAAGGGAGGTCTGGGGGAGCGGTCAGGGGTTCGGGGTCATCGTGTACTTCGTCGAGAGGTACTCGTGGATGCCCTCGAGCCCGCCCTCTCGGCCGATACCGGACTGCTTCACACCGCCGAACGGCGCAGCCGCGTTCGAGATGACACCGACGTTGAGGCCCATCATGCCCGTCTGCAACCGGTCGATCATGCGCTGACCGCGAGCGAGGTCCTTCGTGAAGACGTACGACACGAGGCCGTACTCGGTGTCGTTCGCGAGCCGCACCGCCTCGTCCTCGTCGGTGAAGGGGACGATCGCGAGCACGGGTCCGAAGATCTCCTCGCGGAGGATGTCGGAACCCTGAGCGACGCCCGTGACGACGGTGGGCTCGTAGAAGGTGCCTGCGCCGTCGATCGCCTTGCCGCCCGTGAGGACCTCGGCGCCTCTGGACACGGCGTCATCAACGAGGGTCTTCGCCTTCGCGACCGCTCGGTCATCGATCAGCGGCCCGATGGTGACGCCGTCCTCGGTGCCGCGACCGATGCGGAAGCCCCGCACCCGCTCCGTGACGCGCTTCGCGAACTCATCCGCGACGCTCGTGTGCACGATGAAGCGGTTGGCCGCCGTGCACGCCTGGCCGATGTTGCGGAACTTCGCAGCGATCGCCCCGTCGACGGCCTTGTCGAGGTCTGCGTCCTCGAAGACGACGAACGGGGCGTTGCCGCCGAGCTCCATCGAGGTGCGGAGGACGTTCTCGGCCGACTGCTGGATGAGCTTCTGGCCGACGGGCGTCGAACCCGTGAAGCTCAGCTTGCGGAGCCGCGGGTCCGCGATGATCGGGCTGGAGACCTTGCTCGACTCCGAGGTCGTGATGACGTTCACGACGCCCTTCGGCAGACCGGCGTCCTCGAGGAGCTTCACGAAGTAGAGGGTCGTGAGCGGCGTCAGCTCCGCTGGCTTCACGACGACCGTGCAGCCGGCCGCGAGGGCGGGAGCGATCTTGCGCGTCGCCATCGCGAGCGGGAAGTTCCACGGCGTGATGAGGAAGCACGGGCCGACGGGGTGCTGGGACACGATCATGCGACCGGTGCCCTCCGGGTTCGTGCCGTAGCGGCCGGAGATGCGCACGGCCTCCTCGGAGAACCAGCGGAGGAATTCGCCGCCGTAGGTGACCTCGCCGTTCGACTCGGCGAGCGGCTTGCCCATCTCGAGCGTCATGAGGAGGGCGAAGTCGTCGCGACGCTCCTGGAGGAGGTCGAAGGCCTTGCGGAGGATGTCGGATCGGGTGCGGGGCGGGGTCGCCGCCCACTCGTCCGCAACGGCGACGGCCGCATCGAGCGCGGCCTTGCCGTCGGCGACGCTCGCATCGGCGATCGTCTTGATGACCTCACCCGTGGACGGGTCGATCACGTCGAGCGTCCTGCCGCCCTCCGCATCGCGCCATTCGCCGCCGATGGAGAGGCCGGACGGCACCGTGGCGAGGAGTGCTGCTTCGCGGGGATCAGTCATGTGTTGCTCCTTCTGAGGTCGTGCGTGTGAGTCGTTGCGTTCGTGGGCCGGGTGGTGGTCCCGGTCTCGGCCACTGAGCTTGTCGGCCCGGTCACTGAGCTTGTCGAAGTGTTGCAGCCGATTCGCCCCTTCGACAAGCTCAGGGACCGGGGTTGCGTTCGCCCCTTCGACACGCTCAGTGACCGGACAGTGCTCAGGATCGGTGGCTCCGGGACCGGGGCGGAGCAGGCCTAGTTCGCGGCGAGGGACGCGAGGACGACGTCGAGGCCCTCCTCGAGGAGGTCGACGGGGATCGTGAGCGGCGGCAGGAAGCGGACGACGTTGCCATAGGTGCCGCACGTGAGGACGATGACGCCCTCCTGGTGCGACGCCTTCGCGACGGCGTTCGTGAGCGCGGCATCGGGTTCGCCGGTCTGCGGGTCGACGAACTCGACGGCCATCATCGCCCCGCGTCCGCGGATGTCGCCGATGCGCGGGTCGTTCTGCTGCGCGGCTTCGAACCTGGCGCGGATGCGCTCCTCGATGACGCGGGCGGAGGCCGCCAGGTCGTCCTCCTCGTAGGTCTCGATCGCGGCGAGGGCTGCGACGCACGCGAGCGGGTTGCCGCCGTAGGTGCCGCCGAGGCCGCCCGTGTGCGGGGCGTCCATGATCTCGGCACGGCCCGTGACCGCGGAGAGCGGCAGGCCGCCGGCGATGCCCTTCGCCGTGATGATGACATCGGGGACGATGCCGAACAGCTCGGAGGCGAACATCGCGCCGGTGCGGGCGAAGCCGGTCTGGACCTCATCGGCGATGAACACGACGTCGTTCGCGCGCGCCCACTCGAGGAGGGTGGGGAGGAAGCCGTCGGCGGGGACGATGAAGCCGCCCTCTCCCTGAATCGGTTCGATGATGATCGCGGCGAGGTTGTCGGCGCCGATCTGCTTCTCGATCTGCGTGATCGCGCGCTTCGCTGCCTCCGGACCGGTCAGGCCGCCGTCGCGGAACGGGTACGAGAGTGGAGCACGGTAGACCTCGGAGGCGAACGGCCCGAAGCCGCTCTTGTACGGCATCGACTTCGCGGTGAGCGCCATCGTGAGGTTCGTCCGGCCGTGGTAGGCGTGGTCGAATGCGACGACGGCCTGCTTCTTCGTGTGACTGCGGGCGATCTTCACGGCGTTCTCGACGGCTTCGGCGCCGGAGTTGAAGAGGGCCGTGCGCTTCTCGTGGTCGCCGGGGGTGAGACGGTTGAGCGCTTCGGCGACGCCGACGTAGGAGTCGTACGGCGTGATCGTGAAGCACGTGTGGGTGAACTCGTTGAGCTGCCGGGTGACCGCCTCGACGACGCGCGGGTTGCTGTTGCCGACGCCGGTCACGGCGATGCCGGAGCCGAGGTCGATGAGGGAGTTGCCGTCGACGTCGACGAGGACGCCGCCGCCGGCCGCAGCCGCGAACACGGGCATCGTGGTTCCGACGCCAGAGGCGACGGCCGCGTGCTTGCGGGCCATGCGCTCCACGGAGAGCGGGCCGGGGATCGCGGTGACGAGGCGGCGTTCCTGGGGGAGGCCCGGGCCGCCGGTCGGCGTGGTCGCGATGCTGTCAGGCGTGTCGATGATCGTCATCGATGCTCCGTTCCTCTGGGGTGCTCGTGTGTGGTCTGGGTGCCGGTCGTCGTGTCGGCCGGGCGTGTGTGCGATGCCGACGCCACGTCATCGCAGTCGTCGTCGGTTCGAGGTGCGAGCCCGTGCGACGACTCCGGCGCGCGTTGCAGCCATGCTAGACAGCGTCGGGCGGCGAACGCAGTGCCACTTTGTCGATATCAACATCACTGTTTCGACAAACTGGCAGATCGTCATAGACTCGCGACGTGCCGCCCTCCCTCCGTGCCCTGCTCGACCATCGCGAACTCGACCTCCGACTCATCGTCGGCGGAGCACCGGGTGCGGTCGATGCACCCGTCACCTGGGTGTCCGGATCCGACCTGCCAGATCCGACGCCGTTCCTCGTCGACGAACAGGTGCTCCTGACGACGGGCACCTGGTTGTCCGGCGCGGGCCCGGCCGAGGTGACGGCGTACGTCGAACGACTCCTCGCCGCCGGCGTGACCGGCCTCGGGTTCGGCACCGAAGTAGTCACGTCCGGAACGCCCGACGCGCTCATCGAGGCCTGCGCCGAGGAGGGACTGCCGCTCTTCGAAGTGCCGTACAGGACGCCGTTCATCGCTGTCATCCGGTACGCGGCCGATCTCATCGCCGAAGCCGAGCGGGCCAGGGACACGTGGGCCATCAACGCGCAACGAGCCATCTCGTTCGCCGCGCTCCGGCCCGATGCGACGCCGTCGATCCTCGCGGAACTATCCAGGCAGCTCGGACGGTGGGTCGCGCTCTTCGACGCTCGCGGCGGTCTCGCCGGGGTGCACGGGGTCGGGAGCGGGGAGGCTGGCGGGGGAGACCTGCTCGCGAGGACCGGGGCCGAGGCGCTGCGGCTCCTGCAGCGCGGACAGCGGTCGAGCGCGACGATCACGACCGAGTCCGAGACGGTCTCCCTCCAGACGCTCGGGCGGCGGGGCGATCTGCGCGGTGTGCTCGCGATCGGGGGCATCGGCGGCCTCGACGGTGCTGCGCAGACCGTGGTGACGTCGGTCGTGGCGCTCGCCGGCCTCGCGCTCGAACAGGGCCGTGCGCTCTCCCGAGCGACCGGCACATTGCGATCCGGTCTCCTCACAGCGCTGCTCGACGGCGAGGTCGCGCTCGTTCGCAACGTCGCTCGGCAGCTCGGGACGCCGCTCCCCGTCGAACCGGTGCGGGTCGCCGTCTGGACGGTGTCGGGCGGTGCGCGTGACGTCCTGCTCGCCGACCTCGAAGGGCTGCGCGAGCGGCGCCCGGGGCTTGTGTTCTCAGCCGTCCACCGCGGCGATGTCGTCGCGTGTCTGCCGGCCGACATCGCGTACGACCTCGCGCTCGAGATCGTCGGTGCGCACGGTGACCCGGCGGGCGGCGATGATGCAATGGGTGCGGGTGCGGGTGCGGGTGCGGGTGCGGGTGCGGGTGCGGGTGTGAGTGCGAGCGCGGGCTCAGACGCGAGCGCGGCTGCCGGGGCCAGTGCGTCCGCCGATCGGAGCGCCGCGGACCGGCTGCACGCGGGCCTGTCCGATCCCGTTCCGCACGCGGAGATCGCGGCCGGTGTCGAGCAGGCGCGACTCGCCCTGGATCAGCGTTCCGGCGATGAGGTGTCGGTGACGCGGTTCAGTGATCTCGCCGTCGGCGGGGTGCTCGGGCTCTTCGATGCCCCGCAGTTGGAGGCCGTCGCTCGAGCCGTCCTGCAACCGGTGCTCGACGTCGATCGCGCCGAGGGTTCGCATCTCCTGGAGAGCGTTTCCGTGTGGTTGTCGGCGAACGGACAGTGGGATCCGGCGGCGAAGCGGCTCGGCATCCATCGGCACACCCTGCGGTCCCGCATCACGCGTGTCGAGCAGCTCACGGGCCATCGGCTCGACGCGTTCGAGGCCCGCACCAATCTCTGGCTCGCCATCCGCTCCCTCCCCTGACCGCCCTGTCCCTACTCGCCGCGCGGTTGCACAATTCAGGACCGTTTGCATCATTCAGGATGATTGACCGGCGTTTCGGCCGAGATCCTCCTGAATTGTGCGGATGTTCCTGAATTGTGAAAGCCCCAGGGGTGAGGGAGGCTGGCGAACGGGCGCCGGTCAGGGGTGGAGGGAGCGCAGGGCGGTGACGACGTCGGCGTGCCAACGGCGCGCGGCGGGGAGGACGCCCGTGAAGATCGACGCGTCGTGCGTCACGCCGAGGTACTGGGTCGCGCTCGCGTCGACACCGGCTGCCCGGAGCGCCGCCGTGTACGCCGCACCGTCGCCTCTCAGCGGATCGAACTCGGCCGTCAGGATCACCGCGGGCGGCAATCCGACATGCGACGCGGCGAGCAGCGGCGACGCATGCGGGTCCTTCGCCTGCGACCGCGACGGCAGGTATGTCTTCGCGACCGACCGCATCTCCCGGATCGCGAGAATGCTCGGCACATGCATCGCCCGCACCGGCTTCAGATCGATGTGCTTCCCCGTGAGATCGACGACCGGCACTTCCAATACCTGCAGTGCGATCGGCAGCGCGTCCCGTTCGCGGTTCACGATCGTGACTGCCGCGGCGATGTTCGCGCCGGCCGAGATCCCGGCGACGGCGATGCGGGTCGGATCGACACCGAGGGACTCCGCCTCCGCGAACAGCCAGACGAGCGCCGCGAAGGACTGCTCGACCTGTGTCGGGTAGCGGTGCTCGGGCGCGAGGGCGTAGTCGACGGCGACGATCGCGACTCCCGCGTCGGCAGCACGTCGGCGGAACGCCGCATCGGTCGTCGGATAGTCGATGCCGCCGATGCGGAACGCGCCGCCGAAGAAGGAGAGGACGCCGGGAACAGGATGCTCCGTCGTGACCTCCGTGCCCGGGTAGTAGATGCGCACGCGGACGTCGGGGAACCGGTCGACGGGCACCGTGTGCTCGACGGTGAGGACGCGAGGACCCGGCGTCCCGATGGTCTGCAGCTCCTTCTTGTCCCAGTTGAGCGCGGCTTTCCGATGCGAGGCGCGCGTCTTCTTCTTGCGCGGCGCCTTCGGCGTGTTCGCGGGGACGGTCGGTTTCGGGGCCCGGGCCGATGTCGCGGGGCCGGCCGGGTCGGCCGTCGCGCCGGTCCCGCCGACGGGTGCCGGACCAGATCCGGTCGCCGACTGCAGCGATGTCGCTGATTTCGTCGATTCTGTCGATTTCGTCGGCTTCGCGGCTGCGGTCTGGGCGGCCTGCGCGCCACCGCGAGGGTGCAGCAGGAACGCCTTGGCCTGCTCGAGTGCCGTCGAGATGAGGTACTTGCGATGCGTGCGGAGACGCTCGGAGAAGATCGGGTCGAGAGGCACGGCGCTCACCTTCCTGGTGCGGTCGGCCGGCTGCGGTCGACGATCCCAGCAGTCTAGGCGTGACTGCGCCGGTGCCTGCCGCACGAGGGCAGGAGGAGTGCGCGAGAGCAGGACGGATCGTGGTGATGCGTCCTGCTGTCGCGCGGCTCTCCTGCTGTGGGGTCCTTCGACAGGCTCAGGGACCGGGGTGGGGCCCTTCGACAGGCTCAGGGACCGGGGTGGGGCCCTTCGACAGGCTCAGGGACCGGTTCTGCTCGGGGACCGGGTCCGGGAGCGGCATCTGATATTCGCGTCGGTCAGCTGTCGGCAGCACTTCACCGGCCGTTCACCGGGATGCCCCGCCCCGTTCGGGTGGCGCTCGTAGCGTCTGACAACGTACGCAGCAGCACGGCTCGAGCACCGCGTCGCCGAGCAGGATCGCAGCGCACAGGCACCTCTCCTCGCACCTCACAGCAGCGCCCAACGGCATCCGGCGATGGGCGACACGGTTCTTCCGAAAGGGACGTTCACCACCATGAAGCTCTCCATCACCCGCACCCTGGCACTCGGTGCGGCGGCCTTCCTCGCACTCGGCCTCGCCGCTTGTTCGAGCGCATCCGCATCGACCGACGGCTCGAGCGACAGCGCGGGCTCCGGCGCCGGTACGTTCGCCGTCGACGACCAGACGCTCGTCTTCGGCGTCGTCCCCGACAGCGTCAGCACGCAGACGAACTACCAGCCGCTCATGGATTACATCGCCAAGGAGACCGGCAAGAAGGTCGAATACCACGAGTCGACCGACTACGCCGCCCTCATCGAGGCAGCCGTCGCCGGCAAGATCGACGTCGCCTCGTTCTCCGGCTTCACCTACGTCACCGCCGTCAACAACGGCGCCAAGATCACCCCGATCTCCTCCATCGTCACCAAGCAGGGCCAGGAGCCCGGCTACTACTCCGAGGCGATCGTCCCGAAGTCGTCGAGCATCACGAAGCTCGAAGAATTCAAGGGCAAGAAGGTCTGCTTCGTCGACCCGTCGTCGACCTCCGGCTACCTCTTCCCCAGCTACAACCTCCTGAACGCCGGCATCGACCCCGAGAAGGACGTCACCCCGGTCTTCGCCGGCAAGCACGACGTCTCGGTCACCAAGACCGGTGAGGGCGTTGAGTGCGAGGCTGGCTTCGCCGAGGACTCCGAAGTCGCCAAGAGCGACAAGGTGAAGGTCATCGACAAGACGATGGTCCCCGGAGCGCCGATCGTGGTCTCCGACACCCTCCCGAAGGACGTCCGCGAGACGCTCACCAAGACGCTCGGCGAGGTGACGATCGACCAGATCATCAAGGCCGGCATCAAGGGTGCAGACAGCGATGCGTTCCGCGCCACGTTCTATGCGACCTCGCCCGTGGACGACAAGTACTACGACACGATCCGCGACATCTGCAAGAAGACCAACGCGAAGCAGTGCCAGGGCTAGTCCCTCATCTGCACTTCGACAGGCTCAGTGACCGGGCCCAGGCTCAGTGACCGGGCCCAGGCTCAGTGACCGGGTTCGGTCCCAGTGACCGGGTTCGGTCTCAGTGACCGGGACTCGGTCCCTGAGCCTGTCGAAGGGCGGCGGCCTCCGATCCAGGGCCGCCCCGCATCACCACACAGCCTCATCCGATGACCGGAAGGACCGATGACATGACCGTCACCGACCAGCAGCACAGCGACACCGCCGCGCGAGCCGGCGGTTCTCCGGTGATCGCGCTGCGCTCCGTCACGAAGCGCTTCGACAGCACCGTCGCACTGCGGAACGTGAGCCTCGAGATCGGGCGCGGCGAGATCGTCGTCCTCCTCGGCCTCTCCGGCTCAGGCAAGTCCACGCTCCTCCGCCACCTCGACGGGCTCGAGCTCCCGACCTCCGGCCAGGTGACCGTCCTCGGCGACGACGTCCCCGCCCTCGGCAGCCGCGACCTCCGCCGTCTGCGCGCGAAGGTCGGCTTCGTCTTCCAGCAGTTCGAACTCGTCCCCTCCCTCACCGTTCTCGAGAACGTGCTCACGGGATCGCTCGCCACCGTCCGCGGGCCACGGCTCGGCATCATCGGCTACGGTCGCACCCTCCGGCTCAAAGCGCTCCGTCACCTCGACCGCGTCGGCCTCCTCGAGCGCGCCTACCAGCGCGCAGACACGCTCTCCGGCGGCCAGCAGCAGCGCGTCGCCATCGCCCGCGCGCTCATGCAGGACCCGGACATCCTCCTCGCCGACGAGCCCGTCGCATCCCTCGACCCGGAGTCGAGCGACCAGGTCATGGCGCTCATCCGCGAGATCGCGATGGACAGCGGACTCACGGTCGTCTGCAGCCTCCATCAGGTGGACCTCGCGCTGTCCTGGGGCGATCGCATCGTCGGCCTCCGCCACGGCGAGGTCGTCCTCGACACCCCCACGGAAGGCCTCGGCAAAGCGGAGGTCATGGAGATCTACGGTCGCGTCGCCACGACGACGCGCGAACTGCAGGCCATTCAGAACGAGCTCGGGATCGACGAACTGCTCGGCGACCCGGACGACGACCTCCGCGAGATCCTCGGCATCGAGGACCGCGCCGGAGAGGACGAACTCCCGCGCGACGAGGACGCCGCCTGGGACGTCGATTCGGATGACGAGGCCCGCGACTGGAACGCGGGAACGGCGAGTCGGAATGCGGGTGCGACGGCACGCACTTCGACAGGCTCAGTGACCGGGTCAGCGACCGGGAGGGGCACTTCGACAGGCTCAGTGACCGGGAGCGGCTCAGTGACCGGGAGCGGCTCAGCGACCGGGAGCGGCTCAGCGCCCGAGGCCGGCACCGAGCGGGACGGCGTCAGCTGATGGCCGTCACCCTCGCGCCCACCCGCCGGCCCGGCTCGGAACGCCCCGAGCCGGCTGCCGACGACGACCTCGCGGGCCGCGCACCGGCGAGGCGCATCTCCGCCCAGACCGTCGCGGCATCGCTCACTCTCATCGCGCTCCTCGGCTTCTCCGTGTACTCGCTCGTCTCGGTGAACATCTCGATCCCGAAGATGATCGCGAGTTGGGGCAACGCCGTCAACTTCGTGAACCGCGTCGGCACGATCACCTTCCCCCCGATCGGCGAGCTCATCGGCCTGACCGCGCTCACCCTCGGCATCGTGATCACCGGCACCGTCCTCGCCGCGATCCTGTCCGTGCCCGTCGCCTACCTGTCGGCCGCCAACACGACGCCCGGCCAGTTCTGGCGGGGTCTCGGCCGCTTCATCGGCGTCTTCACCCGCGCGGTCCCCGACGTCGTCATCGCGATGATCCTCGTCCTCATGTTCTCCCTCGGCTCGCTCCCCGGCATCATCGCGATCGGCATCCACTCCACCGGCATGATCTCGAAGCTCTTCGCCGATGCGATCGAGCAGATCGATGAGGGACCGCGCCTCGCGATCCGCGCGGCCGGCGGGTCGAAGCTGCAGGAGTTCACGAGCGGCGTCCTCCCGCAGGTGCTGCCGTCGTGGGTCGCGACCGTCCTGCACCGTGGAGACATCAACCTGCGGGGGTCGGTCCTCCTCGGCTACGTCGGTGTGGCCGGGCTCGGGAGGGAACTGTCGCTCGCGTTCAAATCGCTCGACTACTCCCTCGGCATCGGGCTCGCCCTCGTCATCTTCGCGCTGTGCGTGGTCATGGAGATCGTGTCGAGCGCGGTGCGGAAGACGATGCTGGGGATCGCGCCGACGGGGCGCGGCCTCGGCGATCGTGTGGTGCGGGGGATCGGGAACCGGGCGAGGCGAGGCGCTGCGCCGGGCTCAGCGACCGGGGTCGGCGCTGCGACGGGCTCAGCGACCGCCGCGACCGCGACCGCGGCCGACGCGGATCGGATCGCCGCCGCTGCTCGACGCCCGTGGACGAGTGCGCGCGTACGTGGCACGGTGTCCGCGTGGGTCGCCGTCGCCGTGATCATCGGGGGCGTCGTCGTGTCCAACATCGTCTGGAGCGACTTCCTGACGTTCTGGGCGAAAGCGCCCGCGGTGCTCGCCAAACTGTGGCCGCCGTCGTTCGGCAACTATCTGCCGGAGCAGATGTTCGGTGCGATGCTCGAGACCATCACGATCGCCTTCGCCGCGACTCTCATCGCCCTCGTCGTCTCGATCGTCATCGGCTCGCTCGCGGCGCGCAACGTCGCCCCGACGCCCGCCGTCCGCACCACTTCGCGCTTCCTGCTCGTCGGGATCCGCGGCATCCCGGAGCTCATCCTCGCGATCCTCCTCATCGTCGTGACCGGCATGGGCGCTCAGGCGGGCGTCCTCGCGCTCGGGATCTGCGGCATCGGCCTCCTCGGCAAGCTCATCGCCGACTCCTTCGAAGAGGTTGCGGCGGGTCCGGAACGCGCCGTCCGCGCGGTCGGCGCGACGCGACTCCAGGTCTATGCCTCTGCCACGTTCCCGCAGGGCCTCAAAGCCCTCATCGGCCACACCTTCTACGCCGTCGACACCAACATCCGCGCCGCGACCATGCTCGGCATCGTGGGCGGCGGCGGCATCGGCTACTACCTCATCCAGGCGGACCAGGGCGGCAACTACGACCAGGTGACGGCGATCGTGCTCATGATCCTCGTCGTCGTGCTCGCGGTGGAGGGGCTCGCGATGTGGATGCGGCGGGTGTTCCGATGACCGCCGTGAGCGTGCCCGCGACGGTCGACGGGAGCATGACGGCTGCGGCGGCGGCCGCCGCATCGGGCGGCACGGCGGCGGGCGCGTTCGACGTCGCGATCGTCGGCTCCGGCATCGTCGGTCTGGGTGCTGCGCTGGCCGCTGCCGACAGGGGTCTGCGCGTCGTCGTGATCGACCGATCGGCCGAGGTGCAGGGTGCGACCGTCCGGAACTTCGGACACTTGTGCGTCACTCCGCAGGCCGGCTTCGCGAGAGCGCTCGGTGAACGGTCGCGGGAGATCTGGCTGCGTCTCGCCGCGGACGCCGACGTGTGGGTGCGGGAGAGCGGCACATTCGTCGTCGCCAGGCACGAGGACGAGCTCCGCGTCCTGCAGGAGTTCGCCGAGCGGACATCTGCCGCCAGTGGCTCCGCGATCCCGGCCACCCAGACCATCCAGGATCCACTGTTCTCACACAGAGGTGAGCGTCAGCCGCTGCGTGCGCTCGGCGAAGACCTCTTCCTGAAAACGGAGGATGAGCAGATCCGGATGCTGGACGCCGAGACCTTCCGCTCCATCGCGCCCGTCGCTCCCGCGTCGGTCGTGGGCGGCGCGTGGTTGCCGCGCGACCTGCAGGCGAACCCGCGGCAGGCGGCATCGGCCGTCCAGTCGCACCTGCGCTCCCGCGGCGTCGAGTTCCGAATGCGCACGGCGGTCACCGGGGTCCGCTCCGGCGCCGTCGAGACGACCCGCGGCAGCGTGACCGCCGGGACGGTCGTCGTGGCCGTGAACCACGACATCGACCAGCTGTATCCGGAGGTCGCTGAACGGCTGCAGATCCGGCGATGCGGCCTCGACATGATGCGGGTGCGCGGACGTCTGCGCGCGCCGTTGCATGCCCCCTTGCTCACCGGATGGTCGATGCTGCGCTACGGCGCGTTCGCGGAGCTGCCGTCGATCGGCGAGGTCCGCGAACGACTCACGAGGAGCGAACCAGGGCTCGCGGCGCTCGACCTCAACCTCATGACGACGCAGCTCCCGGACGGCAGCCTCATCGTGGGCGACACGCACTACCGCGGCGAGGCGGTCCCGCCGTTCCAGAGCGAGCACGCGTTCCAGGAGCTGCTGCGGGCGACGGGCGAACTCTTCGGCACGCGCGAGCTCCGCGTCATCGAGCGGTGGCAGGGGGTGTACGCGAGCGCGCCGCAGGACTTCCTCGTCGAGGAGCCGGAGCCGGGCGTGCACCTCGTCGCGGCGACCACCGGCATCGGTATGACGACGGGGCTCGCACTCGGCGAGCACGCCATCGACGCAGCCCACGGCGGTTCACAACTCAGGAGCGTCCCGGCGAGTCGCGCCGAGACACCGCATTCCCCGGCCGACACGCCGAATCGCTCCTGAGTTGTGAACACATCCACCGATGTCCGAACCGTCCGTCCCCTCCTCGAAAGGCACCTCATGACCACCATCGACACGACCGACACCGCCGGAACGACTGACGGCCTCCCGACCGAAGGGGCCGTCGAAGCCGAGCAGATCGTCGACGAACTCGCCGAACTCGACGACTTGGACGACGAACTGACCGCCATCAGCGATGAGGTGGACGAGGACGACGAACTCGTCCTCGAACTCGTGGTCCTCGACCTCGCCGGGACCACCGTCTCCGACGACGGCATCGTCGAAGAGGCGTTCCGCATCGCCGCAGCCGCGATCGGCCTCGATGACAGCGACGCCGACGGGTTCGACGACGAGGACGGGTTCGACGACAGCGCACTGGACGACGCCGATGACGCGGACGCCGAAGACGCCGACGCCGACGCCGATGACGCGGACGCCGGCGACGACTCGTCCAACCTCGCCGACACCGACGACGCCAGCGACGAGCGGGACGAACGCGACGAGGACGAGGACGACGAGACCGACGACGACGCTCGCGACGACGACTTCTCGGACGCTACCCCGACCCGCATCGACGAAGCCCTCGACTACGTCCGCCGCACCATGGGGCAGTCGAAGATCGACGTCTTCCGGGTGCTCACGGGCGGCGACGAGGAGCGGGCCCAGGCCGGCAACGTCGCGTTCGAAGAGGCCTATGCATCGCTCATCGCCGCCGGCCGCGTCGAGGAGATCCCCGGAGCATCCGACACGATCCGCCTCCTGCGCGAACTCGGCGTGACCGTCGTCCTCACGACCGGATTCGCCCCGGCGACCCGCGACGCGCTGCTTGAGAGCCTGGGCTGGACCGACATCGCCGACCTCGTCCTGTCGCCGTCCGACGCGGGCCGCGGCCGCCCCGCCCCCGACCTGCCGCTCACCGCGCTCATCCGCACGGGCGCGAGCTCGGTGGACACGATGGTCGTCGTCGGCGACACGGCGAGCGACATGCTCTCCGGTCTGAACGCCGGTGCCGGACTCGTCGTCGGCGTGCTCACGGGAGCGCACGACGAGAGCGTCCTGCTGGAGGCCGGCGCGGACGACGTCATCGCGAGCATCGCCGACCTGCCTGCGCTGCTCGGCCTCGACTGAACGTCCGCCGGCGCCCGCTCACCGAACGGCGGCCGCCACCCACCGCACCACTCGCACCGACGACAGCACTGACGACCGCACCGACGAAGGAACGACGGGGCAGGGACCGGGGATCATGCACACCACACTCACCGAACACGTCGGCAGCGACGTGCTCATCAAACCCTCACCGACCGCGATGGTCTGGCCGGGGCCCGGACACCCGCACCAGGCGATGGCCGTTCCCGGCGTGACCCTCGGCGCGGGAGACGTCCTCGTCGAGGTGGAGCTCGCCACGGTGTGCGGGTCCGACGTGCACACGGTCCTCGGGCGCCGCGATGCGGCGACACCGCTCGTCCTCGGTCACGAGCAGGTGGGTCGGGTCGTGGCGGTCGGGGGGCCTGTCACGGCCGTCGACGGCACCCTCCTCGTCGCAGGGATGCGGGTCGTGTGGTCGGTGATCGTGAGTTGCGGATCGTGTGATCGATGCGCCGCGGGACTCGAGCAGAAGTGCCGCCGCCTCGCGAAGTACGGTCACGACCGGGTGCACCGCGGCTGGGAGCTGAGCGGCGGGTTCGCGACGCATGTCGAGGTGCTGACCGGGACCGCGATCGTCGTCGTCAGCGAGACCCCGCCGGCGGAGGTGTTCGCGCCCGCGTCC
Organism: Plantibacter lichenum; assembly: GCF_050587525.1. Classification (NCBI taxonomy): domain Bacteria; kingdom Bacillati; phylum Actinomycetota; class Actinomycetes; order Micrococcales; family Microbacteriaceae; genus Plantibacter; species Plantibacter lichenum. The sequence continues at coordinate 220,251 of NZ_JBOBFT010000002.1, read as the reverse complement.
TGCGCGACGGCGACAGCGGTCGCGGCACTCGACGCCGTCGGTCGTCCGCTCGCCGGGCAGGCCGTGTTCGTCACGGGGGCCGGGATGCTCGGCCTCACGGTCGCGGCGATCGCGACCGATGCTGGAGCGCGAGTGGTCGTGAGCGATCCCGATGCCGGACGCCGCGCCCTGGCGATGTCGTTCGGGGCGATCGCGACGGTCGATCCGACGGCGGTCGGTTCGGGTCCCGTCGGTGGTTCCGTCGGGCAGGCGTCGGTCGAAGCGGCGAAACTGGCGGCCGGCGTCGACGGCTTCCCCGTCGCGATCGAGATGTCGGGTGCCGGGGCCGGAGTGGATGCTGCGATCGGTTCCCTCGGCGTCGGCGGGACGGCCGTGCTCGTGGGCAGCGTGTTTCCGGGCGTTCCGCTCGCGATGGACGCGGAGCGCATCGTCCGGAACCTGTTGAGCGTGCGCGGCGTCCACAACTACCGGGCTGCTCATCTCGCCCGCGCCGTTGACTTCCTCACGGAGGCGTGGCGGCGGTACCCGTTCGCCGAGCTCGTGGGGGCCACCCTGCCGCTCGCCGAGGTCGACGCCGCGCTCGAACTCGCGGCCGCCGGTACGCACCCTCGGGTCGCGCTGCGTCCCTGAGCGTCCGTCCCGGTCGCTCCGCCCGGTCCCTGAGCCTGTCGAAGGGCATCGAGCACAACTCCTTCGATTCCGAGGTGTCGACATCGGCGATCCGCGGAATCCTGGGGATCTCGGATCGGCGACTGTTCGAATCGAAGGAGTTGTGCTCGATGGGACGGTGGCACTTGGGCGAGGTCGGCGGCCGGGTGCACTTCGACAGGCTCAGCGACCGGGTGCACTTCGACGGGCTCAGTGGTCGGAAGCGGCGACCACGTGCAGCGAGTTCAGCCACGGGTCCTCGACGCTCAGCGTCCTGCCGTCGTTGCGTGTCTGCAGACGGTGGTGCTTGAGCCGTTCCTCGAGCGCACCGAGGTCATCGGCCGTCGGCACCTGGATGTCGACGCGACCGAGCCCGAGCGCGGGCATCCGAGGGCCGGCTCCGCGGGAGTCCCACACGTTCATCGCCATGTGGTGGTGGTACCCGCCCGCCGAGACGAACAGGGCGCTCGAACCGAGGGCGACCGTCTGGTCGAAGCCGAGTGTGCCGACGTAGAAGTCGCGAGCGGATGCGACATCGCCCACCGACAGGTGCACGTGCCCGACGACCGCCGGGCCGGCCGGCGCGGCGAGATGCTCCTCGGTGAGGTGGGTCCGGAGGAACTCGTTGGGGTCGAGGTAGAGGGTCGCCATCTCGATCTGCCCGTGCACCCAACTCCACTCGGTGCGAGCCCGATCCCAGTAGAGCTCGACGCCGTTGCCCTCCGGGTCGGTGAAGTAGAACGCCTGGCTGACGAGATGGTCGGCGCTGCCCGTGAAGGTGCCAGGGGCGTGTGCGGCGACGGAGTTGAGGGCCGCGGCCAAGGCGCCCTGCGTGTCGAAGAGGATGGCCGTGTGGTACAGCCCGGCCGAGCCGGCGGAGGCGTGGCGCAGGGCAGGAGCGTGCTCCAGGATGACGATCGGCGTGGTGCCGCGGCCGAGGACGACGCTCTCGACGTCCGCACTCAGCACCTGGAGTGTGACGGCGTCGCGGTAGTACGCGGTCATCAGGTCCAGATCGCCGACGAGCAGCGTGACCGGGCCCATCGCCGTGTCGCCTGCCAGTTTGTCGAGCTGCGAGAGCTGCGGATCAGTATTCATGTGAATGGAAACCGATGTCGCCCCGTCGGCATTCCCAATTCCGATCGAGCGCGCCGCGGCATCGATTTCGCATGCTCACCTGAGCAACGGTGCGAGCGTTCGTGGGCCGTGCTGCGGAGTTTTGAACACCCCCGGACGGGTCGCACCTGAACGGAGGCGGATCGGATGTCCTCATTTCGGGGGACAAGGGTCCCGGGATCCCGGGAAATCCGCGACGAAACGACCCGTCGGCCCCGCCCGATCCGACACCTCCTGCGGTATCTTGAGGTCATGACGGTCACCGCGCGGCACCCCGGAGTGGTGCGAATCGGTGGCCGGTTGATGGTGGTCGATCCGTTCGCGGAACGAGGCGAGCTCACGGACGAGCAAGCGAACGTCCGTCGCCTCCGTCGGCGCCTCACGCTTCTCTTCGGTGGCTTCCTCGTGTTCGTCGCCCTCGTCATCGGCGGCCTCATCGGTGCATTCATCGACGCCGTCATCGCGCCGGGCAATGACATCGTCCTGTCCATGCCGATCGCCGACCCCGACTGGGTGCCCGGCGTCGACGTCATCGGCGCGATCGTGGCCGCACTGCTCACGGTCTTCCTGCTCATCACCCGTCAGGACCGACTCCGCCGACGTGACTCCCTGCGCGGCGGCCACCAGCCGTCGCGATGGGTCGACCCGCTCAACGACCACCTCATCGGGCTCGACGACGACGTCTCCTGGACGGGGCTCTGGACGCTCACCCGGATGTATGCGGCGGCCGAACGGGCCCAGCGCGAGTTCATCCGTGTCGGCGCGGCGCAGCCGGAGGTTGGCAGCGAGTGCGACCAGGTCGTCGCCGACGCACGATTCGCGGCGAACGACACGCGTGCGGCGCTCGAGAAGACCGCCGTGCAGATGGGCGTGCTCGTGCCGGAGGGGCCGTTGCCCGATGCGCAGGCCATCCTCGCCAACTCGGCTCGTCAACGCGGCCGCGCCACTCGCAAGAACCTCGCGACCGGCCTCTGACGCTTCGAGCTCGGTCCCTGAGCCTGCGTGCCCGGTCCCTGAGGCCGCACGCCCGGTCCCTGAGGCCGCACGTCCGGTCCCTGAGCCTGTCGAAGGGTGGAGTCAACGCACTTCGACAAGCTCAGTGACCGGTGGTGGGGTCGATGCACTTCGACGGGCTCGGTGACCGGTGGTGGGGTCGATGCACTTCGACAAGCTCAGTGACCGTGGTGCACTTCGACGGGCTCAGTGATCGGAGCCGGGGCGCGCTCAGCGCACTGGCGCGGTGAGCCGCTCGAGGAGTTCGCGGTAGCGGGCCGTCGTCTGCTCGACGATGTCGGCGGGGAGCGCCGGCGGCGTCTCGGAAGCCGACTGGTCCCAGTTCGCGGCCATCCAGTCGCGGACGATCTGCTTGTCGAAGCTCGCCATCCGTTCCTCCGGCGACCCGCCCGCGGCGTAGGTGACGGCATCCCAGTACCGGCTGGAATCGGCGGTGAGCACCTCGTCGGCGAGCGTGATGACACCCGTCTCGGGGTTCCGGCCGAACTCGAACTTCGTATCGGCGAGGATCACACCGCGGGCTTCTGCGATGGTCGACGCCGTCGCGTAGATCGAGAGCGACAGATCCTTGAGCGCGACCGCGTCGTCCTCGCCGATGAGTTCGATCATGCGGCTGAAGCTGATGTTCTCGTCGTGTTCGCCGAGCGGCGCCTTGTAAGCCGGTGTGAAGAGGGGCTCAGGGAGACGGTCGCCGTTGCGGAGTCCTGCGGGGAGGGGGATGCCGCACACGCTCTGGCTGGCGACGTACTCCTTCCAGCCGGAGCCGGTGAGGTAGCCGCGGACGACGCACTCGATCGGGAACATGTCGAGTTTCCGGACGAGCATCGCACGGCCGGAGAATTCGGCGGGGATGAGCTCGCGCACGGTGCCGTCTGCGGCCTGTTCGTGGTCGGCGACGAGGTGGTTGGGAACTGTCGCCAGCTGGTCGAACCACCACAGGCTGAGGGCGGTGAGGAGCTCACCCTTCCCCGGGATGCCGGGTTCGAGGACCTGGTCGAACGCGCTGACGCGGTCGCTCGCGACGACGAGCACCCGATCGGTCGTGCCCTCGGTGGGCGCGTACAGGTCGCGCACCTTGCCGGAGTAGGTGTGGGTCCAGCCGTTCGGTTCCGCAGATTCGCTCACCGCATCATTATCCCGCACCGCCGAAGGCCCGATGTCGCAGGCGCCGGGGACACGTGGTGCCGGGACGGGTGGGTGCGGCGGACGGTTGCGGCGAGCGATTCCACGAGGTATATTCCATGTGGAATAGTTCGAGCGGAACACATCCGGGATCCGATCAGGAGACCGGAACTCGACAGGCAGCGCGACAGGAATCAGGGAGGGAGACGCATGATGCACCCGAAACCCCTCGGTCCCCTCGGCGTCGCCGCCCTCGGCTTCCTCAACGAACGCCCCATGCACCCGTACGAGATGTACCAGCTCGCCGTGCTCCGCCAAGAGGTCCGCGTCGTCAAAGCGAGCGCCGGCTCCCTCTACCGTGCGGTGTACGCACTCGAACGCGACGGCTACGTCCGCGACGTCGGCACCGACCGCGACGGCGCCCGCCCAGAGCGCACGACCTTCGAGATCACCGATGCCGGACGCGACGCGCTCGCCGACCGCCTCGTCGAGATGCTCCGCACCCCGGTGGACGAGTTCCCCGAATTCGCCCTCGCGATCGCCGAAGCGCACAACCTCACTCGTGACCACGTCATGGACCTGTTGCGTGAGCGCCTCGTCGCCAAGCGACGCGATATCGCCGAGACCGAGGAGCGCGTCGCGGAGGTCGACTCGCGCAACGTGCCCCGCGTCTACTGGATGAACGTCGGCTACTCGCAGGCCATCGCCAACGCCGAGGTCGCCTGGATCGAGCAACTCCTCGGCGAACTCGAATCCGGATCACTGCCCTGGCACGACCCGGACCACCACCACTGCTCGATGTCGCACGTCCACGAACCGGACGACGCGCACCAGGCCCACGAATCGCACCTCCACGCATCCCACGTGCACGCGTCCCATATATCGGGAACTCCTGGGACTCCCGGAACGCCCGAACAGGAGACCGACCAGCGGCCTTCGCCGGTCACCCTGCCGAGCGGTTAGCCGCAGAGCAGCGCGTTCTCCCGGACTCGTCGGCCCGACCGACCCGTCCGTCCACCCCACTTCACCTCCCGCACCGGCGCGGAACACGCATCGCGTCCGCGCCAGCCCGCAGACCTCCGTCGCGGCGTCCCGCGGCGAGTCACCGCCTCCGCTCAGAAAGCACGAAGCATGTCACAGACAACCACCAAGAACACCGCAGTGCGGCCATGGCCGGCACTGTGGTCCCTCGTCATCGGGTTCTTCATGATCCTGATCGACACGACCATCGTCTCCGTCGCGAACCCCTCGATCATGAAGGGGCTCGACACCGACATCAACAACGTCATCTGGGTGACGAGCGCCTACCTGCTCGCCTACGCGGTGCCGTTGCTCATCACCGGCCGCCTCGGCGACCGCTTCGGCCCGAAGAACCTCTACCTCATCGGCCTCGTCATCTTCACCCTCGCCTCGCTCTGGTGCGGTCTGTCCGGCACGATCGAGATGCTCATCGTCGCCCGCGTCGTCCAGGGCCTCGGCGCCGCGCTCATGACGCCGCAGACGATGGCGGTCATCACCCGCATCTTCCCGCCGGACCGCCGCGGTGCTGCCATGGGCCTCTGGGGCGCCACGGCCGGTGTCGCGACGCTCGTCGGACCGATCCTCGGCGGCGTGCTCGTCGACGGCCTCGGCTGGGAGTGGATCTTCTTCATCAACGTGCCCGTCGGCATCGTCGGCTTCATCATGGTGTGGCGAAACGTCCCGCACCTCGCGACGAGCCCCCACAAGTTCGACATCCTCGGCGTCGTGCTGAGCGCGATCGGCATGTTCCTCCTCGTCTTCGGCATCCAGGAGGGCCAGACCTACGACTGGGGCACCATTACGGGACCCATCACCGTCTGGGGACTCATCATCGCCGGCATCGTCGTCCTCGCGCTGTTCGTCGGATGGCAGGCGGTCACGAAGAGCGAGCCGCTCCTCCCGCTCGGCCTGTTCCGCGACCGCAACTTCTCGGTCGGCAACCTGGCGATCTCCACGATCGGCTTCACGATCACGAGCATGTCCCTCCCGCTCGTGTTCTTCTACCAGACCGTCCGCGGCCTGACCCCGACGCAGTCCGCCCTGATGCTCGTGCCGATGGCCGTCATCTCCGCCGGTCTCGCACCCGTCGTCGGCCGCGCCATCGACAAGGTCAACCCGAAGTGGTTCGCCCTCGCCGGTCTGCTGCTCCTGGCGCTGGCCCTCGGCTGGTACTCACTTCTGCTCACGCCGGAGCAGCCGATCTGGATGCTCCTGTTCCCGAGCGCGATCCTCGGTTTCGCGAACGGATTCATGTGGGGGCCGGTCTCGAACCTCACGACCCGCAACCTGCCGCAGCACCAGGCGGGTGCCGGATCGGGCGTCTTCAACACGACCCGTCAGATCGGCGCCGTCCTCGGCAGCGCTGGCATCGCAGCGCTCATCCAGGGCCGCCTGGCCGCGGAACTCCCCGCCGCTCCCGGTGGTGCGAGCTCGGGAGCCTCTGACTTCACCGGTGCGGAACTGCCCGAAGCACTCCACGCTGGCTTCACGACGGCGATGGCGCAGTCCCTGCTCCTCCCCGCGGCGCTCGCGGTCGTCGGTGCGATCGTGGTGCTGTTCTTCCAGAAGCCCAAGGCTGCGGCATGGTCCTCGCCCGAGACCCGCTCCGGTCAGCAGGCCACCGCGGCCGATGCGGCTGAAGCCGCCGTGCTGGCCGCCGAGTAGCCTTCCGCCTCGCCCCATCGCCTCAGCGCGATGACAGCCCGCGATCCGTCACTGACGGGTCGCGGGCTGTTCGCGTTGCGAGAGTGAGTGACACGTGCGGGACTTCGGAGGCCTGGTCAGACGACCGTCGTCAGACGATCTTGGTCTGGCTAGCCTCGTCAGACGAGGGGGAAGAACGGAGTGAGGGCCGCCGAGAACGACCGGGGCTGCTCGACCCACGGGTAGTGGCCGCACTCGTCGAGGACGACCGCCTGGCCGTACGGGAACTGCTTCGCCAGGGCGACGACCGGGGCGAGCCCAGTCAGGCCGTCCTCGGCACCCGCGACGACGAGCACCTGCGCCGTGACCGCCTTGAGCGCATCGCGGAGGTCGTACACGTCGTCCTCGCTGATGGTCCGGACGAACGCGTCCTGCGCAACGGGGTGCCAAGCACCGAGTTGTTCGTGGGAGCGCGCGGCATCGTTCCACTCCGCCCAAGCGATGGGTGCAAGCGCTGGGAAGAACGTGTTGCCGGTCGCGGAATCAGGCGCCGCCATGATGCCGGGCACCGCCTCGACGAACTCCGGATACCAGTCCTCGCCGCTGTGCTTCGCGATGATGTCGGCACTGTCGTCGTCCGTGTCGACCAGCCAGGTGGCGGGCGGGGTCACGAGGCAGAGCCGCTCGAGGTGCTGCGGGTAGCGCGAGGCGTAGACGATCGCGACCCGGGTGCCGGCTGAGTGCGCGAGGAGTTCGATGCGCTCGAGCTCCAGCCAGCGCCGGAGCGACTCGACGTCGTCCGCGAGCCCCGGCCACGATGCGGCGACCGCACCGGCCTCGGTGTTCGGGCCCGACTCGGACTCGCCCACACCGCGCTGGTGCAGGACCACGAGCCGACGCCTGGCGCTCAGCCCGCCGAGATCGCCCAGGTACTCGGGATGCCGTGCAGGCCCGCCCGCGAGCACCACGAGTGTGGGAAGGGAGTCGTCGCCGATGAGATCGACGTGGAGACGGGTTCCGTCGTGACTCGTGAAGCTCGGCATCGTTGCTCGCCCGTTCGATCGTTCGGTTGGTCGGTGAGGGGATCAGTCGTCTCGTGGGAACACTCCGCGAGCCGGTTCCGTCCGCGAGGCGGATCAGTCCGCGACGCGAGCCGCGATGTCGGTACGGTACTGGCCGCCTTCGAGGTGGATCAGTTCGATGGCCTCGTACGCTCGAGCGCGGGCCTCGGTGAAGGTGGTCCCGAGGGCGACGACGTTGAGGACGCGACCGCCGGTGGCGACGAGACCGCCGTCGACATCGGCCGTTGCGGCATGCACGAGGTGGACGCCCTCGACGGCGACTGCTCGGTCGAGGCCCGTGATGGGACGACCGGTGACGGGCTTCTCCGGGTAGTTCTCGCTTGCGAGCACGACGGTGACGGCTGCCGCTTCGGCGAAGGCCGGCTTGGGCTGCTGGGCGAGCGTGCCGGTGGCCGCACCGAGCAGCAGTGTGGAGAGCGGCGTGACGAGACGGGGGAGGACGACCTGCGTCTCCGGGTCGCCGAAGCGCGCGTTGAACTCGATGACGCGGATGCCGCGCTCCGTGATGATGAGGCCGGCGTAGAGGAGGCCGGAGAACGGGTTCTTCTCGGACGCCATCTGCTGCACGACGGGGATCGCGATGGTGTTCAGCACCTCGTCGACGAAGAGGTCCTCGCCGCCGAAGCGCTCGTCGAGCCAGGGGAGGGGCGAGTACGCGCCCATGCCGCCAGTGTTGGGGCCCGCATCGGCGTTGAGCAGCCGCTTGTAGTCCTGTGCCGGGGAGAGCGGGTAGACCGTCTCGCCGTCGGTCACGAAGAAGAGGGAGACCTCCGGGCCCTCGAGGAACTCCTCGACGAGGACGCCGCCGTAGCCCAGCCAGTAGGTGGCGTGCTCGATGGCCGCATCGCGATCGGGGGTCACGAGGACGCCCTTGCCGGCCGCGAGTCCGTCGGCCTTGACGACGTACGGAGCGCCGAACTCGTCGAGCGCGGCGATGGCGGCGTCGAGCGCTTCGGCGCGGACGGCACGGCCCGTGGGGACACCGGCCTCGTCCATGATGCGCTTGGCGTAGGACTTGGAGCCCTCGAGCGCAGCGGCGGAACGATTGGGCCCGAAGACCGGGATGTGGGCTGCGCGCAGCTTGTCGGCGACACCGGCGACGAGCGGGGCCTCAGGACCGATGACGACGAGATCGACCGCTTCGTCGCGAGCGAAGTCGCGGACGATGGACGGGTTCTCCTGATCGATGCCGACGACCGTGACGTCGCCGGCGATGCCGATGTTGCCCGGCGCCGCAATGATCTGGTGGCCGGCTTCTTCCGAGAGGAGGGCCTTGATGATGGCGTGCTCGCGGGCACCGGAACCGAGGACGAGGATCTTCACGCGTACTAGCCTAGGGCGCATGGCACGACCTCGGATCACGGATTCCACAGGCAAGGCTGCACTCGAGCAGGCGCTCGGCGATGCGGCTGCTCCACGGAACGACATCGCGACGGCGGTCCGCTATCTCCTGGAGCTGCTCGTCGAGCGGGCGCCGGGAAACACGGTCGAGGTCCGGGTGCCGCCGTTCGGCGCCGTGCAGTGCATCGAGGGCCCGCGGCACACGCGTGGCACGCCGCCGAACGTCGTCGAGATGGACGCGCAGACCTGGTTGTCCCTCGCGAGCGGACGCACGACGTGGGACGAGTCCGTCGCGACCGGCAAGGTTCACGCGTCGGGCCAGCGCGCGGACCTCTCCGACCTCGTGCCGCTGCTCCTGCCCCGCTGACGCCGGCCGGATGCGCTGACGCGTCTGCACGGGTGAAGGAGAACCGCGCGAGAGAAGGACCGTTCGCGTGGGAACGTCCTGCTGTCGCGCGGTTCTCCTGCTCTCGTGCCCTTCGACAGGCTCAGGGTCCGGGGTACGGCTCAGGGTCCGGGGTGCGGCTCAGGGTCCGGGGTGCGGCTCAGGGTCCGGGGTGCGGCTCAGGGTCCGGGGTGCGGCTCAGCGACGGCCCATGGGGATCAGGCCGGACGCGATGAGGCCACCTCCGGCGGCGGCCACGACCGTGACACCGCCGAGGAGCACGAGGAGCGCGAGGAACAGCGGCACGACTTGCGATGCCGGGACCACCTGCCCCTCCTGCACGACCGTGACGGTCTCGTAGATCGTGCCGCCCACACCTGCCGCGGCCGCAGCCGGAGGGGGCAGCGGCGCAGGGGCCTTCAGGGAGCGGGGCGGTTGCTTTGCGTTCGGGACGAGCGACGGCATGCTCCCATCACCGCTCTGCGCGGGAGGCACTGCCACGAACGTCGCGGCATCGAAACCGACCGTCAACGGAGCCGCGACCTTGCCCGGATCCTGGCGTCCCCCGCTCGTGAACCAGTAGGAGAACTGGCCGGTGAGCTGCTGGAAGTCGACGAAGCTCTGCGGGAAGGACCCCCAGTACGAGCCGTTCGTCCCGTCCCGCCCGACCTGCTCGCCCTGCGCGATCTTCACGCCGACGTAGTCGGGGGAGACGGTGAAGCCGTCGGAGCGCATCGTCACGCCGTGGAGGGTGCCGAGCACGATCTCGCGCGGAGGGATCGGGACCCATTTGCTGAGATCGTCCATGTCCGTGCCGTAGCCGCTCGCCGTCGCGGTGAGGGTGCCGACGCCGTTCTCGACGGTGAGCTTCGGGTCCGAGCCGTACCAGAACGTCAGGCCGCCGTAGAAGGCGACGGAGAAGTCGCCCTTCCACTGGATCGTCCCGCTGTTCGTGGAGGGGTCGACCGTTCCGGCGCCGCCGACGATGACGAGCTGTGCATCCGTGAAGGGGCTGTTGACGTTGGAGTCGACGGGCTTGCCGTTGCGGTCCGTGCAGCGGGTCTCGTAGCGTGCGAGCTCGTAGGCGCCGGACGCACCGGGCTTCTCGATGCTGACGGGCCCGGACTGCGCCGAGTAGCGGTCGGGGGTCAGGACCTCGCCGTGCCCGATGTCGGGGATGCGACCGGCCGTGAGGAAGTTGCAGCCTCCGAAGAACGCACCGTTGCCGGCCTCGTGGCTGAATCCCCAGCGGAGCACGGCGTTGTCGATCGTCGTCGGGCCGGACCGGTTCGCGGCGACCGTGAAGGGGACGGCGGCGATGCGATCGGCCGAAGCGCGATTCGCGGTATCGGCCCTCGAGCCTTTCGCGGCCTGCCCGTCCGGCACGAAGGAGAGGGCGTAGTCGCCGTCGTCGACCTCGCCGATGCGGACGGTGGTCGTGAGGACGCCGTCCTTCACCGAGAACTGTCCGAGGTAGGTGAGGGGTTCGTAGAGCCAGACCTCGCCGCTCGTCGCCGATCCCTTCCAGGGGAACGTCGCGGAGAGCATCGACGTCGGTTCGACGGTCCTCCCGATGCCGGCCTCCTCCGCCGTGACCATGCGGACGGAGCCGTCCGCCATCGCGGTTCGCAGTGCTGCGAGCGTGGTGATGGCGGGCGGGACTGAGCCGGGGACCGCTTTCGCGAGCGTGGTGACCGCGGCGCTCGACGTCGACGCTGGACCTGTGCCGGCAGCGTTCACGGCGGCCGCCGTGACCGTGTACGTCGTCGAGCGGTCGAGGCCGGTGAAGGTGTATGCCGTCTGCAGCATACGATCGGGATCGTCCGGGTTCGTGACCGCGGGCACCTGCGTCTTGCCGACGGCGGTCGAGCTCCCGGCCCGGTAGAGGGTGAGTTCGAACGCCGTGACGGGTGAGCCGTTGGCGCGGCCGTTCGCGATGCCGGCGCCCGCGACCGTGAGGCGGTCCGCGCCATCGCTCGTGAGGGTCGTCGGCCGGTCTGCACGTTGCGGAGCCGATGCGCCGGACGCCTGCACGGCCGCGCTCTTGAGCGAGGTGACCCGGTAGCGCTTCGCCTGCGCATCGATCCGTTCGTACGCCGTGATCTGCACCGTGTAGGCGCGGCCGCCGGGCTGGTCGGGCAGCGTCGCCGTCAGCGTCCCGCTCTGGCCGAAGCCAGTGCCGAGGTCGACGACGCCGACGATCGCCGACGAGCTGAGGCCCTCAGTGGTCGCGATCGTCGCCAGGTAGCCGGTCGATGCGGTCGCTCCGGTCGCTGTGGTCCATTCGGCGCCGAGGCGGCCGGGGCCGAGTTCCGTCAACTTGGGCTGGGCGACGCGGGTCGACGGCACGGCGGTCGCTTCGACGCGTACGGAGGCGCTGAGCGGCGAGGAGGTCTCCCCTGCGCCGTTGAGTGCCGTCACCCGTACGGAGAGCGAACTGCCGACGAGCCCCACGCGGCCGAAGGCGTGCGTCGTCGTGTCGGCCCCGACCTCGGTCGTGGCGACGAGGTTGCTGAGGTTGATGGTCGTGCCCGCGAAGAGCTCGAGCCGGTAGCCCGTGAGGGCGTAGCCGCCGTCCGATGCGGGGGCGGTCCAGGACGCATCGATGCCGAGCGGGTCCGTCGCCGACGCGGCGACGATGGGCTTCGACGGTGCACCGGGGGCGCCGCGCAGGGTGGAGACGGCTTCCGACGGGGCGGATGGCGCACTCGACGCATCGGTGCCCTGTGCCGTGATCGTGAAGGTGTAGGCCGTGTGCGCGGCGAGCCCCGTGACGTCGTAGGTCGTGCCGACGAGGAGCGGATCGAGGTTCGGGATCGTCTTGACGCGGTCTCCGCCCCGGTACACGTCGATGACGTAGAAACGGACGGGGGCGCCGGAGGAGACGGCGGGCCACGACACGGTGATGGCGCTGTCGCTGAGGGGAGTCGCGTTCGGTGCGTCGGGGACGCCGGGCGCCGCAGCCGCTGCGATCGCGGACCGCTGCGAGGCGAAGTCGTTCGACGGCGTCGGGTCGGCGGAGGGCGACGGGGTCGGCGACGCCTGTGCGGGGTTCGGGGTCGGCGTGCTCGACTCGCTGGAGGGCTCTGGCTCCGCGGGTCGTTCGGGTTCGGCGAGGGTGCTCGTCGCCGCAGTCGCGACGGAGTCGAGAGCGGAGGTGCCGACTGCCGGGGTGCCGACTGCGGGGGTGCCGACTGCGGCATCGGGCGAAGCGCTCGTCCCGAGGAACCGCGTGACGATTCGATAGGAGGTCGACGCCTGCAGGCCGCCGATGCTGACGGCCGTCTCTCCGGAGGCGAGTGGCCGCTCGAGGGTCGCGTCCACGATCGTGAACGGACTCGTGTCGGGCGCGTCCGGTGCACCGGGAGACGCCGCGGGCACTCCGGGCGTCGGGTCGAGCTCGGCGAGGGGAGACGGAGCGATCGCGTCCGCCGCGGCGTCGGGATCTCCCGGGAGGATCGCCTCGGCCGGGTACAACAGGAGGTGCGTGTCCGTGGCGACGCCGCCCTGCAGAGCGGCGAGTGCATCCGGTGCAGGGGACGGCCAGCTGAGCGTGAGCGCTTCGGGCGCCGCCGACTCGAGGACGGGCGCCGCGATCGACGGATTCGTCGTCACCGTGAGCGCGGACGGATCCGCGCCGTCGATCGTGGCGAATGCGGCTCCGGCTCCCGCGCCGGCTCCGGAGGCGATGACCGCCAGGCTGAGGGCGGCGCCGAGCGCGGTCGTCGTGCGGCGTCGCATCGCCCGCATCATCGGGACGCGTCGCCGGACGGCTGATCGATGGAGGGCGATTCGTCGGGAGGGCTTCCGGCGGTCGTCGTCCCGCTGCCCGCACCCGCTCCGGACCCTGTTGCGGCTCCCGCCCCCGCGGCCACGAGTTCAGCCTTTGCCGCACGCTTCCTGCCGGACACGACCGCCCACACGAGGAAGGCCACGGCCCCGATCGCGAGGGCCCCGACGCCGATGATGGCTCCGGTCAGGAGCGGCACGAGGTCGTCGGTCGCCGACGCCGCGGCCAGCTCGTTCGGCTTGGCGACGATCGTGCTCGAGACGATCGTCGGCTCCGGTGTGCTCACGGGAGCAGCCGCCGGCGCGGGCGGCGCGGCCACCTGGGCGTTCGTATCCCCGCTGTAGAGATCCGTGAAGGTGATGGGCGTGAAGCTCTCGTTGTTCGCGTTCTTCACACCGTGCGCGCCGATCGTGATGATGCCGCACTGGACCTGCCGGCAGTCGACCGTGGTCGCGTTGCCGCTGCGGTCGAAGGCCTGGAAGGTGGATCCCGGGATGCTGATGACGCCGGACCAGTTGCCCGCGGCATCGACCTCGCCGCCGTTGGCCGCGTAGCTCGTGTCGCCGCCGGGGAAGGTCACGAAGAGGGCGTATCCGGTCGGATTGGTCTCGTCATCGGGGACGTAGCGGTACTCGCCGCCCGTGGTGCCGCCGTTGCTCGGCTTCCAGGATTCGCCGGGCTCCGCCCAGCCGAAGAGGACGTAGATGCCGCCGTGCCCGTTGACGATGGACTGGAACCCGGATCCCGTGACCTGCACCTGGGTGAGGTAGTTGGGGTCTGCGACGTTCTGCAGGTCGGGGCGGTCCACGACGTGGGTCGTGACACTGCCGGCGGCGTGGGCCGGGGCGGGGACGGAGAGCGGCACGCCGGCTGCAGCCAGGGCGATGCCGGCGACGAGCGCCGCCGCGAACACGGGACGTCTGCCGAACCGCCGAAGACGTGAGCCGAGGCGGCCACCCGCTCCGGCATCCGGTCGGAGGTCGGAACGTGCGTGCGTTCGCGCGCCGACGAGCGGGGCGCCTGCAACGGCTGGATGGCTGGTGGTGCTCGCGGTCATGCCGATTCTCTCCTGCGGTGGGGGAGCTGCTGTGGGAGGGCTGGCGAGAGCGGCCTCGCGCGGTGGGAGCGGCAGTTCCGTCAGCCGGTTCTTAGCCTAGCCTTAATTAGGTATGGATTACCTTACTTAGTTAAGGCTAGGCTAACTTCGCTTGGATCGTCGCACTCGCGACGCCGCTCCCCGAGCGGTTCCCGGCTTCCCCTTCGTCACAGTAAACGGAGTTCGCCTTGCCCGTCCCACGCAGCGCCCCAGGCGCACACAGCAGTCCACCGAGCGGCCCGCCGAGCGCGGCGCCCAGGCGTCGCCCCTTCCGGGCCGCGACGACCCTCCTGACCTCGATCGCCGTCGTCGCCCTCGGGCTCACGGCCGCCGCCCCGGCCAGCGCGGCACCCGCTGCAGCCCCTGCGGGCAGCCACTCCGTGACGGACGCCGTGTTCCGTTGGGGCGTCAACAACGAGACCAACAACTCCGCGTTCAACGGCGGATTCAACCTCCTGAGCGCAGGCAACATCAACAAGGTCGACGCCGCCGACCTCATCACCGAGGCCGAATGGAACGCCGCGAACAACGGCGCCGGCAACGTGCACATCGAGAAGCAGACCGCCACCGGCGGCACCGCGCCCGCGACCTGGGCGGGGCTCCGGACCGACGCCAACGGCGCGAGCACCTCACCCCCCACGAACAACCGCTACAGCGGACACCAGGTCGTCATCGACGGCGGCACCGGCACGGTCGACACGTCCGCCGGCACCGCCGAGATCCAGTGGAACGGCACCTTCACGGTCGCCTACTACACCGGCCTCACCCAGTTCTACGTCGTCGACCCCAAGCTCACCGTCGAACCCGACGGCACCGGGACGGTCACCGCGACCCTCGGCGGCTGGGGCACCGACATGACCGACACGACCAAGTTCGTCGTCCTCCCCGAACAGCCGGACACGGTCATCGCGAGCCTCTCCGGCGTCGAACTGACCGACACCGGGATCACGGTCACGCCCGACTACCTCGGCGTGCAGATCACCCCGCCAGCCGACCAGCCCGACCAGGTGCTCGGCAACGCGACCTCCGGCTCGTTCCCGCAGTCGTTCGTCAACTTCCAGGCGCTCACCGGCCAGGCCCCGTACTGGTACTCGAGCGGAGGATCGACCGACAAGGCGAAGCCGATGCTCCCGCTCAGCGTGAGCTACTCGGCGGCGCCCACGGAACCGGAGAAGGTGCCGGCGTCGATCACGACCCAGCCCGCGGCCGCATCCGTCGCGGACGGCGCCACGGCGTCGTTCGCCGTCACCGCGGCCGGTGACGCACCGCTCAGCTACCAGTGGCAGCGGAGCGGCAACGGCACCGACTGGGCGAACATCGACGGCGCGAACGCCGCCACGTACGCGTTCACAGCAACGGCGGCCGACAACGGCGCATCGTTCCGAGTGATCGTCGACAACGCCGCGGCGAAGCCCGTCACCTCCGACCCCGCGGCCCTCACGGTCGCCGCCAAGCCGACCATCGAGGTCACCGGCGCCCAGCTCGAATGGGCTTACACCGCCTACGCGCAGTACGGCGTCTTCGGCCCCTGGTCGCAGAAGGCAAACGGGAAGAACGTCAGCCTCACCACCACGAACGGCAAGACCGTCACCGGCAATGACGTCGACAAGGACACCGACTTCACCCTCGTCCGCTTCGACGGCGGAACGGGAACCCTCGACGAGGCGACCGGCGCCGGCACGATCACGTGGGCCGACACCGGCGACTGGGTCATCAACGCCTACAGCGGCCAGTTCGGCGCACCCGACGAGACCCTCCGCAAGCCGATCCTCACGATCAACCCCGACGGCACCGGCTCACTGAGCTTCGAGGCCTACATCCCGGCAGCGGTCGACATGTCCGGCAACCCGACGCCCGCAGTGGGCCCCACCCGCATCACGACCGTCACCCTCTCCAAGGTCACGGTGAAGGACGGCGTCATCTCCGTCGTCCCCGACTACGCCGGCCGCACCTACTCCGTCGACGGCGTCGTCAAGAACACTCTCTGCGACGGCATCGGCGGCGCCTGGCCGACCGACTGGATCAACTTCGTCCCGTCATCCGTCCGCACGCACTACTACACGACGAGCTGCACCGGCCTGAACCTCAAGAAGCCGACGCTGCCCTTCACCGTGTCGATCCAGCAGACCCCCGCAGAGATCAGCACGCAGCCGAAGGACGTCACGGCCGATGAGGGCAAGGCCGCGACGTTCACCGTCAACGCCTCCGGCAACCCGATCAGCTACCAGTGGCAGCGCAGCAGCGACGGCACCGACTGGGCGGACGTCCAGGGCGCGACCGACCGCACGCTCAGCGTGACGACGGCAGCAGCCGACACCGACGCGAAGTTCCGCGTCGTCGTCGCAGGCACCGTCACGAGCGACACGGTCACACTGACCGTCGTCCCGAAGCCCGTCGTCCTGAACCCCGTCGAGCATGCGACCTTCGAGTGGGGCATCAACGCCGTCTCGCAGGGCGCATCCGCCAACGGGGCGTGCAGCTACTTCGTCGCAGGCATCGCCGACGGCACCGACGCGAGCTACAAGACGAAGGACGGCGACGTCGTCCTCATCAAGCGCGCAGCGAACGGCGCAGCCATCGAGGTCACCAAGGAGAACCGGTGCACCCCGATCGAGAACGGTGACGCTCGTCAGCGCGTCCTCTTCACGAACGGCACCGGCACGACCAACCCGGAGACCGGCGAAACGGTCATCCAGTGGAAGGGCTCCTTCACGGTCTACTCCTACGGCGGCCTGGTGCCGTGGTCGGTCACGGACCCGAAGCTCACCATCGACGCAGCCGGCAACGGCGTGATGAAGGCGGAACTGTCCGGCTTCGCGGCATCGATGGCGGACCCGAACGTCAAGGTCCCGCTCCCGCCGGAGAAGGACATGACGATCCTCAACCTCAAGAACGTCTCGATCTCGGGCGACACGATCACATCCACGCCGGTCTACGCCGGCGTCGACTACCACCGCCTCATCGACGCGAACGACCCGAACTCGGGACGCGAAGCGGCATCGGCCATCCCCGACGAAGCCAAGGCGGCGAACCCGAACTGGGGCTCCTGGCCGACCGACATGGTCGACTTCCAGTACCGCAGCGGCCTGTCCAGCTACTGGCACACGAGCGGCCTGAGCGCCGACCCGCAGAAGCCGCCCATGGGCGTTGGACTCAGCCTCGACGGCGGCGTCCCGCCGTACACGACGCTCGAACCGATCACCGTCACGAAGCAGCCGAAGGGCGTCAGCCTCGTGACCGGCAAGGACACGTCGTTCTCCGTCGAGGCCACGAGCAAGCAGGATCTGCACTACCAGTGGATGCAGACGCCTGACGGGTACACCTGGACGAACATCCCGGGTGCGACCTCGGCGACCTACTCGGTCACGAACGCACCGGCGACGACCGACGCCACCTACGTGAAGGTGCGCATCACGAACGACGGCCTGTCCGTCGACTCCGACTCCGCGCGATTCCGGGTCAATGCCCAGACGCTGCTCGTCGAGGAGTACCCCGTCGGCGACGAGACGGTCTTCGCCGGCTCCGACCTGTACCTGAGCGCGTACTTCAGCGGGTTCCCGGACCCGTCGTACACGCCGCAGCTCAGCTCCGACGGTGGGAAGACCTGGACGGACCTCGCGCCGGCCCAGGACTACTCGAACTACCAGATCCCGAACATCCCAGAGTCGTACGACGGTTCGCTCTACCGCCTGCTCGTCACCAACGGGTACGACACGGTCGAGAGCAAGCCGGCATCACTCCACGTGTTGCCGAAACCGAGCTCACCGACCCTCGCGGTTGCACCGGAGAGTCTCCCGGGGTCGGGTGCCATCGATCCCGCGGTGGAGACGAACGTGTACATCCGCGGTGGCGGCTTCCCCGACCCGACGGCAGACGTCACGGTCGCGGTCGTCCCCACGGCGAGCTGGAACGCACGCGGCGCCACCTACACGGCTCCCGACGCGGTCTGGAAGAACGACATCCAGTCGCAGTGGAACTTCACGAAGGGATACTTCACCTTCGTGCCGACGATCGAGCCGGGCCTGCTGGACCCGAACGTCGCCTACTCGGCTGTCGTCTTCAACAAGAACACGACAGACCGCAGCTACGACGCAGGCATCGTCCTCCCGATCATCGGTCAGGGCGCACCGACCATCACCGCGCAGCCGACCAACGTGACCGCACCGGTCACGCCGGCGACCGGTGACGCCACCGCGAGCTTCACGGTCGCAGCGACGGGCACTCCGTCGCCGCAGATCAGCTGGCAGAAGCGCTTCGGCACGGCTGAGTGGACGACGATCGACGGCGCCGAAGCTGCGACGCTCAACGTCGCGTACACGGCCTCCGACAACGGCACCTCCTACCGCGCGGTCGTGACGAACGGCCTCGGCTCGTCCGTCACCTCGGATGCCGCGAAGCTGACCGTCGGCACTGCCCCGGCGATCACCTCGCAGCCGATCGCGGCCAGCGTCCTCCCCAAGCAGACGGCAACGTACTCGGTGGGTGTCGCGGGAGATGACGCAGCCGTGCAGTGGCAGCGCCTCGACGCCGGTTCCTCCACCTGGAAGGACCTCGCAGGCGAGACGAAGACCACGCTGAACGTCACGGCGGCGAAGACCGATGACGGCGCAGCGTTCCGCGCGGTCGTCACCGGTTCGATCCCCACCGAGATCAACGGTTCCGTGTTCAGCGTCACGAGTGCGGCAGCCGGCCTCACCGTGCAGACCACGGCCATCGCCATCACGAAGCAGCCCGCCAGCTGGGTCGCTCCCGTGACCCCCGTGACGGGCCCCGCGACGGTCTCCTTCGGCATCGAAGCGACCGCGCAGCCCGCCCTGAAGTCGATCCAGTGGCAGCGTCTCATCGGTTCGACGTGGACCGACGTCGTCGGCGCGACGGAGTCCGTCTACGCCTTCGCCTACACCGAAACGGACAGCGGCTCGCAGTTCCGGGCGGTCGTCACCAACACGGCCGACGAGAGCGCGACGAGCCACGTCGCGACCCTCACGGTCGGAACGCCCGCCGTCATCACGGCGCAGCCGGCATCGGTCACCGCCGTCGACGGAACCAAGGTCGACTTCACGGTCGCCTTCGCCGGGACCGGCACGACCGTTCGCTGGCAGTCGCTCGCGGCTGGCGCGTCCACCTGGACCGATGTCGCAGGCGCCACGGGAACGACGCTCCAGGTTCCTGCAGTGCTCGCGGTCTCTGGTACGGCGTACCGCGCCGTCGTCACGGGAACCATCCCGACGGAGATCACCGACGCATCGCTCGCCGGCATCTCGAGCCTGCTCGCCTCGGAGCAGGCCGTCCTGACCGTCACCGTCCCGGCGACGATCACGACCCAGCCCGGGTCGATCACGGCGCCCGTCGCGCCGGTGGCCGGTTCCCCGGTCGCACGGTTCACGGTCGGTGTCGCCGGCAGCCCGGTCCCCACGGTCACGTGGGAGCGCCAGATCGCCGGTGGCGAGTGGACCTCGATCGACGGGGCCTCCGGCGCTGTGCTCGACGTCGCCTACACGGCGGCTGACAACGGCAACCAGTACCGTGCGGTCGTCACCAACGGCGTCGGTGAGACGATCCGATCGAACGCTGCGACCCTCACGGTCGGCGAGCAGGCAGCCATCGCGGGTCAGCCGACAGCGGTAACGGTCGCGAGCGGCGCTGACGCGACGTTCACGGTGGAGGTCTCCGGATCGCCGGCACCTGCCGTTCAGTGGCAGAAGCAGGCGCTCGGCAGCACCTCGTGGACCGATGTGCAGGGCGCGACCGGTACGACGCTCACCGTCGCATCGGCCGATGTCCGGGGCGGCGAGTCCTACCGCGCGGTCGTCAGCAACCCCATCCCCACCACGGTGGGTGGCACGGGCGGCAGCTCGGTCACGAGTTCCGCTGCGGCGATCACGCTGACCGCTCCGGCATCGGCTCCCAAGCCGCTGACGGATGAGCAGCTGAACGCGGCAACGCCGAACACGACCGTCACGATCGACGGCATCACGGGATCGACCGTGGTCGTGAACGTCGGTGCCAAGCATGCCGGACAGTTCGTCGGTGCGACGGTCTACTCGACGCCGCAGTGGCTCGGCTGGAACCTCGTCGATGCATCCGGCACGGTCACGCTCACGCTGCCGGAGGGCCTGCCTGCCGGCGACCACCGCATCGCGATCGTGGACGCGTCCGGTGCGCTCATCGGTGTCGCCACGTTCACGGTGACGGTCACCGTCAACCCCGACGGGACCACGACGAGCACGGCGAAGCTCGCCTCGACCGGTGCGGACCCCGTCCTCCCGATCCTGGGGGCTGCACTGTTCCTCATCGCCGGTGCCTGGTTGGCGGTCTCCGCTCGCCGTCGCCGCGAGCAGGGAGTGCTCATCGGTTGATGAGACCCGTGGTCAGTGGTCGCTGCGCGCACCGCGGCGGCCACGGGCCACGCAACACAGGAGGCCGTCCCGTCCGGGGCGGCCTCCTGTCGTCCGCCCGCATCCCCCGTCCTGGCCTCTGATCCGCCGAGGTGAGGCTTCCGGTCGTCCGTGGCGCTCCTGAGCAACCGGAAGCCTCACCTCGGCGGGTGGGGACCTGGCGGTGTGCTCAGGGGAGGGGGACGCCGTGGGTGGTCGCGAGGCGCTTCATCACGAGCGTGGATGTGAGGCGTTGGACTCCCGGGAGGCCGCCGAGGGCGCCGTCGTAGAGCTCCTGGTAGGCGGCGAGATCGCGCGTGAGCACACGGAGCACGTAATCGGTCTCGCCGAAGAGTCGTTCGGCCTGCACGATGTTGGGCAATGCGGTGGCCGCGGCTTCGAACGCCGCGACCGTCTCGGGGTCCGTGCGTCCGATCGTGACGAACACGATCGCCTCGAACGTGAGCCCGACGGCCTCTGGCGAGACGACAGCGCGGTAGTGCTCGATGACTCCCGACTGCTCCAGTTCGCGAACACGGCGATGGCACGCCGACAGACTGAGGCCAACGCGCGAGGCCAGTTCGGTCACGCTGATCCGGCCATCCTCTTGCAGGGATGCAAGGATCTCTCGGTCAAGTGCGTCCATGTCAATAATTCTTGCGCACATCAGGCGAAACCGAAGCGTACATCGAAGCACATTCCACCGTTTTCTGCGTAGCTTCTTCCGGGAGGAGGAACGATCGTGGACGCATCGCTCATCGGACAGTTCTGGGTGGTCGCCGTGTTGCTGGCACTGACCCCGGGCGCGGACTGGGCGTACGCCATCGCCGCCGGTCTGCGCGCCAGAACGATCCTCCCGTCGATCCTCGGGATGCTGACGGGCTACGCGGTCGTCATCACGATCGTGGCCGTGGGGGTGGGCGCGCTCGTCACGACGTACCCGATGCTCTTGACGGTCCTGACGCTCGCCGGCGGGGCGTACCTGATCTGGCTCGGGCTCTCGACTCTGTTCCGCCCGGTTCCGCCGATCCAGGCGAGCGACGAACCGATCCGCGGCGGCGCGGTCGGACAGTTCTTCCGGGGCGCCGGGGTGAGCGCGATCAACCCGAAAGGCCTCCTCCTGCTCCTCGCCCTCCTGCCGCAGTTCACCTCGGCTACCGGCTGGCCGTCGACGACGCAGATGCTCGTCCTCGGCGCGCTCCACCTGCTCAACTGCGCGGTCATCTACTCGAGCGTCGCGCACCTCGCGCGACGTCTGTTGCGGTCACGGCCGAAGGCGGCGGTCGTCGTGACGAAGGCGTCGGGCATCGTCATGACGCTCATCGGCGCCGCCATCCTCGTGGAGCGGATCATCGAGCTGCTCTGAGCGGTCCGGCCGTTCGTGCTGTGCCTGTCCGTGGCCTGCCACTCGGGCCGTGGCTGTTCACAACTCAGGAGCATCCCGGAGTGTCGGCGGCCCCGGGCGGCGTGTCGCAGCCGACACGCCGCAGCGCTCCTGAGTTGTGAACAGGACTTCCGGAATTGTGCCGGGGCAGCCAGGGCAGAGGCGGCGGCAGGAGGAGAGGAGAGGAGAGGAGAGGAGAGGAGAGGCCCGGGATCAGCGGACGGGCAGGATGATCGTCGCACCGGTCGTAGGGTGGGACATCACCTCCACGGGATAGCGGTAGACCTCGGTGATGCGCTTGGGCGTGAGCACCGCGGCTGGCGGACCGGTCATCACGAGGCGGCCCGTCTGCAGGAGCGAGATCCGGTCGGCGTACGCGGCGGCCAGGTTGAGATCGTGCAGGACGACGATGACGGCGTCGCCCTCAGCAGCCGCTTCACGCGCGAGCCGGAGGACGTCCTCCTGATGTCGGAGGTCGAGCGCGGCGGTCGGTTCGTCGAGGAGCAGGATGCCCGTGCGTTGCGCGAGCACCCGGGCGAGCGCGGTCCTGGCGCGCTCGCCGCCGGAGAGGGACGGCACCTGTCGTTCGGTGAACCGGCCGATGTCGGTGACGGTGATCGCCTCCGCCACGGCCGCGTCGTCATCGGCTTCCCGAATCGTCCGCCGCCACGGCGCACGCCCCATCTCGACGACCTGCTGCACGGTGAAGGGGAAGAAGACCTCGTTGTGTTGGAGGAGCACGGCGCGACGCCTCGCGAGTTCACGGAGCGGCCAGTCGGCGAGGGGCCGACCGGCGATGTCGATGCTGCCGCCGCTGATCGCCTGATCGCTCGTGATCGCGGCGAGGAGCGTCGACTTGCCCGCGCCGTTCGGACCGATGAGCGCGTGCACCTCGCCGGATCGGACGTCGAGGGTGACGTCGTCGAGGATCTGTTTGCCGTCGATGCGAACGCTCACGCCGCGGACGTCGATGGCCGTCGTGCCGGGTTCGAGGGCGGTCGGGACGTCGAAGCGGGTGCTCCGATGCGGTGCTGCCGGTGGGCGGCCGGCATGACGGTCCCTCGTCGTGCTCGCCACGCTCGTCGCGCTGCTGCTGCCGCTGTTGTTGCTCTGCGCGCTCATCCCCAGCCTCCCGAGCTGCGCCTGGTGCGCCGGAGCAGCCAGAAGAAGAAGGGACCGCCGACGAGTGAGGTGAGCATGCCGATGGGGAGGTCGGCGAGCGGGACTGCCGTGCGGGCGACGAGGTCGGCGCCCATGAGGAGGACGGAGCCGCCGAGGGTGCTCACGATGAGGAGGGGCAGGTGCGCCGGCCCGATGATCATCCGCATGAGGTGCGGGATGACGAGGCCGACGAACGCGATGATGCCCGCGAACGCGACGCTCGCCCCCACGAGGAGCGCGACGATCACGATCACGAGGATGCGCAGGCCCTCCACGTTGACTCCGAGGTGCCTCGCGCTCTTCTCGCCGAGGGAGAGGAGGTCGAGCAGTTTCGTGACGAGGAACGCGACGACGAGACCGACGATGACGAGGGGGACGACGATGCCGACCTGCTGCCAGCGCGACCCGTTGAGGCTGCCGAGTTGCCAGAACACGATCTGCTCGCGCGCCGAGGTGTCGCCGAGGAAGGTCATGAAGGCGAGGCCCGCACCGGAGAACGCGTTGATCGCGATGCCGGTGAGGACGAGGGTGATGACCTCGGTGCGGCCGTTCGCGCGACTCATCGCGTAGACGAGGAAGGTCGCGAGGAGGCCGCCGACGAACGCGGTCACCGCGACGGTCCACTCGCCGAGGAAGGCCCAGCCGAAGACGATCGTGGCCGCTGCGCCGAGCGCCGCCCCACCGGAGACGCCGACGACGCCGGGCTCGGCGAGCGGGTTGCCGAACACGGCTTGCATGAGGAGGCCCGCAGCGGCCAGGGCTGCACCGATGACGAGTGCCATGACGACGCGGGGGAATCGGATGTTCCACAGGGCGCTCTCGCCGTTCGGGTGCGTCGGCATCGGCAGGGCGTCGAGGCCGAGCTTGTGCATGATCGAGCCGAAGACTTCGAGCGGCGGGACGTGCAGCTGGCCGATACCGGCCGAGACGAGGGCGAGGACGACGAGCGTGATCGCGAGGACGACGGTGAGGGTGCCTGCGCGGAGTGGGTTCGTGCGCGGGAGTGCTTGAGCGCCCGACCCCTGAGCGTGTCGAAGGGATCCACGCCCTTCGACAGGCTCAGGGACCGGAACAGGCTCAGGGACCGGAACGGGCTCAGGGACCGGAACAGGCTCAGGGGCCGGAACGACCGGCTCGGGGACCGAGGCGCCGGACGCCCGATCATCGCTCACTCGCGTCATTTCCCGTCGGCCTCCGGCGCGTACAGTGCGCGGGCGAGGGCGTCGAGGACCGCGGCCGTTCGCGGCCCGAAGCTCATGACCTCGGTGTCGTTCATGTCGATGACGCGCCGATGTTGTCCGGCCGGCGTCTCGGCGATGGCGGGGATGCGTTCGAGCAGGCCGTCCACCCCGCCGACGGATTCGAGTCCCTTGGTCATCATGATGAGGACGTCGGGTGCGGCGTCGATGAGCGCTTCCGCCGTCATCGGCCGCATGCCCTTCCAGCCGATCTCCGCTGCGACGTCGACGGCCCCGAGGCTGTCGATGAGGGCGTCCGCACCGGATCCCTCGCCGAAGATGTAGTAGATCCCGGCGTTGCCGCGGACGTAGAAGAACATCACTCGTGGTCGATCCGCGGGATCCTTCGGGGCGAGCGCCGCGATGTCGCCGATGGTCTTCGACACGTCCGCCTGAATGCGCGCGTTGAGGAGCTCGCCCTCGTGCGGGACGCCCAGTGCCGCGGCGACCTGGAGGACGAGGTCGTCGATGTTGTCGAGGTTGCGTTGCGGGGTGAGGACGACGACGGGGATGCCGGACTCTCGCATCTGCAGGACGACGTCCCACGGGCCGATCGAACTGTCGGTGATGATGACCGACGGGTTGAGCGCGAGGATCGCTTCACCGTTGAGTTCGTGGCCGTTCTGCGTCACGAGGGGGAGGTCGGCGGCCTCCGGGAAGCCGGTGGAGGTGTCGCGTCCGACGACGTTGTCGCCGAGCCCCAGACCGAAGACGGTCGCGGCGAGCGAGCCGTAGAGGTCGAGCGCGAGGATCCGACTGGTGTCGGTCACGGTGACCTGGGTGCCCTGGTTGTCGGTCACCTTCACGGGGAGTTTCGAGGTCACGTGCTTCGCGACGGGCGTGATGCCGGGCTGGTTCATGCACGCGGTCGTCGGGCCCTCGAAGGTGCGGGGGTCGGCGACCGGCGTCAGCTCCGCGAGCGGTGTGGAGTCGCCGCACGCTGCCGTCGCGGCCGCTTCCGAGCCCGAACCCGAGGTGGCTGGGCCACCGGCGCACGCCGAGAGAGCGATGGCGAGCGCCGCGACGACGGCCACGATGCTGGTGCGTCGCGCCCTGCGTCGGGGTGCGCTGAGGGGTGCGCAGAGGTCCGCGCCGCGTGAGGTTCGGTGCAGCGGATTCGGGGTGGCTGCCGGCGGAGAAACGTTCATAGTTAAGGTAAGCCTAACCTACACAACCCTCCGATTTCGAGGCCTGCGCGATGGGTCGGCGGCGCTCGCCGTATCACTTCCCGTGTGTTTCCCGTGAGAGATTGCCGTTCGTGGCGTTCCATTCATGTCGAATTCATAGAAAGTGCATAGGATGAGGCAACTTTCGCCAAGGGGAGCGTGAACGATGTCGCCGCAGCAGCCAGCACCGACCACCGCGGAGGCTGCGTTGCGCTCTCCTCGCCAGCCCGATCCCGCTCGCCAGCCCGCCGGCCGCTCGCTCGACGACCTCATCCCGTTCTCCCGGCCGTACCGCGCTCCCGGCGAACTCGTCAATCTCGAACGCGTCCTGTCCTCCGACCACGCCCACGGGGACGGCGCGTTCACGGCATCCGCCACGGGGCGCCTCCGTGAGATCACCGGCACCACCGGTGTCCTCCTCACGAGCTCCGGCAGCCATGCGCTCGACCTCGTGAGCATCCTCCTCGGCCTGCGCCCCGGCGACGAGGTCATCCTCCCCACCTACACCTTCCCGTCCGCCGCGAACGCGGTCGCCCTCACCGGCGCGACCTGCGTCTTCGTCGACAGCGATCCCATGACGGGCAACATCCATCCCGCCGCCGTCGAAGCCGCGATCACATCGCGCACGAAGGCGATCTCCGTCATGCACTACGGGGGCGTCCCGGTCGACCTCGCCGCCATCCTCGCGATCGGCGCCGAGCACGGCATCCCGGTCGTCGAGGACAATGCGCACGGGCTCGGCGTGCAGCACGGAGAGAAGCGCCTCGGCACCTTCGGCGTGATGGGCATCCAGAGCTTCCATGACACCAAGAACGTGCACTCCGGGGAAGGCGGCGCGCTCATCATCAACGACCTGAGCCTCCTCGAACGCGCCGAGATCGTTCGGGAGAAGGGCACCGACCGCTCCAAGTTCCTGCGCGGCCAGGTGGACAAGTACAGCTGGGTCGACGTCGGATCCAGCTACCTCATGAGCGAGTTGCAGGCGGCCGTGCTCGACGCGCAGCTGCAGTACTTCGACCTCATCCAGCGGAAGCGCCACGCCGTCTGGGACCGCTACGCCGTCGAGCTCGCCGACTGGGCCGATGCCGTCGGCGCGCAGCTCATGACCGTGCCCGACGGTGTGAACCACGCGGCGCACCTCTTCTTCGTGCTCATGCCCGACCAGGAATCGCAGCTCGGCCTCATCACCCACCTGCGAACCTTCGGCATCGTCGCGACATTCCACTACGTGCCGCTGCACTCGAGCGCGGCCGGTCTTCGTCACGGTCGTGTTTCGGGCAGCGTCGACAACGCGGTCCACTTCTCGAGGCGGCTCGTCCGACTTCCGCTCTGGGCGGGGCTCGACGACCAGCAGATCCATCGCGTGATCGATGCGGTGCGCTCGTACCGCCCGGACCCGGCGCCGCGTTCGGTGAGCCTCTCGGCGTAGGCCGCTACCCTGGTCAGGTGAATACGAGCAACGACGGACAGCCGAACGACCCGATCCCGCCGGCGACGCTGGACGCGACGATCGTCATCCCCACCTACAACGGGGAGGTGTACCTCGAGCAGATCCTCACCGCGATCGAAGCGCAGGACTACGACGGGACCGTCGAGACGCTCGTCATCGACTCGGGATCGACCGACCGTACCCTCGACATCGTCGCTGCGCACCCGAACGTGCGGCTGCACCGGATCCCCAACAGCGAGTTCGGTCACGGCCGGACGCGTCAGCTCGCGGCGCGCATGGCGAACGGGCGGTACGTCGTATACCTGACGCACGATGCGATCCCCGGCGACAGCCGCTGGCTCCACGAGATCACGGCGCCGCTCGATCCCGACGGCATCGATGCGGTCGCGGTCATGGGCAAGCAGGTGCCACGGGTGACGTGCTTCCCGCTGCTCAAGTACGAGATCACCGGTGTCTTCCAGAACTTCGGTCCGGATTTCGGGACGACGATCTTCTCCAACGACGGCTTCGCGGACGGCAACCAAGGCCTGCTCGACGCGCTCGCGTTCTACTCCGACGTCAACTCCGCGACGCGGCGCGAGCTGCTGCTCGGCGACATCCCGTACCGCGACCTCCCCTACTCGGAGGACATGGCGTTCGGTGAGGACATCATCGCCGCCGGTCTCCGGAAGGCGTATGCGCCGCGAGGTTGGGTCGTGCACTCCAACGACCTGACGCTCCGCGAGTACGGCATGCGCATCTTCGACGAGACGACGGCGCTGCGCCGCATCGGGAAGCCGATTCCGCCGCTCGGTCGTGGGCGACAGATCGCGTACATCGGGCGGGGGGCGCTGCGGGACACCCCTCGCATCGCTCGTGACAAGCAGTACGGCTGGAAGCGCCGACTGTACTGGCTCGCCGTCAACCCGATCTTCCACATCGTGAAGTGGGACAGCTACTACAAGGCATCCCGGGTGGACCTGAACGACGAGGCTGCACTGCAGGCCGGTTCGCTGGAGCACAGCCGCAAGTAGTCGGCATCCGGCGCGGTCCCTGATCGTGTTCCCCGGTCCCTGAGCTTGCCTCCGCTCCCTGAGCTTGCCTCCGGTCCCTGAGCTTGTCGAAGGGGGGGGCCTTGCGGTGGCACTTCGACGGGCTCAGTGACCGGGCCGGCCTGGGCGACCTCTGCTGTCGGCGAAAGCTCTGGCGCCGCACAGCCTGATGGGCTTCCATGGAGGGCATGCAGACGAACAGGATCCTCGTGTTGGGCGGCACAGAGTTCGTGGGCCGTGCCGTGGTCGATGCGGCGCTCGCCGCCGGATGGGACGTCACGGTGTTCAATCGCGGCACCCGTCGCGACGATCAGCGTCCGGAAGCCGTGACGACGCTCCACGGCGACCGTTCATTGCCCGGCGGGCTGGATGCGCTGCGGCTGGGGGAGTGGGACGTGGTCGTCGACACCTGGTCGTGGGCTCCGTCGGCCGTACGCGACGCCGCGACGCTCCTCGCCGACCGCGCCGCACGATACGTCTACGTGTCGAGCCGTTCCGTCTACGCATACCCGGCGCCCGCCGGTGCCGCTGAGGACGCCGCCGTCGTCGAGGGATCGGCGCACGACGAGCACTTCGACGACTACGCGCGTGCCAAGCGGGGCGGTGAGCTCGCTGCCGTCGCGGCGTTCGGCGACCGGGCGATCCTCGCCCGCGCCGGCCTCATCCTCGGACCGTTCGAGAACATCGGCCGTCTGCCGTGGTGGCTCGGTCGGATCGCCCAGGGCGGCCGGGTGCTCGCCCCCGGTCCCGCCTCCGGTCCGATCCAGTACGTCGACGCCCGTGATCTCGCATCGTGGATCCTCGATGCCGCGTCGATCGGTGCGAGCGGTCCCTTCAACGTCGTGAGCGAGGACGGGGGCATCACGATGGGCGAGCTGCTCGACGCCTGTGTGGCAGCGACCGGCTCGGATGCGGTCCTCGAATGGATCGACCCCGAGGTGCTGCTCGCCGCCGGCGTCGTACCGTGGACGCAGCTGCCGGTCTGGTTGCCTGCCGGTGAGGGTGCGGATGCGATGCACCATGCCGATGTCAGTCGTGCGATCGATTCCGGGCTGCGGATCCGTCCCGTCGCTGAGACGGTCGCGGACACCTGGGCGTGGTTGCAGGCGATCGGCGGTACGGCGCCGCAGCGTGCCGACCGTCCCGCGGTCGGCCTCGACCCCGACGTGGAGCGTCGTCTCCTCGGCTGACCCCTGCTCGCCGGCGCGCTTCAGACCCTGGTCGCTGAGCCTGCCGAAGTGCCCCACCCGTGCGCCCTTCGACAGGCTCGGGGACCGGAGGTGGAGCCCGGTCGCTGAGCCTGCCGAAGTGCTTCAAGCGGCCCGGGCGCCTCACGGCACATACCCCACTCGAACGGTGCCGAACGGAGAGCGTGCTCAGGCGCCTGTCGTAGCGTCGAAGTGCGGAACCCCGCGAACCCGACACCGAAGTCCAGAGGAGAACCATGTCCACCTCAACAACTCAGCGTCCCGTCCGAACCGTCATCAGCCCTGGCCGTTACGTCCAGGGTCCGGGGGCGATCACCCGCCTCGGGGAGTTCCTCAGCCCGATCGGCTCCGTCCCCCTCATCGTCTCCGATGATGTGGTGTGGGGCTTCGTCGGTCACGATGTCGAGGCCTCCCTCGGAGGCGCCGACCTCCCGTTCACGCGCGAAACGTTCAACGGCCTCGCGACATCGGCGAAGATCGACAGCCTGGTGGGTGCGATCACCGATGCCGGAGCCGACGTCGTCGTCGCCGTCGGTGGCGGCAGCACGATCGATGCGGTGAAAGCCGCAGGATTCCTCGCCGGGATCCGCTGGGTGAGCGTGCCGACCGTCGCTTCGACCGACGCGCCCACCTCGGCACTCGCCGTCGTCTACACCGAGGAGGGCGCGTTCGAGGAGTACCGCTTCTTCCCGCGCAACCCGGACCTCGTGCTCGTCGACTCGCAGCTCGTCGCGAACGCGCCGGCCGAGTTCCTCGCCGCCGGCGTCGGGGATGCCCTGGCGACGTGGCTGGAGGCGCGGGCGACCTCGCGATCCAACTCGTTGACGATGGCGGGCGGTGTGCCGACCCTCACGGGTACCGCGCTCGCGAAGCTCAGCTGGGACATCCTGTGGGACAACGCGCTGCCCGCGCTCGATGCGGTGCGTGACAACCTCGTCACGCCATCGGTGGAGAAGGTCATCGAGGCGAACACGCTGCTCTCCGGTCTGGGCTTCGAATCGGGTGGCCTCGCCGCAGCGCACGCGATCCACAACGGCTTGACGGCGGCCCCGCAGACGCACGGCCTCGCCCACGGTCAGAAGGTGAACATCGGATCGCTCACGCAGCTCATCCTCGAGGGTGCGCCGACGTCGGAGATCACCGACTTCATCGAGTTCACGACCCGTGTCGGACTCCCGACGACGCTCACCGAGATCGGCCTGACCACCGGGAACCTCGACGAGCTGCGTCTCGTCGCGGAGGCGGCGACGGTCGAGAGCGAGACGATCCACAACATGCCGTTCGAGGTGCGCGCGAACGACGTCGTGTCGGCGTTGCTCTCGATCGAGCGTCTGTCTCGTCGGGTGCGGAGCGACGCGAACCTCCCGGAGCCGGAGTTCTACCGGGCGCACTGATCGCTCCGGCCCGGTCACTGAGCTGAACCACCGGTCGCTGAGCCGAACTACCGGTCACTGAGCTTGTCGAAGTGGAGTCTCCCTGCGCTGGACGTCACCCTTCGACAGGCTCAGGGACCGGAGGCCGGCCCGGTCGCTGCGCTCGCCAGACCGGTCACTCTGCGCTCCGGCCCGGTCGCTGAGCCCAATCCACCGGTCACTGAGCCAATCCATCGGTCACTGAGCCTGTCGAAGTGTGTGCGCCCACGACGGCACCGGGAACGACCGCGTCAGACGTCGGCGCGGAGCATGGCGAGGCGGCTGGCCGTCCGGAAGAAGTCCCTCGCGAACGCCGGTGCAGCAACGAACTCGTCGCGGGGGACCGCCGCGATCACGTGCAGCTCCTTGCCGAGATCGCACAGGGCGTCGACGAGGCGCACGAAGCGCATCCGGGCCTCGCGGGTCAGCTCGGCCGGCGACGGCAGGGCATCGAGGATCCACCGGTCGAAGTCCTGCGCCCACGCGAGGTAGTCGCCCACCGACGTGCGCGTCTCGAGGAGGTCGGCGGCTGTGAACCACACGGTGCGATCGCGAACCGCAGCGGCGCGGAACACGTGTCCGCTGATGTGCAGCTCGTGGGCTTCCTCTGGCCCCGGTCGGACAAGCCCCGCCATCATGAGCTGCTCGGCGGAACCCGGCGAGATCCAGCTGCCGCGGGCGAAGCCCTCCCGCGCGCCGGCCGGTTCCGCCTCGCGATGATCGACGTCCCCATCCAGTCGCACGATGTCCATGTTCGCCTCGACGAGCGCGATGCCCGGCTCGAAGATGTGGTGGTAGACGGGATCCGGGAGGAGGTCGGTGGGCGCGTAGTTGGAGCTCGCGATGAGGGTCACATCGCGTTCGAAAAGGCTGCGCAGGAGCCGCGTGATGAGCGTCGCATCGCCCGGGTCGTGCACGTGGAGCTCGTCGAAGTAGATGACGGACGCGCCGTCGAGGAGCTCGTCGACGGCGGCGTCGACCGCGTTCGTGACCGCTGCAGCCGCCGCCCGCGCTGACACCGCCGCGCTCGCTGCACCCGCGGAGGAGGAAAGCGCAGTGGCGCCCATCGCGGTCCCTGCATCGCCCGGCGTACCCGTCGCTGCCGGTGCGAACGATCGATCCCGGTTCGCGGCCCTGGCGGCTTCGGCTGCCGCGGTGCGATGCGTGTGGATCGCGAGGTGCAGGGCGCGGAAGAACGAGTGGAAGTGCACGCGCTTCTTGGCGGTCGTCGGGAGGGCGTCGAAGCACGCGTCGAGCAGCCAGGTCTTGCCGCGTCCCGCCGGACCCCAGAGGTAGAGGCTGCGGGGGAGTGGGCCGCCCCGTCCCGCGTCGACGATGGCGTCGCCGAGTTCCGCGAGCCGTTCCGCGACGATGCGCTGTGCCGGATCGAGTGCGAATCCGGCCGCCGAGGCCGCCGCATCGAGTGCGAATCCGGCCGCCGAGGCCGCCGCATCGATCGCTGTGCCGGTGCTCACCGTGATCGTGTTCACCTTGCCGGTGTGCTGCTGCGTCATCGATCCTCCTCCGCCAGCCTACGTGCCTTCATCGACCACAACTCCTTCGATTTCGACATCGTGGATCGGCGCGCCCCCGGAATTCCGGGGATGTTCGTCGTGAGGGTGGCCGGATCGAAGGAGTTACGACTGGCACTTCGACAGGCTCGGTGACCGGGGACGAGGCACTTCGACAGGCTCAGCGACCGGGAAGGGATGGCTCAGTGACCGGGGATGGATGGCTCAGCGATCGGGATCCGGAAACACAGGCTTTACTGTTAGGAAACTTTCCTGTTATATTCGCAGACAAGAATTGGATTCCAATGGAGGGATCAGGAAACATGAGCGATCGCACCCTGCGCGGCACCCCGGCGTGGCTTCGTTCGACGAACGACCGCACGGCGCTGGAACTGCTCCTCGAGCACGGCGCCCTCACGCGGCTGCGTCTCGGCGAACTGTCCGGCCTCTCGAAGCCGACCGCGTCCCAGATGGTCCAGCGCCTCGAGAACGCCGGACTCATCCACCCCGTCGGCACCGTCTCAGGAAGCCGCGGCCCGAGCGCCGCGAGCTACTCCGTCCGCATCGACCGCCGACTGGGCGTCGCCGTCGACGTGACCCCGAGTCTCATCCGATCGACGATCGTCGACGCCTCCGGTGCCGAGCACCCCGTCGAGACCATCCCGACGGTCGACGGTGAGCGCTCCGCCGTCACCGACATCACCGCAGCGATCGCCGCCGCAACGGAGGCTGCCGGGGTCAACCCGGCGTCCGTCCACCTGGTGAGCGTCGCCGTCCAGGGCTCCTACGACGCCGAGACCGATGAACTCGCCTTCGCGGAGAGCATGCCGGGGTGGCAGAGCGAGGGGATCCGACAGGTCCTCGAAGCCGCCACCGGTCGCTCCGTCTTCATCGACAACGACGTGAACCTCGCCGCCATCGCGGAACGTTCCGTCGGCGCCCCCACCGATGCGGCGAGCTTCGCCCTGCTCTGGATGGGCGACGGCCTCGGCCTCGCGGTCGACATCGCCGGCGTCGTCCACCGTGGAGCATCGGGCGGGGCGGGCGAGATCGGCTACCTGCCCGTCACGCGCGAGGCGAGCGCGTTCGATCCGACCGCGGACGACCTGCAGGACCTCATCGGCCCGGACGCCGTCGCGATGATCGCCAGCCGCGTGACCGGATCCCCGGCTCCCCGGAAGGACGACTCCGGCGCGTACGCGGCCGCCCTCGACCTCCTGTCCGGCAGCGGATCCGGTGACGGAGCGAGCGATGCCCGCGACGCGATCATCGCGGAACTCGCCCCGCGCATCGCCATGGGCATCGTCCCCGTCCTCGCCCTGCTCGACCCCGAACGGGTCGTCCTCGGCGGCCCGACGGGCGCCGCGGGCGGAACGCCGCTCGCGCACGCCGTGGGTGAGCACATCGTCCGCTCCACGAGATGGCACCCGACCGTCGTCGCGTCGTCCGTGGAACACCTTCCCGTCCTCCATGGAGCGCGGGACGTCCTCATCGGCGAGTTGCGCGCGCGACTCTTCGACGAGGTCGACCGGATAGCCGTCGGCTAGCGGCAGGAGACGCCGCACCAGCCGCCAGCCGAATCCACCCGCAGAACGCCGGACCAGACCCCATACCGCCGATCGGTCACCGTCAGTCGCACGTCGACAGGCTCAGTGACCGGGACCAGGCTCAGTGACCGAGCACGAGCTCACTGACCGGGACCGCTCAGTGACCGGGAGCGGTGATCGTCGTGCCCGCTTCGACAGGCTCAGCGACCGGGCATGAGCTCAGCGACCGGGCATGAGCGGAGCGTCCGGTCATGAGCTCAGCGACCGGCGGGCCCAGCAGTTTTTCCACCACAGCAGCACCACATCACGAAGCAATCAGAGAGGATCCACCGTGCAGAACCGTTCCAAGTTGTTCACGGCGACCGCGCTCGTCGCGGCCGCCGTCACGTTGCTCGCCGGCTGTTCGTCGGGCGGCGGGGCATCCCAGGCCGTCGCAGACAAGGCGCCGTCCACCCTCGAGGGGACCGTGTCGCTCTGGCACTTCTTCTCCGACCGCGAGGGCGATGTCATCCAGTCCGTCGTCGACGACTTCGAGAAGGCGAACCCGAAGGTCAAGGTCGAGGTCCACGCGGGCCAGGACGACGAGAAGCTGCGGAAGGCGATCGCCGCCGGCAAATCCGTCGACGTCGGCCTCTCCTATTCCACGGATGTCGTCGGCAACTTCTGTTCGAGCGGAGCCTTCCGGGACCTGAACCCGTACATCAAGCGGGACAAGGTCGACCTCGACCAGTTCTCCGACACGGTCCGCAGCTACACCGAGTTCGACGGCAAGCAGTGCGCGATGCCCGTGCTCGCCGACGTGTACGGCCTGTACTACAACAAGGACCTCCTCGCATCCGTCGGCGTCACGACGCCTCCGAAGACGCTCAGCGAACTCGAGACGGTCGCGGACAAGCTCACGACCTTCAACGACGACGGTTCGATCAAGACCCTCGGCTTCAACCCGCTCATGGGCTTCTACGAGAACGCCGCGTCGCACTTCGGTCCGCTGGCCGACGCGCAGTGGCTGAAGAAGGACGGGTCGAGCGCGATCGGGACCTCCGCAGGCTGGACCGATCTCATCACCTGGCAGACGGCCTACGTGCAGAAGATCGGCTACGACAAGCTGCAGGCGTTCACCGCGGGTCTCGGCCAGGAGTTCTCGGCCGACAACGCATTCCAGACCGGCCAGGTCGCGATGAACATGGACGGCGAGTACCGCACGGCCTTCATCCACGACCAGAAGCCCGACCTCAACTACGGCACCGCTCCGTTCCCGACCGCTGACGGTCACGAGGACCAGTACGGCGCCGGGTACATCACGGGCAACATCGCCGGCATCGCCAAGGGCTCGAAGAACCCCGAGCTCGCCTGGGCGCTGCTCAAGTACATGACGACCGACACCGACGCCGTCGTGAAGCTGTCGAACGGCCTCAAGAACGTGCCGACCACGAAGGACGCACTGCACTCGCCGAAGCTCGAGGTGAGCGATCAGTTCCGGACCTTCCTCGACATCGCCGAGAACCCGAAGTCCCAGACGACTCCGCCGAGCCCCGTCGGCGCCGGTTACCAGCAGACCTTCGAGGACTTCTGGCGTGCCTACCAGGCGGACCCCTCGCAGGACCTCGCCAAGGGTCTCAAGGACGTCGACCAGCAGGTCGACGACGCCATCGCACTGACGACGGGTCCGTAACGACCATGACCACCACCACTCCCACCACCGACGGGCGCGCTTCTGTCGTGCGCCCGTCGGCGGGCGGGGCCGGATCGACCGGCAGCCCGGACCTCACGGCTCCGCGCAAGCCGCGCCGCCCCCAGCGTCGCTGGGCGATCTGGTTCATGCTCGCCCCGGCGATCGCCGGACTCATCGTCTTCTTCGTCTATCCCCTGCTCGCGAGCGTGTACTACTCGTTCACGAAGTTCGACCTCGTGTCGCCGCCGGAGTGGATCGGTCTCCGCAACTACGAGTACCTGTTCACGAAGGACCCCCGCGTCGTCGAGGCCGTCTTCAACACGCTCTGGTTCGTCATCGTGCTCGTGCCCGTGAAGATCGTCTTCGCCCTCGCCGTGGCGGGTCTCCTTGCCCGGGCGAAGAAGGCGAGCGGCTTCTGGCGCACGCTCTTCTACCTGCCCGCGCTCGTCCCGCCGGTCGCGAGCGTCGTGGCGTTCGTGTTCCTCTTCAACCCGGGAACGGGCCCCGTCAACCAGATCCTCGGGGCGCTCGGCCTCGCGAAACCGCTGTGGTTCAACGATCCGGCGCTCGCGAAGCCGTCGCTCGTGCTCCTCGGCGTCTGGGTCATGGGCGACATCATGATCATCTTCCTCGCGGGTCTCCTCGATGTGCCCCGCGAACTCTACGAGGCGTCGTCGCTCGACGGCGCCAACGGTCCGCAGAAGTTCCGTTTCGTCACGCTTCCGTCGATCTCGCCGGTCCTCGTGTTCGCCGCCGTGACGGGGGTGATCGCTGCGATCCAGTACTTCACGGAAGCGGCCGTCGCCTCGAGCGTCGCGAGTGGGAAGGCGACCGTCGGGGAGGGGTCCGGAGCGGGTCTCGGCTATCCGAACGGGTCGCTCCTCACCTACACGCAGTGGTTGTACGTGCGTGGATTCAGCAACTACCAGCTCGGTTACGCGAGTGCGCTCGCCGTGGTGCTCTTCATCGTGGCCGCCATCATCCTCGTGTTCATGCTGCGCCGCGTCAAAGCATTCACCCCTGAGGGAGCCCAATGAGCGCCACGACCGCATCCGCGCCGTCTGCACGACAGGCGCCAGTCCAGATGGTCCCAGGCCGTCTGCTGCCACAGCCGAAGAAGCGATCGACGAGGGTCAGCCTCGCGTGGATCGCCGAGCACGCCGTGCTCATCGTCCTCGGGCTGCTGTTCCTCTTCCCGATCGTGTTCGTCGCGCTGACCTCGCTCATGTCGAGCGATCAGACGCTCACGGCATCGCTCTGGCCGAATCCGTTCCACTGGGAGAACTACGTGGAGGCGTTCACCCGCGCTCCGCTCGCCCTCTGGTTCGGGAACTCCGCGATGTACGCCGTGCTCGCGACCGTGTTCATGCTCGTGTCGAGCGTGCCGGCCGCTTACGTCCTCGCGAAGATCAAGTTCCGTGGAGCGAACCTGATCTTCCTCGCGATCATCGTGGCGATGCTGCTCCCGCCGCAGGTCACGGCGGTTCCGATCTACGTGTTCTGGTCGCAGCTCGGGCTCACGGGGACGCTGTGGCCGGTCATCCTGCCGAACCTGCTCGGCGACGCGTTCTCGATCTTCCTGCTGCGCCAGTTCTTCCTCACCATCCCCAGCGAGTACGCCGATGCGGCTCGTATGGACGGGTGCGGGGAGTGGGGCGTGCTGTGGCGGGTCGTCGTCCCGATGGCGCGCCCAGGCATCGCAGCAGCCGGTCTGTTCATGTTCTTCCACTCGTGGAACGACTACTACGGACCACTCCTCTACACCTCAGAGAACCCGGCCTCCTGGCCGGTGGCCTACGGCCTCGCGACCTTCCGCAGCGTGCACGGCACGGACTGGGGACTCACGATGGCGATCACGATGCTCGTGACCGTCCCCGTGGTGGTCGTGTTCTTCTTCGCTCAGAAAGTGTTCGTTGAGGGCATCGCCCTCTCCGGCGTCAAAGGATGATCCTCGAATGAAATTGACTGTGATCGGTGGCGGGTCCACCTACACCCCCGAACTCATCGACGGCTTCGCGCGCTTGCGCGAGCAGTTGCCGATCGACGAGGTCTGGCTCGTCGACCCGAGCGAGGAGCGCCTGTCGCTCGTCGGCGGGATCTCCCAGCGCATCTTCCAGGAGTACGGCCACCCGGCGAAGGTCCACCGGACGAGCGATGTGGTCGCCGGTGTCTCGGACGCCGACGTCGTCCTCATCCAGCTCCGGATCGGCGGTCAGGACGCGCGGCACGGCGACGAGACGTTCCCGCACGAGGCGTGCTGTATCGGCCAGGAGACGACGGGCCCCGGCGGCTTCGCGAAGGCGCTGCGCACGGTCCCCGTCGTCCTCCGGGTCGCCGAACAGGTCCGGAAGCACGCGAAGCCGGATGCGTGGATCATCGACTTCACGAACCCCGTCGGCATCGTGACGCGCGCACTCCTCCAGGAGGGGCACCGCGCGGTCGGCCTCTGCAACGTGGCGATCGGCTTCCAGCGGCACTTCGCCGAGCTCGTCGGCACGGCGCCGGAGGAGCTCGTACTCGGTCACGTCGGCCTCAACCACCTCACGTGGGAGCGGTCGCTGCAGCGCGTCGGGTCCGCGGAGGACATCATGCCGGCGCTCCTCGCCGAGCACCTCGGCGAGCTCGCCGAGCACGTCGAACTGCCGGAGGCCCTGCTGTCGAACCTGCACATGGTGCCGTCCTACTACCTGCGCTACTTCTATGCCCACGACGTGGTCTTCGAGGAGCAGAAGCACGGCGAGACCCGTGCGCACGCCGTACAGGAGATCGAGCGGAAGCTCCTCGCGCTGTACGCGGACGAGTCCGTCGTCACGAAACCCGTCGAGCTCGCGGGCCGCGGCGGCGCCTTCTATTCGGAATCGGCCGTGGACCTCATGGCCGCGCTCCGCACCGGATCCGGCGCGATCCAGGCCGTCAACCTGCGGAACGACGGCACGCTGCCGTTCCTTCCGGACGACCACGTGATCGAGGTCTCCGCGGCGATCACGGCTGACGGCCCCGTCGCGATCCCCGTCGCACCGCTCCCCGATGACGTCGCCGGGCTCATTTCGCACGTCGCCGGGTACGAGCGTCTCGCGCTCGACGCGGCGATCCACGGCGGCCGTGACCGCGTGGTGCGGGCGATGCTCGCGCACCCGCTCGTCGGCCAGTGGGACCGCGCCGAGCAGCTCACCGACCTGCTCATCGCCGGCAACCGGGAGTACCTGCCGTGGGCCAGGTGATCGGGGCCGCTGGGGCGGCCCCGGCCGAGGCGGCTTCGACTGCGGCCGGCCGCGCCGACATCGCTGCTGTCCGCGGTGCGAGCGACCGGCCCGTGAACCGGCTCGTCGTGGCCGTCGACGGCGGCGGCTCGAAGACCGAGATCGTCGTCATGCGCGACGACGGACCCATCGTCGGCCGGGCTCGGGGAGGCGGTTCATCGCCGCACTTCGAAGGGCTCGCGCAATCGGCAGCGACGATCGACGCGCTCGTGCGTGAAGCGATCGGTCGGGCTGTCGACGCGATGGGTGTCGATGCCACCGGCGTCGAGGTCGTCCACACGGGCGTCTATCTCTCCGGGCTCGACCTGCCCGTCGAGATGGACACCTACCGCGACGTGCTCGCGGACTACGACTGGTTCCCGGAGGGAGGCGTCGTCGACAACGACCTGTTCGCCCTCCTCCGCGCCGGGACGGACGCGCCGGACGCCGTCGCGGTCGTCTGCGGCACCGGCATCAACGCGCTCGGCGTGCGATCGGACGGCCGCACGGCCCGCTTCGCGGCGCTCGGCGGCATCTCGGGCGACTGGGGCGGCGGCTGGTTCCTCGGCGAACAGGCGCTCTGGCACGCCGCGCGGGCCGTCGACGGACGCGGCCCGGCGACCGTGCTCGCCGAACTCGTCCCGGAGGCCCTCGGACTCGCGACCGTGCAGGAGGTCATCGAAGCGCTCCACTTCGACCGGCTCCCGCACTCCGAGCTCATCCAACTCTCGCCCGTCCTGTTCCGGGCGGCGAGGGAGGGCGATGCCGTGGCCGCGGGAGTCGTCGATCGGCAGGCGGAGGAGATCGTCGCGCTCGCCGCATCGGCCATCCGTCGGCTCGGCCTGGAGGGCACGGTGCTGCCGGTCGTGCTCGGCGGGGGAGTGCTCGCCGCCCGCGACGAACGCCTGCTCGCCGGGGTGACCGCTGGACTCGCGCGGGAGGTGCCGCACGCGGTGCCGCTGGTGACCGAGGAGCCGCCGGTCGTGGGTGCTGCTGCGCTCGCGCTCGCCGACGCCGTCCGTCGGTCGCTGCGCGCCTGAGGTCGTCCGCCCGGCCGGTCACTGAGCTCACCAACCCGGTCGCTGAGCTTGTCGAAGTGCGCCCTTCGACAGGCTCAGGGACCGGGCCGAAGGGCGACAGGCTCAGGGACCGGGCCGCGTACGCCACGCACAGGAACGTGGGGGACAATAGAGGTATGACAGACGCGACCGGTCACTCGAACTCGGCCGACGAGCAGACTGCAGCGACACCAGCCGCAGCGCCCGCCGTGGAACCGGCCGCACTCCCCGAGGAGACCACGGTCACCGAGCAGGTCGGCATCCGCCGTTCGCCCAGGTACTGGCGCTTCGCGATCATCGGCCTCGTCGTCGGCATCTTCGCCGCCCTCATCCTCACCGTCGCGTTCCCGCCCAACCCGGACTTCTCCCTCCTCCAGGTCTTCGGCTTCCTCCTCCTGGTCTGCGGCGTGCTCGGCACGACCCTCGCCATCCTCGTCTCGCTCATCCTCGACCGCATCGTCGGACGGAAGATCATCCTCGTGACAGCGGATAGAGTTGACGTGCGTCCAGCCCCTGCAGCCCCCACCGGCGCGGCAGCGGCTCCCGAATCTCCCGCAACGCAGGCTTCCACCACGGAGCACGATGCGGAGCCTCCTGCTTCAGAATCCCCCTCACCCACCGCAGAACGCTAGGGCCGTCATGACCTCATCCACCAGCTACCGGGAAGCGGGCGTCGACACGGCCGCAGGCGATCTCGCCGTCGAACTGATGAAGTCGGCGATCACCAAGACGCACGGCCCGGAGGTCTTCGGCGGGTTCGGCGGATTCGCCGGTCTGTTCGACGCCTCTGCGCTGAAGTCCTTCGACCGGCCGCTGCTCGCCACGTCCACGGACGGCGTCGGCACCAAGGTCGCGATCGCGCAGGCGCTCGACAAGCACGACACGATCGGCCAGGACCTCGTCGGCATGGTCGTCGACGACATCGTCGTGGTGGGCGCGAAGCCGCTCTTCATGACCGACTACATCGCGTGCGGCAAGGTGCACCCTGAGCGCATCGCGTCGATCGTCGCCGGCATCGCCCGCGCCTGCTCCGACACGGGAACGGCCCTCATCGGCGGCGAGACCGCCGAGCACCCGGGCCTCCTCGGACCCGACGACTACGACGTCGCCGGCGCCGCCACCGGAGCCGTCGAAGCCGACCGCATCCTCGGCGCGCACCGCGTGCAGGACGGCGACGTCATCCTCGCCCTCGCCTCCTCCGGCCTGCACTCGAACGGGTTCTCGCTCGTCCGTCACATCCTGAGCACCAACGGCATCGGCTACACCGACACGAACGACGACCTCGGCGGCACCGTCGGTGAAGCGCTCCTCGAGCCCACGCGCCTGTACACCTCGCCGCTCCTGCGCGTCCTCGGCGACGCGGCGATCGCCGACGGCGTCCACTCGCTCAGCCACGTCACGGGCGGCGGCATCGCAGCCAACCTCGCCCGCGTCCTCCCGCTCGGCTCCTGGGCGGAGGTCGACCGCTCCACCTGGAGCCCCGACCCCGTGTTCCGCGTCCTCAGCGACATCGCCGGCACCTCGCTCGAATCGAGCGAAGGCACCTGGAACCTCGGCATCGGCTTCTTCGCAGTCGTCTCGCCCGACGTCGCCGCCGGCGTCGCCGCCGCGCTCGAAGCAGACGGCATCCGCACCTGGCAGACCGGCACCGTGCACATCGGCGCGCACGACGGCGCAGGCTTCGAACAGGGCGCGAAGGGCGTCGACGGAGGCGCAGTGCGTCTCGTCGGCAACTACCGTGCCTGATCGTCCCACTTCCCCTCAACTCGTGATGCCGCTCGCCGGCATCGCGCCCGTCACCCCCTAGCTCGACCCAGCGCGACCCCCAAGGAGCCCCCACGCATGTGCGGCATCGTCGGCATCGTTTCGACTGAACCGGCCAATCAGCAGGTGTACGACAGCCTGCTCCTCCTCCAGCACCGCGGACAGGACTCCACGGGCATCGCCACCGTGGACGGCAACACCTTCCACATGGTCAAGGCCAAAGGACAGGTGCGCGAAGCGTTCCGCACCCGCGACATGCGCTCGCTCCTCGGCAACATGGGTCTCGGCCACGTTCGCTACGCGACCCGCGGCGACGCGACGAACGAGAAGGAAGCCCAGCCGTTCTACGTGAACGCGCCCTACGGCATCATCCTCGTCCACAACGGCAACCTCACCAACACGCGCGAGCTGAGCGACGACCTCTTCCACGTCGACCGTCGTCACGTGAACTCCACGAGCGACACCGAGCTCCTCCTCAACGTCCTCGCGACGGAACTGCAGAGCCAGGTCTCCGGACTGGACCTCGACCCCGACCAGGTGTTCGCCGCGGTCGAGCAGGTCCACGAACGCGTCGAAGGCTCCTACGCCGCGATCGCCCTCATCGCCGGCCACGGCCTCCTCGCCTTCCGCGACCCGTTCGGCATCCGCCCGCTCATCCTCGGCCGCCGCCGCGCCGGAATGGTCGGCGACGACTGGGTGGTCGCCTCCGAATCGCTCGTCCTCGAAGCGTCCGGCTACGACATCGTCCGCGAGATCGCACCGGGTGAAGCCGTGTTCATCACGACCTCCGGCGAGATGTACTCCCGCCAGTGCGCCAAGAACCCGCGCCTCGTGCCGTGCTCGTTCGAGTACGTCTACCTGGCCCGCCCCGACTCCGTCATGAACGGCATCTCCGTCTACGAAGCGCGTCTCCGCCTCGGCAACCGCCTCGCCGACACGATCGCCGAGTACACGCCGATGGGCGACATCGACGTGGTCATGCCGATCCCGGACTCCTCCCGCCCCGCAGCGATGCAGGTGGCGCAGAAGCTCGGCATCGAGTACCGCGAGGGCTTCTACAAGAACCGCTACGTCGGCCGCACCTTCATCATGCCGGGGCAGGCGCAGCGTAAGAAGAGCGTGCGCCAGAAGCTCAACGCGATGGGCTCCGAGTTCAAGGGCAAGAACATCCTCATCGTCGACGACTCGATCGTGCGCGGCACGACGTCGAAGGAGATCGTCGACATGGCGCGCCTCGCCGGGGCGAACAAGGTGACGTTCACGTCCGCTGCGCCGCCCGTCCGCTACCCGCACGTGTACGGCATCAACATGCCCTCGCGGCAGGAGCTCGTGGCGCACGGGAAGAAGATCCCGGACATCGCGCGCGAACTGGGCGCCGACAACCTCATCTACCAGGAGATCGCCGACATGAAGGCCGCGATCCTCGAGGGATCGAACGTGACCGACCTCGAGACGAGCTGCTTCACGGGTGAGTACGTGACCGGCACGGTGACGCCCGAGTACCTCGACTGGGTCGAGCGCTCGCAGTTCTCCTGACACGCCTCGTCTCCCGCGTCTCCGTCGCCTCCCGCCTCTCAGCTCGCGAGGGGTCGCATATGGCGAGTCCGACCATGGTCTCACTCGCCATATGCGACCCCTCGCGAGCTGTTTCAGGAGGGGCGTTCGCGATGTTGTGGGTCGGTTCTCAGGAACGCGATATAGCTTGATCGCATGACTGGCGCCCGCACTGCACGCGGCGGTGTCGAGGATCGCATCGCGGACGACATCCGTGAGGGTGAGCGCGCCGATCGGCCTCTCCGCCGCTTCTTCCGTCGGCTACGCGCCTGGATCGAGACGAAGCCGGGCCTGCGCCACGGGTATCGGTTGGTCGTCGGCGTCGTCGGCGGGCTCATCGCCGTGGTCGGCCTCATCCTCGTGCCGCTGCCCGGACCGGGCTGGCTCGTCGTGTTCGTGGGCCTCGCGCTGCTCGGCACCGAGTTTGCGTGGGCCAAGCGTGCGGCCGCGTTCATCAAGCGGCAGCTCGTCCGGTTCGCCGCGTGGGTCCGTCGTCGGCGTGAGCAGCGTCAGGCGCGTCAGCGTGCTGCCGCTGCCGCCGGTCCTTCCGGCCACCCGTTCTAGCCCCCGGTGCGAGTCCGGCCCTCCCGGCCCCGGTCACGTGCACAATTCAGGATGATTTGCAGAATTCAGGATGATCCGGCGCGACTCGCCGCGTGATCGTCCTGAATTCTGCACATCATCCTGAATTCTGAAACGCCATTCGGGGTGGGACGAGTGGGGCGGTGCGGAGGTGAGGGGGCGAGACGCACTGAGGGCGCGGACCGAAGCCCGCGCCCTCAGGACGTGATGCGGTGTTGGTGTGCGGCGACTAGGCCGACGGCGCGGACTCGTCGGGAGCCGCGGGAGTGATCGGCGTTGTCGGTGCGGCCTTCGGCGCCCGCGTACGCGGTGTGGCCGGCTTGGAGGCGGCTGCCCCGGTTGCGCCGCCCGCAGATGCCGCACGCGTCGTCTTGGCCGGAGCCTTCCCGGTGGTCGGCTTCGCGGTGGTCGGCTTCGCGGCAGCCGGCTTCGCCGTTGACGCCTTGGCGGTCGTGGCCTTGGCGGCGGGCGCCGAAGCGGCGGGAGACGTGGCCGTCGTGGACTTTGTCGCAGGAGTCTTGGTCGCGGGCGTCTTGGCAGCGGTTCGTGCGGGAGTCGCCTTCGTGGCGCTACCCGATCCGGCGGCCGGAGCCTTCGCTGCAGTCCTGCTGGTGCCCGCCTTCGGGGCTGCTGAGGTCTTCGTGCTCGCGGCAGTGCCGGTCGTCGACTTCGTGGCGGCCGCCTTGGAGGAGGAGGACTTCGCCGTGCTCGATGCAGCGCGGGTCGGGCTCTTGCGGGTCACGGTGCTGGGCGCGCTCACGACGGCGTCGACTGTCGCGGCGGCCGGAGCGCTCGCATCGGCTGAGGCAGAGGTGCTGGCGGACGCTCCGGACGGGGTCGCG
Source organism: Plantibacter lichenum (assembly GCF_050587525.1). Classification (NCBI taxonomy): domain Bacteria; kingdom Bacillati; phylum Actinomycetota; class Actinomycetes; order Micrococcales; family Microbacteriaceae; genus Plantibacter; species Plantibacter lichenum. The sequence continues at coordinate 175,797 of NZ_JBOBFT010000002.1, read as the reverse complement.
AGCTTGGCCGCCGTGTCATCGGCTGCTGCGGCGACCGTGGCCTCGTCGCGCTCGGCGGCGGACGCACCGGTCGTCGGCACCGGTGGGATGCCGGCGCCCTCTGCCGTGGTGTCCGCGCCGTGGAACTGCGCGGCGAACTCGCTGGGCGATGCCGGAGCGGGGGCGCTGATGCCAGCGGCCGGCTGCGTCCCGACGGGAGCCGTGAACTGGGTCGTCGGCTGGTCATCGGCCGCAGTGCGGGGCTGCGCCGAGGGTGCGGGGAAGCCGAGCTGCTCGAACGCGTTCGTCTGCTGGCTGCCGGTCGGGGCCTGTTGGCCCGCGGGCGCCCGCCCGTAGGCGGAGGGTGCCGGAGACTGCGGCTGCTGCGGATAGGCGCCCGGCGCATAGCCCTGCGGTCCGGTCTGGAACGGCTGGCCCGTGTTCTGGTACTGCGCGGGGTCGTATGAGGCCTGCGTCCGCTGCTTCGTGAGTCGCGCGACCTCGGCATCGATCGCGTCTTCGGTGATGTGGTCCAGCGGCCCGTAGGCCTGGAGCGCCAACACGAAAGCGGGGATGGCGAGACCGACGATCGCCCAGATCGGCCAGAAGTACTGGTAGTACCCGGTCAGGAGCCAGATGATGACGACGACGAGAGAGATCCCGCCCCAGATGCCCAGGAACTGTTTGAAATCGTGCTGTGCCTTGAGGCGTTTCTTGGCGGCTGCGCGGAGTTCATCGGTGTTCATCCCTCAAGGCTAGCCCCAGGGCATCACGAACACCATTTCCGGAACCGTCCGCAAAGGGCTGATCAGCTCGGAATCAGGAGATCAGAACAGAACCGGGACCGATTCGGGAACGACGGTACAGTGCACCTCGCGCGTGTGGGCGCCGTGCAGGATCCGACTACGCGCCCTTGGCTTCGCCGTCCGCGTACTTGTCGGAGTATTCCGCCCACTTGGCGATCTCTTCGTCGTATGGTTCGTCGCTGGAGTGCCCGGTGAGCTCGCGCTCAAGCGCGTTGTAGTTCACATCGGGGCTGAATGACTTGAGCTCACGTGCGATCTTCGTGTGCTTTGCCTTCTGACGGCCACGGCCCATGCGAGACCCCCTCACGATTTTCTGACCGGGCGCGCTCGCGGGCACCCGGGGCTTTCGCCTACCAGGGAACGATAAAGACTAACCTCGAGCTTACCACGGCGGCGGTCGCCCGAGCGCTGCCCGGCGCGCATGCCGTCGGTGCGGTGTCGCCGGGTCGCTCGAACGCTCCTCGCGGGTCGTGTCCTCGCGAGGAGCGGCTTCCCGGTGCGGCTCCGAAGTGTCAGGATGGGACCGCGAGGAGGTCGATCATGTCGGATCCAGAGGTCCACCCGGTCATCGTTGTAGGGGTCACGCCCGCCCAGCCGGACGCGGTGCTGCTCGAAGCGGTCGCGTTCGCGCGAGCCTTCGGCGCGGAGCTCGTCCTCGCGCACGTCGACGCGAGTCGGTTCGTGGTCGTCGAGAACGTCGACGGCACGGTGATGTCGCTGCCGTTCGACGCGGATCTCCACGACTTCGAGCCGGAACCGCTCGACCCGGAGCTGGAAGCGCGGGCGCATCGCGTCCTCGATCCCACTGGCGTCGTGTGGGGCTTCCGGCAACTGGCGGGAGATCCCGCCCGATCGATCGCCAAGCTCGCCGACTCGATCCAAGCGCGGGCGATCATCGTCGGGACTCGCGAGCGCGGCATCCGCAAGGGCATCATCGAGTTCTTCAACGGTTCGGTCGCGGCCGCCCTCGCGCACCGTCAGCCGCGCCCGGTCATCGTGGTGCCGCTCGCGCCGACATCGTCCGACGATCCGTTGTGGGACGCCGCCGCTGGTGAGGATCGGTGACGCCGGGGGTTCATCGGCCGATGCACCTGCGGTGGTCGTCCATCGCGCTCGTCTTCGTCGGCGGGGCGATCGGCACGGGACTGCGGGAGGCGGTGTCGCTCGCCATCCCCGCCGTCGGCGGTGTGCCCGTGGCGATCTTCTGCATCAACGTCAGCGGTGCGTTCGCGCTCGGACTGCTGCTCGAGACGCTGCTGCGTCGTGGGCCGGATGAGGGCGTGCGGCGCGGCATCCGTCTGTTCGTGGGGACCGGCGTCCTCGGCGGATTCACGACCTACAGCGCGCTCGCGAACGACACGGAGCTGCTGTTCCGGGACGGGCAGGGCTGGGTCGGTGCGGGCTACGCGGTCGCGACTGTGATCGTGGGTGGCTTCGCGAGCCTGCTCGGGATCTGGGTGGGCGGCGTCATCGGCCGATCGCGTGATGCCCGTGGTGCGGGCGATGCAGGTTCCGCGGGCGATGCGGGTTCCGCGGGCGATGCGGGTTCCGCGGGCGCTGCGATCGACGGTGGGCAGGCATCGTGAATCCGCTGCTGTTCCTCGGTATCGCCGCCGCAGGTGGCCTCGGCGCTGTGGCGAGACTCGTCGTCGATGGGGCGATCCGGGCCAGATGGGCGACGCGGTTCCCCTGGGGGACGACCGTCATCAACGTGACCGGGTCGTTCCTGCTCGGTCTGGTCACGGGTCTGGCGGTCGCGCACGTGCTCGACGACTCCTGGAAGCTCGTCATCGGCACGGGCCTGCTCGGCGGCTACACGACGTTCAGCACGGCGAGCGTCGAGACGGTGCGCCTCCTGCGCGACGGTCGCCTGCGCGCGGGCCTCGCGAACGGGCTCGGGATGCTCGTGGGAGCGGTCGTCGCATCGGCGATCGGGATGCTGCTCGGCCTCGCCGCATCCTGATCCTGCCCTGTCCTTGATCCTGCCCGGTCCTTGATCCTGCCCGGCCTTGATCCCGCCCGGTCCCTGAGCCTGTCGAAGGGGCCCTCACCGCTCCGGCGCGTCGAGCACCCGTCGGTTGTGGACGGCGTTCATCCAGGCGGGGATGACGAGCACGGGCGCCACGAGCAGGATGGCCCAGAAGCCGATGACGTACCAGGCGAGCGTCGCCCCGAAGAGTGTCAGCCCGACGGCGAGCCCGCGCAGGATGAGGCCGCCGACGGGGATGACGTCGGGTCGGCCGTACCAGAGGGGTACGGCCGTGTCGGGGTTCGCGGACAAGACCCGGGACATCGCGAAGACGCCGAGGACCAGGCCGACGAACACGACCATGAATCCGAGCGTGGGTGGCATCCCACCAGTCTGCCCCACCCGGCCCGCGAGGGGTCACGAACTGCGGGTGCCGAGGCGCAGCACCCGCAGACTGCGACCCCTCGCGAGCCAAGGGGAGGAGGAGCGACTGGTTAGCCGACCGTGAGCGTCCAGTTGCCGTCGCTGCGGACCGACACGACTGACGGGCCCTTGCTGAGCGGAACCGTGCCGGAGTACGCGCCGATCTCGTTGACGAGCAGTCCCATCGAGAACGCCTTGTCGGTCTCCTCGACGATCTGGAAGTTGCTTGATCCGTCATGCGTCGCGCCGAGCTTCCCGGCCGGTCCGTCGTAGAGGAAGACGGCGTCTCCTGCACCGGACGCGGCGAGAGCAGGCGCCGCGGAGACGGGGGAGATCGTGATCGACCAGTTGCCGTCTGCCGTCACCTGGAGCGTCGTGCCCTCGGAGAACGAGGAGAAGCCGTAGACGGTCGTGCCGGAGTAGGCACCGATCGTGTTGACGAGCAGGTCGCCCGTCGACTCGTTCGACGCGTTGAGGACGGAGATCGAGAAGTTGCTGGTTCCGTCGTGGCTCGCCGTGACGAGTCCGGCCTTGACGCCGACGGGCAGGGTGATGAGGTTATCGCCCGCACCGCTCTGCACGATGGGTTCGAAGGCGCCGAACTTCTTGTCGGCCCAGGCGGGAGCGCCTGAGGCGGGAACGGCGGGCTCCTCCGCGGCAGGCGCCGCGGGGTCGGCGGCATCCTCGACCGCGGCCTGACCTGCCTCGCTCACGGCGCCGGAGACGGACGTCGCCGCTCCGTTCGCGGCGTTGACCGCGGAGATCACGGAGGAGATGACGATGACGACGGCCGTCACGATCCACGCGATCTTCTTGTTCTGGTCGTACCCGGCCAGCTTGAGGCCCTGCTTGTCGCGCTGCGCGCCCGTGAGCACGAGGATGAGGTCGATGAGCCACCACACGCCGAAACCGCCGAACGTGATGAGCTTGAGGATGCCGGTGCCGACCTTGCCGAGGTAGAAACGGTCGATGCCGAGGCCGCCGAGCAGCCAGGACAGGATCCACGTGGTGACGAAGGACTTGCCGGAGACTCCGCCGCCGTTCGCGAACGATGCCGCGGAGAAGTTCGGGTCGTAGCCGCCGGGCTGGCCGGGCTGAGCGTACTGGCCCGGGGCGTACTGGCCGGGCTGGCCGTACTGGCCTTGCGGGGCGAACTGGCTCGGCTGGGTGGGCTGGGTGAACCCGGGCTGCGGGAGGATCGCCTGGGTGTACGGCGCCGTGGGCGGAGCCGGGGGAGCCGCGTACGCCTCCGTCGGGGCGGTGGGCGGCGCGGGCGGGACGGGTGGCTGGACCGGCTGGGCGGCTGGCTGTTCGGAGGCGGGATCGGTCATGGTGGTGCTCCTGTGGATGCGTCGGGTGATCGGGACGTGTCACGATGGCGTGCCTGCTGCTGCTGTGCGTCGTGTGCGCGCCATCGGCGACCCTGATTTATACCACAAGTCAGGCGTCCCACCCGTTTTTTCCTGTATCCCGGCTCAGCCCGCGAGGGGTCACGAACTGCGGGTGCCGAGGCGCAGCACCCGCAGTCTGCGACCCCTCGCGAGCTCAGGGGGCGGGCGTCGGGAATGGGGAGCGGGCGGATGGCGTTGCCACCACCACCGAGCTGCTCGATCGAGTGCGGCGCCACGATGAGAGAGCCAGCGTGCATGACGACTGACACCGCTTCCCTGCCCACAGCCACGCTGCCGACGACCGCCGCAGGTCGCCGGTCCGCAGCGCGCAGGGCCGATGCCGCCGGCCACCTCGCCGCGACAGGCGAGACGAAACCGAACTGGCTCGGCGTCGTCGCGCTCATGCTCGGCATCTTCGCCGTCGTCACGAGCGAGTTCCTCCCGGCCAGCCTCCTGTCTCCGATGGCGGAGGGCCTCGGCGTGAGCGAGGGCGTCGCCGGGCAAGCGGTCACCGTCACAGCGCTCGTCGGCATCATCGCCGGCCCAGGCGTCGGGCTGCTGCTCCCGAGGCTCGACCGCCGCCATCTCATGGTCGGCCTCGCGCTCCTCGCCGCGCTGTCCAACGTGCTCGTCGCCATCGCGCCGACGTTCTGGGTGCTGCTCATCGCCCGCGTCCTGCTCGGCATCGCGCTGTCCGGGTACTGGTCGATGGCGATCGCCGTCGCCTCGCAGCTCGTCCCGGCCCGTCTGCTCGGCCGCGCGATGATGATCGTCAACATGGGCGTCTCGATGGCGACGGTCGTCGCGGTCCCGCTCGGCGCCTACCTGGGCGATCTGTGGGGCTGGCGCGCCGTGTTCATCGTGGTCGCCGTCCTGTCCGTGGTCGCCGCCGTCGTTCTGTTCTGGCGCCTGCCGTCCGTGGCAGCGGCCAAGGAGGCCGGTGTTCGCGCCCTGTTCGACACGGTCAAGTCGCCCATCATGATCGTCGGGCTGCTCGGCCTGGTCCTCGTCGCGGGCGGGCACTTCGCCGGGTTCACGTACATCCGGATCGGTGCGGACCAGATTCCCGGTCTCGACGCAGGCGGCCTGGCGATCCTGCTCGCGCTCTACGGCATCGGCGGCCTCTTCGGCAACCTCGTGTCCGGGTTCCTCGCCGACCGTCGCCTCAGCAGCTCGATCGTCGCGTTGCCCGTCCTGCTCGGCATCGGCCTCATCGTGTTCGCGGTGCTGCCGACGGTCGTCCCGGTCGCGTTCGCCGCCGCGGTCGTGTGGGGCTTCGCGTTCGGCGGTGTGCTGACACTCGTGCAGACGTGGTCCGCGAGGGCGGAACCGGACCGCAAGGAGGCCGCCGGAGGGCTTGTGGTCGCCGGATTCCAGATCGCGATCGCGGTCGGTGCAGCGGTCGGCGGCCTGCTCGTCGACGGGGTCGGTGTGCAGTCGACGTTCATCGCGGGCGGTATCGCGACGATGCTCGGCGGCGTGCTCCTCGGCCTGAGCGCCCGTCGTACGACGAAGCCCTAGCCCGTCCGGCCTCAGCTCGCGAGGGGTCACGGATGGCTCGTTCAGACCCTTCCGTACGAGCCGTCTGCGACCCCTCGCGGGCCGAAGAGGCTAGCGGTGGGGCTTGCGCTCGACGGGATGCGTCGGGTGCGCGGGATTGCCGGGGTGCGGACCGTGGCCCTGCTTGGGCGGCCGCACGAACTCGCCGCGACGCTCCTGGCCCGGCAGCGGCCGCGAACGACGACCGTAGATGAGCTCGGAGGAGTCGAGCAGCCACGGCACGAGCGCGACCGTCACGCCGTGCACGAGCATGATCTGCTGACGGATTCGGCTCGCGCGGCGGTTGTGGAGCAGCGACTCCCACCAGTGACCGACGATGTACTGCGGCATGTACACGGTGACGACCTCGGCGCCGTGCTTGGCGCGGTGGGCCTTGATGTACTTCGCGAGCGGCGTCGCGAACTCACGGTACGGCGATTCCAGGATCGTGAGGGGAACGTGGATGTTCTGCTCGATCCACTGCTCCTCGAGTCGCTTCGTGGATTCCGGATCGATCGAGATGTGCACGGCCTCGAGGCTGTCGTGCTTCGCGGCGATCGCGTAGTCGAGGGCTTTCAGGATCGGCTTCTGCATCTTCCCGACGAGGACGATGGCGTGGTCGCCCTGGGCGCCGAACGTCGTCGTCGGGTCGACCTCGACCTCCTTCTCGACGTCGCGGTAGTACCGATTCACGCCGAGCATCAGGAGGAACAGGATCGGCATGAGCACGAACACGAGCCACGCGCCGTGCGTGAACTTGGTGATCGTCACGACGATGAGGACGCTCGCAGTGAGGAGAGCGCCGAAGCCGTTGATGATGAGGCCGCGCCAGACGGAGCCTGGATCATCGCAACCGCCCTTCAGCATCTTCCACCAGTGCTTGACCATGCCGGTCTGACCGAGGGTGAACGAGACGAAGACGCCGATGATGTACAGCTGGATGAGCTGCGTCAGGTTGGCCTGGTAGACGACGAGGATCGCGCACGCGGCGAGGGCGAGGACGATCATGCCGTTGGAGAAGACGAGGCGGTCGCCGCGCGTGTTCATCGACTTCGGCGCGTAGGAGTCGCGAGCGAGCACCGCGCCGAGGAGTGGGAAGCCGTTGAACGCCGTGTTGGCCGCGAGGAGCAGCACACACGCGGTGCCTGCCTGGATGAGGAAGAAGGGGATGCTGTTCGCCCCGAACACGGCCGTCGCGACCTGGGCCATGAGGCTCGGTTGCGGGGTCGTCGCACAGTTCTGGAAGCCCTCGAGGTTGCACGGGTTCTCCGCGTAGTGCACCTGCGAGATGAGCGCGAGGGCGGTGAGGCCGGCGAAGAGGACGATGGCGGTGCCGCCCATGAGGACGAGCGTGCTCTGCGCGTTCTTGATCTTGGGGCGGCGGAAGGCGGGCACGCCGTTCGAGACGGCCTCGACACCGGTCAGCGCGGAGCAGCCGCTCGAGAAGGCGCGGAGCAGCAGCAGGATGAACGCCGCTTGCGTCAGGCTCTCGCCGTGGACGTCGAATGCGGCGCTCGACGCGACCGGCGCATCACCCATGAACGTCCGGGCGAGCCCCGCGATGATCATCACGAGCACACTGCCGATGAAGAAGTACGTGGGGATCGCGAACGCCTTGCTGGACTCGCGCACGCCCCGCAGGTTCACGGCCATGAGGATGAGCACGAAGCCCACGGCGAGCTCGACGCGCCACGGGTTGAGGCCGGGGATCGCGGAGATGATGTTGTCGACGCCGGACGCGACGGACACGGCGACGGTCAGGACATAGTCGACGAGGAGGGCCGAGGCGACGATGAGGCCCGCGCGCTCGCCGAGGTTCTTGTGCGCGACCTCGTAGTCGCCACCACCCGACGGGTACGCCTTGATGAGTTGCCGGTAGCTCGCCACGACGACGACGAGGAGCACGATGACGCACGCCGCGACCCACGGGGCGAAGCTCAGGAATGCGAGGCCGCCGAGCGTCAGGATCATCAGCAGTTCCTGCGGAGCGTAGGCGACGCTCGACAGCGCGTCGCTCGCGAAGATGGGGAGCGCGAGCCGCTTCGGGAGCAGCTGGCCTTCCAGTTTCTCGGTCGGCAGAGGCTCTCCGATCAACCAGCGTTTGGCGGATCTGGGCTCTGTTCCGGGTTCTCGACCCTCAGTTGTCACGAGCGGCGATCCTACTCCTTCGTAGACCGGAGTCAAGCCGAGGGGACTCGTACGCCCGAATCCGTGCTAAACGCGCGTACGGGGTTCGCTCAGGACAAACGCAGTTGGCGGACAGTGTTTGTTCACCTATACCCTGTCATCGGCCCGCCCGAGGGGCTCCGTATCCGCATCCAGCTCGAAGGACCCCCTATGAAGTCCCGATTCCTGCCTCTGCTCGTCGCCTCCCTCGCCCTCAGCACCCTTGCGCTGAGCGGGTGCAGTGCTCTCGACCGGCTCGTCTCAGACAACCTCCCCCGCCCCGCCGAGACCCGCGATGCCGACTCCGGCGAGATCGTCGGTGGAGGCAAGACCGATGTCTTCACGCTGCGTGTCGGCGACTGCCTCGACGACAGCACAACCGCGGAACAGGTCTCCGACGTCACGACCGTGCCGTGCGGCGAAGCGCACGACTACGAGGTCTACGCCGACTTCCCCGTGCCGGACGGCGAGTACCCCGCCGACATGCAGGACATCGCCGACCAGGGCTGCTACGACCGCTTCCAGGCGTTCGTCGGCGTGGCCTACGAGGACTCGACGCTCGACTTCAGCAACTACACGCCGACCGAGGACGGTTGGACGGAACTCGACGACCGCCTCGTGACCTGCCTCATCTTCGACGAGGGCAAGGTGCAGGGCTCGCTCGCGGGCGCCGCCCGGTAGCTCGAGGCGCTTCGGCGGGCTCGGTGACCGGCCTCTCCGGCCCCTGTGCCCGTCGAAGGGACGAGCACAACTCCTTCAATCTGGACCGGTGTCGACGGCCCGACCCCGGAATTCCGGGGCACGCCGGGTTTGCGGTCGCCGGATCGAAGGAGTTGTGCTCGAAGGAGTTGTGCTCGGTGGGGCACTTCGACGGGCTCAGCGACCGGGGTGCGGCTCAGCGACCGGAGTGTGGCTCAGTGACCGGGGTGCGGCTCAGCGACCGGAGTGTGGCTCAGTGACCGGGGTGCGGCTCAGCGACCGGAGTCGTCGGTCCGGAGCGATTCGCGGAGCTTCTCGCGGACGGACGCGAGTTCCGTCCGGAGCAGCTCGGTCGTCTCATCGGTGATCGCCCCGCCCTTCGAGACGAGCGTCCGCAGTTCGGTCCGCAGGCCCTGACGGAAGTCGTTCAGGACCACATCGATGCCATGCAGCGCGAGCCGACTCGTCGTCCGCGGGTCGTCCCCGGCCGGGGAGGACGTCGTGGTGGTCGTGTTCGTCGTGCGCGGCGAGGCCTTCGCCTCACGAGCGGCCGATGCGAGATCCGCCCGCAGGCTCTTCATCGCCGCGGTCACACCGCTCCGCACCTCGTCCGCCATGAACCGCACCGAATCGGTCAACTGCGTCTCGATGCGGCCGAGTTCCGACTCCCGCTCCGCGAGCTCAGCGCGTCCGGCATCGGTGATCTCGTAGACGGTCTTGCGGCCGTCGGTCGTCTTCGTGACGAGACCTTCCTCCTCGAGCTTCGCGAGGCGCGGATAGATCGTTCCGGCGGACGGGCTGTACGTTCCGCCGCTCCGATCGGTGAGCGCCTGGATCAACTCGTAGCCGTGCTTGGGCGATTCCGCGAGCAGGCTCAGGAGGTAGAGGCGGAGGCTGCCGTGGGCGAAGACGGGGGTCATGCGCCGGCCTCGGCGTTCCCGGTCACTGGGCTGTCGGTCGAGGTGGATCCGCCGGTCGGCGCATCGCCCGCGCCTGCATCGCCGCTCGTCGCGCCGGGTGCCGGCGTCGCGTGCGCGAGTGCTCGACGCAGAACCGTGATCCCGCCGGACACCGTGTTCGCGCGAACCTCGACGAACTGGCCGGCGAGCGTGCCGGTGTGCGCCGTGTAGCCCTTGCCGTGGACGCCCTTGATGAGCGAGCCGTCGATCGTGAGCGTGCCGGAGACCGTGTTGGTCGTGAAGCGTGCCGGGAGTTCCTCATCGAGGCGGACGGTGATCGATCCGCTGACCGAATTGAGTTCGAGCGAGTCGCAGGGGCCCTGCACGTCGAGCAGGATGTGCGATGCGACGCCGTCGACGGCGGCTTTCGAGATCCGGCCGGACGCGGTGACGTCGCCCGAAACCGAGTGCGCGTTGATGCGGCCGTTGTGGTTCTGGACCGTGATCTCGCCGTTGACGGAGTTGACGTCGAGATCGCCTGTCACGTCGTCGATCACGAGGTCGCCGGAGACCGTGTTGACCTTGGTATCGGCCGTGATGCCGGAGACGAGGCCGGATGCAGTGACGACGCCGATGTTCAGTGCGACGTCGCGGGGGACGAGCACGCTCACCTCCGCAGTGGCGCGGTTGGAGCCGAAGTTCTTGAAGACCTCGATGAAGTTGTCCCACCGGAGCTGCGGGTGGTCGATCTCGGCCTGGTCGCCGTTGATCGAGATCTTGAGGTCCTTGCCGGTGACGCCGTTCACTTCGATGCGGGCGCCGGGCTCGTCGTGGCCGATGATGTCGATCTGGCCGCCGATGAGGCCGACTTTGAGCTTGCGGACGAGGTCGATGTCGATGACGCGGGTCTCGCCGGGAGCGATGACCCATTTCTCCTGTGCCATGGTGGCGATCCTTTCGGGAGTATCGCGATATATCGCGTCTGAATGAACAACACGATATATCGCGTTTCTGGATCCTGCAAGCGGTTTCGCCTCGAATCCCGTGGTTCTCAGGGAAACTCCGGGCGATCCCTGAGTGAACCCCGGCCGCCACCGACATCGACGCATGTTCTGGAAGAGAGGAGTTGAGGTTGACGCTACGTCAAGGTCTAGCGTGGGCGTCATCGGCGCGGTGATGCTGTGGAATGCCCCGGCGTCCGGCTCCCGCGTCCAACCGACGCGGGCGCGCCGAACCGACGCAGGAGAGAGGAGTCGCACATGGACTGGTCCATTCAAGAGATCGCGAAACTGGCGGGCACGACGAGCCGTACGCTCCGCCACTACGGCGAGCTCGGCGTCCTGCCGGCGACCCGCATCGGCGCGAACGGCTACCGCTATTACGACGAGGCGGCGCTCGTGCGGTTGCAGCGCATCCTCCTGCTGCGAGACCTCGGGCTCGGTCTCCCCGCCATCGCCGAGGCCCTCGCCGCCGATGACCGCGCCGAACGGCGCACCGCCGACACCCTCCGCACCCACCTCGAGTGGTTGCAGCGGGAACGGGACCGACTTGCGCTGCAGATCGCATCGGTCGAAGACACCATCACGAGAATGGAAGGAGGTCAGCCCCTCATGGCAGAGCAGATGTTCGACGGGTTCGACCACACGACGTACCAGGACGAGGTAGCGAGCCGATGGGGTGAGCAAGCGTCTGTCGACAGCGACCGCTGGTGGCGTGGCATGAGCGCTGCGGAGCGGGCCGACTGGCAGGCATCCGTCGCTCGCCTGTGCGCGGACTGGGCTGCTGCCGCAGACCTCGGCGTCGATCCGGCCGGTGACGAGGCGCAGGTGCTCGCCCAGCGGCAGTTCGACTGGCTCTCAGGCATTCCAGGGACTCCGGGAGCTCGCGGTTCCGGCGCACCGGGAGCGAGTGGCCCGACGAAGGAGTACTTCACGGGGCTCGCCGAGATGTACGTCGCCGACCCTCGTTTCGCCGCGAACTACGGCGGCCGGGCCGGCGCGGAGTTCGTGCGCGACGCGATGCGTGCCTACGCGGACCGCGAGCTGTAGTCGGCCCTGCCCACAGCATCGGCGGGCCCGTCAGCCCCGCGTCGCGAGCATCGCCGGCCCCGCCGGCCGCTGCGTCGACCGCAGGCGTGAACGTCCGCGCCCCACAACCCCAGACCTCCGTTTTCGTGCAAGACGTCCCTTTTCGAGGGCACTTCTTGCACGAAAACGGAGGTTTCGGGGTTGCGGGGGTGCTGCGCTACCGTCGGAGGATGGATGGAGTGAAGCGGCGGATCGCGTGGGGCTGGTTGGCGCTCGCCATCGCCACGTCCCTCGTCGTCTCGTTCCTCATCTTCGGGACGAGCACGGGGGAGTGCCTGGACGCCGCGCCCGGCTCCGGCGCGATCAGCGCCTGCTCGTCCGAGCCGATGATGGGCTACGCCGGCTCCTGGGTCCTCGGGCTCGTCGCCGCGGTCGTGGTCGTGTACGCCGTCATCCGAACGTTCCGTCGTCCGTCAGCCGACTGACGCCCTTCCAGCACGACAGCAGGCTGACGTCCCGACAACCGGGCGACGTCTCGACGGCAGGTCGACGTCACCAGGGCGGCTGATGACATCGCCAAGGCAGGCTGACGTCCTGCACTGCTTGGTGACGCAATCGCCCGCGGGCCCCCTCCGGCGCCCGTCTCTCCGGAGTGCCTTTCCACAATTCAGGAACGTCACCACAATTCAGGATGATGCTGTCCGACTCGCCGGTGAATCGTCCTGAATTGTGCCGATCGTCCTGAATTCTGCAACGGGGTCGGGGTCGGGGTCGGGGTCGGTGGTGGTGGTGGTGGTGGACAGAGTAGGCAAGGCCGGGGCCGCGGAGGAGACGGGCTCGGGCGTGCGGAAGAAGGGGATCGTCCAGCCGCAGATCGGGCCGATGAGCACCGCGAACAGCACGGTGCCGACACCCACGTTGCCGCCGAGCAGCCACCCGATGCCGAGCACGACGACCTCGACGATCGTCCGCCCCACCCAGATCGGCCAGCCGGTCCGGTGGTGGATGCCCGTCATCAGCCCGTCGCGCGGCCCCGCACCGAAGCGGGCGCCGATGTAGAGGCCGGACGCGACGCCGAGCAGCAGCAGGCCGCCGGCGAAGAGGAGGAGCCGCGCCCACAGGACGAGGTCCGCGGGGATGAGCCACAGCCCGAGATCCGCGGCGGGGCCGACCAGGAGCACGTTGCAGAGCGTGCCGATGCCGGGTTTCTGCCGCAGCGGGATCCAAGCGAGGAGCACGACCGCACCGATGATCACGGCGGACAGCCCGAAACTGATGCCCGTCTTCATCGCGACGCCCTGGCCGAACACATCCCAGGGGGCGACGCCGATGCCGGCACGCACGATCATGGCGATGGCGATGCCGTACAGGAGGAGTCCGCTGAAGAGTTGGATGATGCGTCGGGTCATAGTGGACAATCCAATTCCCTGATTGGCTTTGGCGCCAGAGGCCAATCTGGCTATCGTGGCTGCATGCCGTCGATCATTCTCAGTGCCAGATCACTTGCAGGCCTCCTCGGGGAGTGGAAGGGCGCCTCGCCCGCCTACCGCGGCCTCGCCGATCGCATCCGCCTGCTCGTGCTCGACGGGCGCATCCCCGTCGGCACCCGCCTCCCAGCGGAACGCGAACTCGCCGACCGGCTGACGCTCAGCCGCACGACCGTCACGGCCGCCTACCGCGAGCTGCGTGACGCCGGCTACCTGCGGAGCGTCCGCGGATCCGGCAGCGTCACCCTCCTGCCTACCGCGCCGACGACGCTCGCACCGGTCCCGCAGGGCGGCTTCCTCGACTTCAGCAAAGCCGCCGTGCCGCCGTGCCCCGAGGTGCTCGACGCCGCTGTGGCCGCCGCCGCCGAACTCCCCAGATACATGCACGATTGGGACTACGACCTCGTCGGCATGCCAGAACTCCGCACGGCGATCGCCGACCGGTACACGGCGCGAGGCCTCCCCACCGACCCGGACGAGATCATGGTGACGGTGGGCGCGCAGCACGCGATCGCGCTCATCGCCCGCACGATGCTGAGCCGCGGCGATCGTGTGCTCGTGGAGATGCCGAGCTACCCGCACGCCTACGAAGCGCTCCGGGCGGCAGGAGCACGCCTCGGGGCCGCGACCGTCTCCTCCGACACCGGGTGGGACCCGCGCGAGATCGAGCAGTGGTTCGAACGCACGAGCCCCGCCCTGGCCTACCTCATGCCCGACTTCCACAACCCGACCGGCGCATCGATGCCGACGGACACCAGGGAGCGCATCGCCGCCGCCGCGGAACGGCACGGGACGGTGCTCGTGATCGACGAGACGACCGCGGAATTGAACATCGATCGGGTGGAATCGCATCCGCCGTTCGCCGCGACGGCCGGTGCACCGAAGTCCGTGATCACGATCGGCTCCGTCGGCAAGACGGTCTGGGGAGGGCTCCGCATCGGGTGGATCCGGGCCGAGCGGGGCACGATCAGGAAGCTCGTCTCCGCGCGCTCCCTCGGCGACCTCGGCACACCGATCCTCGACCAGCTGACGGTTGCGCAGGTCATGCCGGTCATGGACGGGATCGTCGCGAGGCGCGGCGAACAGCTCGGGCGGACGCGCGATCGACTGGTGGACCTCCTCGCCGACCGACTGCCCGAGTGGAACGTCCCGCGCGTCGATGGCGGCATCGCGACCTGGGTGAACCTCGGCGATGCGGCGTCGTCGCAGCTCGCGCTCGCCGCACGCAGTCATGGGCTCGTGATCGTGGCGGGGCCGCGATTCGGGATCGACGGCGCGTTCGAGCGGTATCTGCGCATCCCGATCAGCTATCCGTGGGCCGAGACGGAACGGGCCGTGGACCTGCTCGCGGCCGCATGGGGCTCGGCCGCGTTCGGGTCCGTGCCGAGCTCGGAGTATCTCGACGAGGTCGTGTGAGTGGGCCGGTCCTTGGGCCGGTTGAGGCGTGCTCGCTTCGGTGGGGCACTTCGACAGGCTCAGTGACCGGGTGGTGGCTCAGTGACCGGGTGGTGGCTCGGTGACCGGGCTCCGGTCCCTGAGCTTGTCGAAGGGTGGGGCTCGCGGTGTGGCACTTCGACAGGCTCAGTGACCGGGTGGTGGTTCACTGACCGGGTTGTGGCTCGGTGGCCGGGCCGCCGTTCGGCGACCCAGGACGGCGAGAATCCGCCGGTCCGACGGGGATCCCGGCATCGATCAGCTGGCTGATGTCATAATTGCAGCGTCCGCAACTCCTCGTTCTCACTGAAAGCGGCCCCGTGCATTTCCTCTCCGTCTTGAGCATGAAGAACCGCGCGTTGATCGCGCTCGTCACCATCGTCGTCGCCATCTTCGGCGTTCTGGCGATGACGGGACTCAAGCAGGAACTCGTGCCATCGGTGCAGTTCCCGCAACTCGCGATCGTGACGAGCTACCCCGGCGCAGCGCCGGAAGTGGTGAACGACGACGTCTCCACCCCGATCGAAACCGCGATCCAGGGCGTGCCCGGCCTCGAATCGACGAGCGCGACCTCGAGCACCAACTCCAGTCTCATCAGCGCCACGTTCACCTACGGGACCGACCTCGCGACCGCTGAGCAGAAGATCAACCAGGCGATCAACCGCATCAAATCGACCCTGCCGAAGGACCTCGACCCGCAGGTCGTCAGCGGCAGCATCGACGACCTCCCGGTCATCCAGATCGCCGTCACGGGCGGCGGATCGGCCGATGCCCTCGACACGCTCCTCAAGAACTCCGTCGTTCCCGACATCAAGGACGTCGCGGGCGTCCGAGACGCATCGATCGTCGGCGCCGTCGGCAAGCGGATCAGCATCACGCCGGACTCGGTGAAGCTCGCCGAGATCGGCAAGACGAGCCAGGTCGTCTCCTCGACCCTCGAGCAGAACGGTGTGCTCCTGCCCGCCGGCAGCATCACCGAGAACAACCAGACGCTGTCCGTCCAGACCGGGACGAAGCTCGGTTCGGTCGACGACATCAAGGCTCTCCCGATCTCCGGCGTCGTGAGCGCGACGGGCGGTGTCGTCACCCTCGGTGACGTCTCCACCGTCGAACTGACGAACGACCCGACGACCTCGATCTCCCGAGTGGACGGCAAGCCGGCGCTCACCGTCGCCGTCACGAAGCTGCCCGCAGCCAACACGGTCGAGGTGTCACAGGGCGTCCGAGCGATCCTCCCCGACCTCGAGAAGACCATCGGCTCCGACGCGAAGCTCACGGTCGTCTTCGACCAGGCGCCCTACATCGAGCAGTCCATCGAATCGCTCACGACCGAAGGCCTCCTCGGCCTCGCGTTCGCGGTCCTCATCATCCTCGTCTTCCTGCTCGACGTCCGCGCGACGATCGTCACCGCGATCTCCATCCCGACGTCCGTGCTCATCACCTTCATCGGCCTGCAGGTGGCCGAGTACTCCCTCAACATCCTGACCCTCGGCGCGCTCACGATCGCCATCGGTCGAGTCGTCGACGACTCCATCGTCGTCATCGAGAACATCAAGAGACACCTCTCGTTCGGTGACAACCGGACGGGGCCGGAACGCGCGGCCTCGATTCTCAGCGCCGTCCGCGAGGTCGCCGGCGCCATCACGGCCTCGACCGCGACGACCGTGGCCGTGTTCCTCCCGATCGCGTTCGTCGGCGACATGACGGGCGAGCTCTTCCGGCCGTTCGCGCTCACCGTCACGATCGCGCTGCTCGCCTCGCTGCTCGTGGCGCTCACGATCGTGCCAGTGCTCGCGTACTGGTTCCTGCGCGCGCCCAAGAAGCAGGCGGCCGACGCAGAGGCCGCTGCATCGTCCGCTTCGGCAGAGTCCGATGCCGTGACTCCGGCGCAGGGCGTGCCCGCGCTCACGGACGGGGCAGCAGCAGCCGCCGCGATCGGCGAGGTCACGACGAGCCGCCGCGCCCGCCGCGTGAGCGTGCAGGACGAGGACGACCTCGAGAAGCCGTCCAGGCTCCAGAAGGCGTACCTGCCGATCATCCACTGGACGCTCAAGCACTCCGTGACGACGATCCTCCTCTCGCTCCTCGTGCTCGGCGGCACCTTCGCGCTCACGCCGTTCATGAAGACCAACTTCCTCGGCGACTCCGGTCAGAACACCCTGTCGGTCAGCCAGACGCTGCCTGTGGGCGCGAGCCTCGAATCGCAGGACAACGCTGCGTCGCAGGTCGAAGCGAAACTCCGTTCCATCAAGGGCATCGAGACCGTGCAGCTGTCGATCGGGTCGAGCGGCAGCTCCATCCGCGACGCGTTCGTCGGAGGTGGCAGCTCCTCGATCACCTACTCGATCACGACCGACGAGAACGCCGACCAGACGGCGCTCCAGAAGAAGGTCCGCTCCGAACTCGCCGGGCTTCCGGACGCCGGGACGATCGAGGTCACCGCTTCCTCGGGCTTCGGCGGTTCGAGCGACATCGAGGTCGACATCACCTCGCCTCGCCAGGCCGACCTCCAGACCGCCGCCGACACCGTGCAGAAGGCCGTGCAGAAGCTCGACGGCATCGACCAGGTCACGAGCAACCTGAGCGCGTCGCGTCCCTACATCCAGATCAAGGTCGACCGCGACGAGGCCGCGAAGGCCGGGTACACCGAGGTCGCGCTCGGCGGATTCGTCTCGCAGCTCATGCAGCCTACGTCCGCTGGGACCATCGTGATCGACGACACGACGCTCACGATCTACGTCGACACGCAGGACCCGCCGACGACGATCGCCGAGCTCGCCGCCTCGACGGTTCCGACCGTCGCCGGCCCGCTGCGCCTCGACCAGCTGGCGACCGTGTCGCAGGTCGACGGCCCCGCGAGCATCACGACCGTCAAGGGACTGCGTTCCGCGACGATCAGCGCGACTCCGTCGAGCGACAACCTCGGCACCGCGAGCACCGAAGTGCAGGCAGCGATCGACAAGGCGAAACTGCCGGCCGGAACGACGGCGACCCTCGGCGGCGTGACCGCCGACCAGGGCAACGCGTTCAGCCAGCTCGGGCTCGCGATGCTCGCCGCGATCCTCATCGTCTACATCATCATGGTCGCGACGTTCCGCTCGCTCCGCCAGCCGATCCTGCTCCTGATCTCGGTGCCGTTCGCGGCGACCGGTGCGATCGGCCTGCAGGTCATCACGGGCGTGCCGCTCGGGGTGCCGTCACTCATCGGTGTGCTGATGCTCATCGGCATCGTCGTGACGAACGCGATCGTGCTCGTCGACCTCGTCAACCAGTACCGGCGTCGCGGCATGACGGTCATCACGGCCGTCGAACACGGCGCCGCACGACGACTCCGCCCGATCCTCATGACGGCCCTCGCGACGATCTTCGCGCTGACGCCCATGGCGCTCGGCGTCACGGGTCACGGCGGGTTCATCTCGCAGCCGCTCGCGATCGTCGTCATCGGCGGTCTCGTGTCGTCGACGCTACTCACGCTCGTGGTGCTGCCGACGCTCTACAACCTCGTCGAGGGCGCGCGTGAGCGCCGAGAGGCCAAGCGGGCCGCGAAGGCTGCTGCTGCTGGTGCTGCCGGGGGCGCTGCCGATGATTCCGTTTCGGGTGGGGCCGGTTCGGACGTCGTCGCCGCCCGTGCTGGTGAGCCTGCGACCGTGGGTGCCGGTGCTGGCGGCCTCGGCGCTGCGGCTTTCGGCGTTGGCGCCGCAGGTGCCGGATTCGGTGCTTCGGTGCTGGTCGGTTCCGGAACCGGGGCGTCCGGCGGAAGCGATGCCGATCTCGCTGGTCTCCCTGACACCGACGCCGCAGGAGTTGTCGATGTCGATGCAGCCGATGCAGATGCAGATGCCGGTGCCGATGCCGATGCCGGTGCCGCGGACGCACATCACGTTCCGTTCACCCCGACCGACGAGTTCCTCGACACCGCCGAGGGTCCGGACGTCGAAGTGCCGACGACCGCTCTCGACGGTTCCGTGCTCGCCGCCCCCGCTGCGGCGACCGGCGCGATCGACCTGCCCGGTGGGGCCGCTCCGGCGGGTGCGACCGCTCTGCCCGGTGTGCCTGCTGACGAGGCCGCGCCCATCGAGGCCCCGGAATCCGGCCTCGAGACCCTCGAGGGTCCGGACGTCGAACGGTCTTCGGGCGACGCCCCAGCGCTCGACTCGGCGCGCGAGCCCGTCTCTGATGTCGTGCCCGTCTCTGATGTCGAGCCCGTCTCCGATGCCGAGCCCGTCGAGGGTCCTGACGTCGAGCGTTCGCTCGATGACGTGCCGGCCGTGATCGAATCGCGCCTCGAGTCGTCGACGGAATCACTGACCGAGCCGTCTGAGCCGGATGCGCCGACCGACGCTGCAGAGCCACCCGCGACCGCTATCAATGTGGCCGATGACGCCGCCGCCGTGCCGCAGCAGACCGATGGCCCATCGGGTGTCGACCGTCTCGACGACCGCGGCGTCGAAGCGGCAGCCGAGCCGGTCATCGACTTCGGTTCTGCGGAGCCCGAAGCACGTTCTGCGCATGATGCAGACGCGGAGAACCCGGAGCACCACCACGGGGTGCATGTGGCGTCGGACGAGTCGCTGCCGAGTACGCAGGCGATCGATGTCGTTCACCTCGACGATCCCGAGCTCGCTGCTGACGCGCCGCACCATGGTGTGCACGAGGCTCCCGTCGTCGAGGATGCGCACTCGGAGCCCTCGGACGACTCCGGTTCCGCTTCGGATGCTTCATCGCCATCCGACGCTGTCGCATCGGCCGAACCCGCTCCGGATGCATCCGGCTCTGCAACCGACGAAGCCGAAGCAGCCCCGGCCCCGGACGCCCAGGCGCCGGACGCCCCCGGCAAGCGCAACTCCCGTCGGGCCCAGTGGCCCTGATCCAGGGCGAGGTGAGGCTTCCGGTTGCCCAGGCGTGCCCTGAACAACCGGAAGCCTCACCTCAGCAGGAGTACAGGACGAGGCAGCAGCGGCGGAGAGCCCGTCAGCGCAAGGGGCCCACGGCAGCGGAGGCCGCAGCGACGAGCCTGCCCGACTGCACGAGCTGCGTGACGGCCTCGATGTCCGGTGACAGGTAGCGGTCCGGTCCCGGCCCGTCGACGACGGTGCGGACGAGTGCGTGCACCGCGCCGGTCCCGCCGGCGGGCAGGAGCGGTGCACGCAGGTCGATCGCCCGAGCGGCCGTCATGACCTCGATCGCGAGCACCCGCCCCAGGCCGTCGACGGCCCGCCGCAGCTTGCGGGCCGCGGCCCATCCCATCGACACGTGGTCCTCCTGCATCGCCGACGACGGGATCGAGTCGACCGATGCCGGCGCCGCCAGCCGCTTGAGCTCGCTCACGATCCCGGCCGCCGTGTACTGGGCGATCATGAGACCGGAATCCACGCCGACCTCGTGCGCCAGGAACGGCGGCAGGCCTTGGTTGCGGCTGTGGTCGAGGAACCGGTCGGTGCGGCGTTCGGACATGCTCGCGACGTCGGCGGCGACGATCGCGAGGAAGTCGAGCACGTAGGCGACGGGCGCGCCGTGGAAGTTCCCGTTCGACTCCACGCGACCGTCGAGGGTCAGGACCGGGTTGTCGACGGCGCTCGCGAGCTCCCGGGACGCGACGAGTTCCGCGTGGGCGAGCGTGTCCCTCGCGGCCCCGTGGACCTGCGGTGCGCATCGCAGCGAGTAGGCGTCCTGGACCCGGGTGCACTCCGGCCCGCGATGGCTCGCGACGATGGGCGAACCGGCGAGGAGCGCACGCAGATTGGCTGCACTGTCGGCCTGTCCCGCCTGCGGTCGGAGCGCTTGCAGGTCTTCGGCGAACACGGCATCGGTTCCGAGGAGCGATTCGACGCTGAGCCCTGCGGCGATGTCCGCGGTCGTCAGGAGCGCGGACAGGTCGTGGATGGCGAGCGCCAGCATCCCGAGCATCCCGTCGGTGCCGTTGATGAGCGCGAGCCCTTCCTTCTCGGCGAGGCGGAGCGGTTCGATGCCGGCTGCGGCGAGGGCGTCGGCCGCCGGGATGCGCGCGCCCGTGGCATCGTGGACCTCGCCTTCCCCCATGGTCGCGAGGGCGCAGTGGGCGAGCGGTGCGAGGTCGCCGGAGCAGCCGAGCGACCCGTATTCGAAGACGACGGGCGTGATCCCGGCGTTGAGGACTGCCGCGTAGCGTTCGACGACGACCGCGCGCACGCCCGTCCGGCCCGTCATGAGTGTGGAGAGACGGAGCAGCATGAGGGCGCGGACGACCTCGCGTTCGACCTCCGCGCCCGAGCCTGCCGCGTGGGAGCGGACGAGGCTCGCCTGCAGGTGCGCACGGCGATCGGTCGAGATGAACGTCGTCGCGAGCGCGCCGAATCCGGTCGAGATGCCGTAGTGGGGCTGCGGGTCTGCGGCGAGTGCCTCGACGATGGTGCGCGATGCGGCGACGCCCTCGAGGGCGCGCGGGTCCAGCCGGATCTCGGCGTCGTGACGGGCGACGGCGACGACATCGGCGATGCTCACCGGACCGGCGCCGACGGTCACGAGGGGTGCTTCGCCGCCTTCGGGAGCCAGGGATCCATGGATGGCTGCTGTGGGAGGAATCGTCATGGTTCGATTGCACACCGTGGATCGCGGGCGCGGGTGCGCGTACACTCGACTCCGTCTGGGATCCCAGACGTGAGCGACGGGAGGCAGGAGCGCAGATGAGCCAGGTCCCCGCCGCCGATGCGACGCTTCGGATCCTCTCCTTCCTCGCGGCGCAGCGCGGTCCCGTGCAGGCCGCCGTCATCGCGAACGGGCTCGACCTTCCGCGCTCCACCGTCTACCACCTGCTGTCCGTCTTGCAGGAGCGGGGCTTCGTCGTGCACCTGCCCGAGGCGAAGCGCTACGGGCTCGGCGTCGCTGCGTTCGAGCTGTCCGGCGGGTACGCGCGGCAGGAGCCGCTCAGCCTCCTCGGTCGGCCGTTGCTCGCGGACCTCGTCGACCAGGTGGGGGAGAGCGCTCATCTCGCCGTCCTCCACGGGCGGGATGTGCTCTACATCGTCGAGGAGCGCGCGCCCCGGCGAGGTCATCTCGTGACCGATGTCGGCGTCCGACTGCCCGCCCATCTCGCGGCGAGCGGATGTGCGATCCTCGCCGCCCTGCCACGGGGCCAGGTGAGGGCGCTGTATCCCGATGCCGCGGCATTCGTCGATCGGACGGGCGTCGGGCCCAAACGGTATGCGGAGCTCAGGGCCGTGCTCGACCGGACGGCGGCCGACGGTTTCGCGCGCGAGGACGGCGGCGTGACGCGAGGACTCGCATCGGTCGGAGTGGCGGTTCGAGACCATCTCGGTTGGCCGGCCGCTGCCATTGCGGTGACGTTCGCGTCGTCCGCGGGAGTCGACGAGGTCGCGGTGGCCGCCGAGGTCGCCCGCGCCGCCTCGGAGCTCTCGCGGCGCATCCGTGGTCGGTGAGCTGCGTGGTCCACCCCGCTCCACGCTCGCCCGGTTCCTGAGCCTGTCGAAGGGCGCCCCGCCGCGCGCATAACTCCTTCACATCGATCGGCTGCAGCATCGACTTCCCCGGATTTCCGGGGTTCGTCGACTTTGTGGAGTGCGGATTGAAGGAGTTGCGGTGCACCAACACAGGGGAGAAATGGATAAGAAGTCTTGTACAAGGTTTCTTATGTGTTTACGATGGGCGCATGACGGCATCGCAACTCTCGCTCACCGACCCGAAGGTCATGCGGGCTCTCTCACATCCGATCCGCCTCCGGCTCCTCGGCGAGTTGCGGGTGCGCGGGCCGCAGACGGTCGGGCTCCTCAGCGGCGCGGTCGATGAGGCGCCAGGGCTCGTCAGCTACCATCTGGGCGTCCTGGCCGAGCACGGGCTGGTCGCGGAGGTGCCCGAGCTCGCGCGTGACAAGCGGGAGCGCTGGTGGCGCGCTGCCCACGACCGAACGCACTGGGACGCGGCCGAGCATCTCGACGACCCCGAGCGCCGGACGGCGCTGACGGCACTCCGCGGTTCGGTGCAGCGTCGATACACGGAACTCCTCCAGGAGTACCTCGAACTCGAGCCGACCCTGCCCGCGGCCTGGGTCCGGGCCGCGACCTCCGGCGACGAGATCCTCCACCTCACGAGTGCGCAGCTCGCCGAACTGGGGGAGGACCTCGAGGCCCTCGCGCGCAAGTGGGCGGCCCTGAGCGATCGCGATGCCGATGGCGCCGCCGACGTCGCGCTGATCTACCACGCCTTCCGGCGGTGAGGCCGATGCGCGGCGGGCGACATCGCGATGGCGGCGACGGTGCGACCGACTCCCGGGCCGGGGCCACCCCCGCTCGCCGCCGCTTCCTCCTCCTGACCGCGCTCCGCTGGTTGCCGACCGGGCTCGTCGCACCCGTCATCACGCTGCTCGCCGTCGAGCGCGGACTGACGATCGCCGAAGTCGGAGTGATCGTCGCCGTGCAGGGGTTCGTCGTCCTGGGCGCCGAACTGCCCGCCGGCACCCTGTCGGACGCGATCGGCAGGCGGCCCACGCTCATCCTCGCGGGTGTGACCGGCGTCTGCTCGATCGTGCTCGTTGCGACCGCGCAGTCCTTCGCGATGTTCGTGGTCGCCTTCGCGCTGCAGGGCATGTGGCGCGCGCTCGATTCCGGCACGCTCGAGTCCTGGTACGTGGACCGGGTCGTGGATGACGGGGACGGCACCGGTGAAAGCGGCGGCGCGGGCAGCAGCGAGGGCAGCGGGCCCGACATCGCCTCCGGCCTCGCGGCGGGCGCGACGGTCCTCAATCTCGCCATGGGCGCCGGTGCGCTCGCATCGGGCGGTGTCGTCGCCGTCGGTCTCGCGATCGGCACCCGCCCGTTCGGCGTGTCTGCGCTCGTGCTGCCCGTCGTCGTCGCGGCTGTGCTCACCGTCGTGAGTCTCGTGGCCGTGATCCTGCTCGTCACGGAGGAGCGCCCGGTCGGCGGGCGTCCGCGACTGCGCGGCCTGTGGAAGGCGATCCCGTTCGGCATCGTCGACGGCGTCCGGCTGGTCACCCGTTCGCGCGTCCTCCTCGCACTCGTGGCGGTCGAATTGTGCTGGGGCTTCGGGATGGTCGCATTCGAGACGCTCATGCCGTTGCGGCTCGGCGAGGTCGTCGGGAGTGCGACGGAGGCCGGTGCGCTGATGGGGCCGGTGACCTCGGTGGCCTGGCTCGCGGCCGCAGCCGGAGCCGCGTTGGTCCCGCTCGCGAGCCGACGGTGGGGGACCGCGCTCCCTGCTGCAGGCCTGCGGGTCCTGCAGGGGCTCACCGTGGTCGGGATGGGTCTGCTCGCCGGGCCGGTCGGCGTGATCGGCGCGTTCGTCGCCTGCTATGCCGTGCACGGTGCATCGAATCCGCTGCACAACGCGCTCCTGCATCGGCAGGCCACGAACGCCAACCGTGCGGTGGTCCTCTCGATCAACTCGATGGTCGCGCAGCCGGCGTTCGCGATCGGGGCGCTCGTGCTGGGCGCCATCGCGAGCGGGGCGTCGCTCGGCGTGGCGATGGTCGTCGCCGGCGTGGTGCTCGCGCTCGCCGCGCCGCTCTACCTTCCGGCTCGACGGCAGGAGCTCCAGGCCGCCTGAGTGTGCTTGTGGACAACGCAAGCGGCGCGTAGTCTTTTAGTAATACGTTTCTCGAATGGAAGTGCATGACTCGGCTCGAAAACATCGGATCGCCCCGGAGGACTCCGTCATGGCGGCCACGCACTGCCTCCTCAGGATCGATCTCGATGCGCGGAGTCCAGCACGTCAGCTTCGTCTCGGATTCGATCGCTGGGGAGTCCTCCCGGAGACCGTTGTGCTGACCTTCGACAACGGACATCAACTCGTCATCCATTCGATGCGAGCGCGCAAGAGCTATCTGGCCCTGCTGCCAGACGAGAGGAGCACACGATGACACACGGCGATTCCACAGACCGCACCATCGACGGACGCCCGATCGATGAGGCGCAGATCGAAGCATGGGCGACAGAAGCGGAGGTGGGATACGAGGTCGATGTTCCGGCCAAGCGTGGCCGTCCGCTCCTGGGAAGCGGCGTGGCCAGAGTCGTTCCGGTGCGTCTCGATCCCGAGCTCTCGGATGCGCTCACCGTGCGTGCGCAACAGGACAACACGAACCGCAGCATCGTGATCCGCGACGCGCTCCGGGCCTGGTTGCAGACCGCCTGAGTCCCGGCTTCCTGCATTCCCGTCTGTGCGTTCCGTGCTGGGCCGCAGGAGGGGACTACTCCGTCGAACGCAGGACGAGTGAGAGCAGCGCTTCCGCGTACGCGTCCTCCGGCGTGCTCGCCGAGTACCTCTCCGTAAGGCCGTTCGCGTGCGTCACGACATCGAAACGCGACAGGTCGCCGAGATCGAGCGCGGAGTCATCGGCGTCACCGGAGTCACCGGAGTCGTCACCGGTGTCGCCGTCGGCCTGCACCTCATCCGCTGCGGTCATCGCGTTGGTCGCGGTCGCCGCCGAGATCGATGCCGACGCGACCGTCGGGTCCATCCCCGCGCCCGCCGCGTGCGCCGCATCGACGAACTCGAGCGACCGGAACGACGCCCCGAGCAGTTCGCGCAACTGGCCCTCGGACGGCAGCCACAGCGTGTCGACCTCATCGACCGAATCGAGCGCCCACTCCGTGGTCCCGTTGAACCCGAAGCTCCGGCCGCCGGGATGCTCATGCACCTCGATCGTCATCTCGCTCACCGTGAAGACCTCGCCCTGGAACTCACCGCGATCGATCATGAACCGATCGCCGGCGACGGGATGCCATCGCAAGCCCGCCGTGCGGAGGGCACGAGCCAGTTCCGTCGAGATCATCCGACCAGTGTCCCGTCGGCCAGTGTGCGGAGGGCGCGAGCCGATCCCGTGGAGGTCATCCGACCAGTATTCCGTCGACCGATGTGCATCGCCAGTGAATCGTGTCGCGTGGCCGAGCTCAGCGGCGCGGCTTCTGCAGCCAGGGGCGCAGCATCCTGGTGACGAACGGGAGCAACCAATAGGTCATGATCGGCGTGAGGACGAGGGTCGAGATCAGGACGTGGAGGAGCACGCCGAGCGGTTCCCAGCCGGGGACGAGATACGTCACGATGAGGGTGAACACGAGGTTG
The DNA here is from genome assembly GCF_050587525.1 of Plantibacter lichenum. NCBI lineage: Bacteria > Bacillati > Actinomycetota > Actinomycetes > Micrococcales > Microbacteriaceae > Plantibacter > Plantibacter lichenum. The sequence goes on along the minus strand of NZ_JBOBFT010000002.1, from coordinate 149,908 downwards.
AGCGGGAAGAATCCGAGCCAGATCGTGACCGCCTGCTTCCAGCGCGGCGGGGCGGGCGGGATCGGGTCGTCGGCGGACTCGTCGATGAGGGTGCCGCCCGCGTCTCCGAGTGGACCGGCATCGCCCCGCTCGGTGTCGTTCGTGTGGCCGGCGCCGTTCGCGTGGCCCGCGCCCGTCGTCGTCCCGCTCGCGTGGGTGCGGGTGCTGCCCGTTCCCGGGTGCGTCGCGGTGCTGCCGGTACCGGAGGCGCCAGACCCGCCCGATCCGCTTGCTCCACCAGATCCGCTTGCTCCTCCGAGGTGCAGGATCCCGTCTGGCGCATCGAACCAGCCCTCGATGCCCGTGCGCTTCTCGACGCGGGACTGTTCCATGAATTCGCGGCCGCTCGACAACCACCAGGCGCGTTCCGACGACTGTTCCCAGTCCGCCAGTGTCGCCTCGTTCGAGAAGCGGTAGAGCATGTACCAGAGGTCGCTGTCCTCGCCGGATCGGATCCAGCCGGAGCCGAGGAAGCCGGGGTGCTTGTTGGCGAGGTTGATGCCGGCCTGCACCCAGATGGTGGCCTCGGCGATGCGTGCGGGGTTCACCCGACGCTCGATCGAGACGGTGATGGGTTCGTGTTCCATACCCTCAAGTACACAGCATCCGCGCGTCGGCCTGCGCCAGCCCGCCTGCCGCTTCCCTCCCTCCGGTTTCCACAATTCCGGAACGTTCGCGATGGAAGGCGCTTGCTCGGGCGGAATCCGCCCGACTTCGTCACTCCAGCCACAGGAGTTCCGGAATTGTGCACGGCTAGGCTCGGGGAATGGCGACTCCCGACTTCGTACTCGCGCTCCGGGCGCACATCGGCAACGCTCCACTGTGGCTGACGGGCGTGACCGCGGTCGTCCTGCGGGGCCGCGAGACGGCGCATCCCGAGGTGCTGCTCGTGCGTCGGGCCGACAACGGCGCCTGGACCCCGGTGACCGGCATCATCGACCCGGGCGAGGAACCGGCCGTCGCCGCAGAGCGTGAAGTGCTCGAGGAGACGGCGATCACAGCGATCGCGGAACGGCTCGCCCTCGTGCAGGTGCTCCCGCCCAACGTGTACGACAACGGCGACGTCACCCAGTACATCGACCTGTCCTTCCGCTGCAGCTACGTCTCCGGCGAACCGTTCCCCGCCGATGGCGAGAACACGGAGACCGCCTGGTACCCGATCGATGCGCTCCCCGAGATGTCCGAGGGCATGCGGTTGCGGATCGAGGCGGCCGCGTCCGACGAGCGTGAGGCGCGCTTCAGCCGCTGATCGCGCGGGCCGCCTCGTCCCAGGGCTGCGCACAATTCCGGAATTCCTGTGACAGGAGTGACGAAATTAGCCGATTTCGCCCCAAATCGTCACTCCTGTCACACCTTTTCCGGAATTGTGGACATCCTGAGGCGGTGGCGGCACTCTGCACCAGGCGGCGTGGAGACGGCGGCCGCTAGACCCGCCCGGCCTGAATGGCGTCCGCGGCACGCACGAGCGCGAGGTGCGAGAGCGCCTGGGGCGTGTTGCCCACCTGCCGGTCGCCCTGCACGTCGTATTCCTCCGACAATAGTCCGACATCGTTCGAGAACGACACCAGTCGATCCATCAGACGTCGTGCATCGCCGTCGCGGCCCGAGCGCGCATACTGCTCGACGAGCCAGAACGAACACGCGAGGAACGGATGCTCCTCCCCAGGCAGCCCGTCGACGCCGCTGTCCGTGCGGTATCGCAGGAGGAGCCCGTCCTTCAGGAGGTCCTCCTCGAGGGCCGCGACCGTGCCGATCATCCGCGGATCGTCGTGCGCGATGTACCCCATCTGCGCCAGCTGCAGGAGTGAAGCATCGACTTCCTTCGTCCCGTAGTGCTGCACGTAGGTGCCGCGCACATGGTCGAAGCCTTGTTCCTCGATCTCGTCGCGGATGCGATCCCGCAGGACCTCCCATCGGTCCGCGGGGCCGTCCAGTCCGTGGTCACGGACGGCGCGAACGGCGCAGTCGAGAGCCGCCCACAGCATCGCGCGAGAGTGCGTGAAGTGCTGCAGCTCGCCGCGCACCTCCCAGATCCCGTGGTCGCGGCGATCCCACTGCTCCTCGACGACGCCGAGCAGCGCCCGCTGCAGACTCCAGGAGAATTCGTCCTCGCGGATCCCGATGTCGCGGGCTTGGGCGAGCGCGAGCATCACGGCCCCGAAGATGTCGCCCTGGTACTGCGTGTACGCGCCGTTGCCGATGCGGACGGGCGTCGCCCCTTCGTATCCGGGGAGGCTCGTGAGCTCGGACTCGACGAGATCGCGCTCGCCGGACAGCCCGTACATGATCTGGACGTCGTTGGGGTCGCCGGCGATGGCGCGGAGCAGCCAGTTGCGCCATCCGTGCGCCTCGCCGTCGAAGCCGTGGCTCATGAGCGCTTCGAGCGTGAGCGACGCATCGCGCAACCACACGTAGCGGTAGTCCCAGTTGCGGACCCCGCCGAACGACTCCGGGAGGCTCGTCGTCGCGGCGGCGACGATGCCGCCCGTGTCCTCGTGGGTGAGCGCGCGGAGGACGAGGAGGGAGCGGACGACCGCGTCGGCGTACTCCTCGGGCGGCTCGCACCGGTCCGCCCAGCTCTGCCACCATTCGACGGTGGCGTCGATGCGCGAGTCGACGTCGATCGGTTGCGGCGGTTCGCGGTGGGCCGGGTACCACGTGAGGGTGAGGTCGACGGTCTCGCCGGCCGTGACGTCGAACTCGGCGCTGTGGGAGTGGTTCTGCGCGGTGAGGTGCGGTCCTCGGACCACGACCGCATCCGGACCTGCGACGGCGACGATCCCGTGCCCGTCCTCCGCCTGTCGCACCCAGGGGAGCGCGCTCGCGTAGCCGAATCGGATGCGCAGGTCTTCGACCATCGGCACCGTCCCGCGGATTCCGCGTACCCGCCTGATGACGTCCGCTCGCCGGTCGCCGTGCGGCATCACATCGGTCACCTCGACCTCGCCCTCCGCGGTGATCCACCGGGTGACGAGCACGAAGGTGCCCGGGATGTACTCGCGCGTGACCGTGGCCTTGCTGTCGAGCGGGCGGAGCAGCCAACGGCCGTGGTCCTCCGTCCCGAGCAGCGCACCGAAGGTGGATGCTGAGTCGAATCGGGGCAGGCACAACCAGTCGATGCTGCCGGTTCTGGAGACGAGCGCTGCCGTGTGGCAGTCGCCGATCATGGCGTAGTCCTCGATGGGGCTTGGCATCCCACCATGCTGTCATGCGGTGCTGGGGAGGCCCCGGGGACGCGCGGGTTCCCACTCATCGTGCGGGCGTCGTGCCCTCCTCCTGCTGCCGGTGGCTTTCACAATTCAGGAACTTCTGCACAATTCAGGACGATCCGCGCGGACACGCCGGTGGATCGTCCTGAATTGTGGCAGAGGTCCTGAATTGTGCAAACGGATCAGTGACTGACGGCCACCTCCCGCGGGAGCAGGGGTCGGACGTCGGCGTAGCCGTCCGCGACGAGTTCCGACGGCACGTCGAAGCGGCGGACCGGGAGGGCGTCGGGGTCGCAGGACGGCCAGTCCGGTGCGCCCGTGCGGAGGAACGCGAGCGCGCCTCCGTGCACCTCGTCCGCGAGTGCCTGGGGCGGCGTCGATCCGGCGATCGCGTCCACGCGCGGTGCATCGAGGCAGTCGAAGAAGAACGGGACGTCGAGGCAATGCGCGGCATCGCCGAGGACGGGCGACGCCCACGAGAAGCGGTAGAGCCAGACCGGGGCAGCGGTGTCGGAGGCTGCGGTGCCTGCCGTCGCGGCGGCTCGTGCTGCCGCGGCGATGCGGGCCTCCGCGACGCCGAGGGCGGGGGCCCGGAACATGCGGTCCGTGAGGTACTGGCCGACGGTCCCGGCGGTGTCGAGCAGCGGATGCGCCTCCACGTATGCGGCGGCCACGTCCGCCTCCACGCCGAGTTGCCCGAGCAGGGCGCCGGCCGGGACCGAGGCAAGCTGTTCGCGGGCGCCGGCGAGGACCATGTTGAACTCCTGGTCGGTCGTCCCGAGCACGAGCGGATGGCGGCTGCCGACGCCCTCGCGCACGGCGTCGAGCGTCTCGAACGGAATCAGCTCGCCATCGACGACGGGTCCGAGGACGAGACCGTCACCGAGCATCGCGGCGAGCCCGGCGATCGGATCAGCCGGCTGCGCGGAACCGTCCCCCTGGGTCGAGGAAGCATCGGCCTGCGAGATCCCAGCATCGGCCTGCGCGCCGCCATCGCCCGCCGGCCCATCGCCGACACTCGAGACGAGCCGCTGCAACTCCAGAACGCGCTCCTCGCTCACCGTCGCGAATCCCTCACGGCTCGGCACCACGCCGGCGAGGCTCGCGATGCGTCGAGCCAACTGCTCAGCCTGTTCGACGCTCGTCGAAGTCGGGACGCCTGACACGGAGTAGGCGCCGTGGAACAGCGCATCCGCCCGCGGCGTCGAGAGGAGGGTGAGCACGGCCCCGCCGCCTGCGGACTGGCCGGCGATCGTCACACGTGAGGGGTCGCCGCCGAACGCCGCGATGTTCGCCTGCACCCATTCGAGGGCGAGGATCCAGTCGAGGACCCCGCGATTCAGCGGTGCGTCTTCGAGCCAGCCGAAGCCGTCGAACCCGAGCCGATACGACACGTTGACGGTCACGACGCCGTCGCGGTTGAAACTCGCACCGTCGTACCAGGGGCTCGCCGGCGAACCCGCCACGTACCCGCCGCCGTGGATCCAGACGAGCACGGGGAGGGCGGCATCGGCGTCGCCGGGCACGGGAGTGAACACGTCGAGGTTGAGGGTGGAATCACCGGGGATCGACGGCTCCGGGATGATCGTCACTTCGGAGAGCGCCACCCGCTGGGGCGTGGCGCCGTGCTCGACGGCATCGCGAATCCCCTCCCACGGACGATGCGGAACAGGCGCGGCGAATCGCAGTGCACCGACGGGCGGCTCGGCGAAGGGGATACCCAGGAAAGCGGCGGAACCGTCGCGCCAGAGGCCGCGGACGGCGCCCGCTGCGGTGGTGACGATCGGGTGTTCGGTGGAATCGGTCATGTGTTGGTGCTCCTAACGCACGCTGCGGATGGGAATGAGGACGAGGGCGGCGATCGCGACGGAGACCATCCCGAACACGAAGAGTGCCGGGTAGCCGCCGAACGTGCCGATGAGGACACCCGCGATCGCCGGGCTCATGGCCTGCGGGATGTTCGTTGCGACGTTGAGGATGCCGAGGTCCTTGCCGGCAGCGACACCGCCGCCGGGCAGGACCTCCGTCATCAGCGCCGTGTCGCACGCCATGTAGAGGCCGAAGCCGAAGCCGTTCACGGCGCTCATGATGAGCATCCCGGTGAGGTTCGGCATGATGAGCGGGAACACGAGTCCCGCGACCATGAACGCTGACGCCGTGTAGATGAACACCTTGCGTTTGCCGATCCGGTCGCTCCACCAGCCGCCGAGCGACACGGCCACGATCGTGGTCACGAGGCCCGCGAGGCTCAGGAGGCCGATCGTGCCGTTGGCTTCCGCGATGGGCATGCCGATGTAGTCGGTGAGGATGAACAGCTGGAACGCGAAGACGACGAAGTAGCCGAGGATGAAGAAGAACCGTGCCGCGAACGCCCAGGCGAAGTCCGGGTTCTGTCGGGGATCGATCCAGAAACCGCTCATGAACTGCTTCCAGCTGAACGGTGTGCGGGGCGCATCCTTCGTCGAGAAGTCGCGGTTGAGGAGCACGAACAGCAGCGTGACGACGAGGACGCCGATGCCGAACGCGGTGTAGCCGACGCCGACGTTGCCCGCCAGGTTGCCGGCGACGAGGACGCCGATCGTGCCGCCAGCCATGGTGCCGATGCCGACCATCGCCGATGCGACACCGCGACGACTGCGGGGGAACCGGTCCGGAACGATCGCTGAGAGCGGCCCCTGTAGTGCGTTGAGCGACACCTGGATGATCACCCAGAAGATCGCGATCCAGACGATCGAACCGAGCCCGCCCAACCCCATGAGGAAGATCGCACCGGCGGCCGCGCCGATGATCATCCACGGTGCGCGGCGACCGAGGCGACTGCGCGTGCGGTCGCTGAACGCGCCGACGATCGGCTGGGCGAACAGGGTGAAGACGAAGGAGACGGTGCTGACGATGGCGAGGTTCGCGACCTTCTGCTCCGGATCGATCGCGGCCACTTGATTGGGGAGGAGGACGGCGACGAGGCCGGAGTACGTGGCGAACAGGACGAGCGAGGTGATCGCGAGCGATGGGAGCAGGGACCGCGTGGGTGGGGGACTGGTCGCGGTGGACGCGGTGGCGTCGGGGAGGGTTGCCGGCTGTGATGCTGCGGCCTTCGATGCCGGGGCATCCGATGCGGCGGGCTGTGTTGGCGCTGGGGGCTTGGACGGGGACGGCTGAGTGGGGTTGGACACGACGCTCCTCTTCGTTGAGAACGGTCTTGGCGGGGTCGGTCATCCGAAAACCGAATGACGTTCGGGAATGAGTATGCGCCCTTCGCGGCTGGAGTTCAAGGGTTGAATTTAAGCGACGAGTGTCGTGTGTGTGGCTGTCGTCAGGGCGCGTGGTGCGGGTGATGCAGCGTGGTGCAGCGGCAGCGGCAGCGGCACGGCACGGCAGCTCGGCGTCGAGTGCCCGTGGTGTGTGCACAACTCAGGAGCGCTGCGGCGTGTCGGCGCCGAACCGCCGGAACCCGGCCGCGACACGCCGAGGCTGTCCTGAGTTGTGAACAGGGGCGGGTGTCGGTTGGGCGGGAGCGGGGTGGCGAACGCTCGGAGTGGGGCGGGCGGTCGGGGCGGGAGCCGACGGGGGCTGGTGGGGGTTGGTGGGGGCGGTGGGGTGGCCGGCCGGGGCGAGCGTCAGCGCGCGGCGAGGGCCAAGGGATCGACGAGGAGTCGTTCGCGGGCGAGCTGCGATGCGCCGAGCAGCGCCGCGCGCTCGCCGAGGATGCCCGGCAGGATGCGAGGAGTCGTCTCCGTATCGATGCCGGCGACATCGGGACGGTCGAGGCGGAAGCATCGATCGATCGTCGAGATGAGCGGAACCCAGTATCCGCCGAGGACGATCACCTGCGGGTCGAGTGTCCCGGCGAGGATCTGGAGCGCGCGCGCGATCCAACTCGCCGCCGCGTCCCATGCCTCGACGGCCGCGATCTCGCCCGCCTGCACGCGCGCGACGAAGGCGTCGAGCGTCGTGCCGAGGCCATCGCGTTCGAGCGCTTCGCCCATCCCCGCCGTTGTCAGGACCGCATCCGGTCCGGCGACGGTCACGAGGCAGCCTCGCTGACCGCAGGCGCAGCGCTCGCCGTCGGGGACGATCGGCAGGTGGCCGAGTGCTCCGGCCATGCCGCGGGCGCCGTCGACGATGCGCCCGTCGATGAGGACCGCGCCGCCGATGCCCGAATTGCTCTTCAGGTAGACGAGGTCCCTGATCGCCGCGGGCGCCGCGCCGAGCGCACGGAGTTCGGCGACGGCGGCGAGCGGCGAATCGGACCGGAGGGTCGCGCTCGCGTCGAGTCGCGGTTCACGAGCGCGGAGGCCGGCGATGACGTCCACGCGGCCCCAAGCGAGATCGGTGTCCGCGATGACGACCGGCGGGTCCCCGTGGACGGGTGCGAAGGCGATGACCGTCGTGTCCGCGACGCGGCGGCCCAGATTCGCGGCGAGGTCGAGTGCTTCGGTGAGGACGCCGGCGAGGACGTCGAGCACCGCATCTGGCTCGCCCATCGGTCGACCGTGGTGGCGTGCGGACCGGGTGAGCACCTCGCCGGCGATGGTCGAGAGCTCCGCGATGGCCTGGTCCGCGTCGAGCTGGAGCACGAGGACCGCCGTGTCGTCTGCGGCGAGTTCGAGGAGGGTGAGCGGGCGACCACGATGCGCAGACCGCGAGGCCTGCGTGTCCGTTCCGGCGGGGAACGCATCGTGAGTGCCGTCGAATCGGGGACGTGTGGTGCCGGAATGGACGACCGCCCTCGTCGAGGCGGCGGGCTTCGGGGGAACTTCGCGGAGCACGCCTGCTTCCAGCAACGCCGCAGTGAGCGCCGTGACCGATCCTCTGGTCAGCCCGGTGGCATCGGCCAATCGACTGCGCGAACTCGGACCATGTTCGAGGATGCTGCGCGCGACGAGCGACAGGTTGTGGCGGCGGACGTCGCTGCTGACGAGGGACTCTCGTTCCGCGTGGCCCGGCCGTTCCGCGTGGCCCGGCCCGTCGCCGACCGCCGGCGCGGAGGATCGACGTCCTCCGGCTGCTGGCTCCCGCGTCATGCAGCCAGCTTCCCATACGGCCCCGCGACTGGCTCCCCGCGTCGCCGTTCCGTCGGACGGCTCCGCACGCCAGTGGTGGAGCGGATCCGATGCTGCGCCGTGACATCCGAGGCGACTTCGGGTAACGTAGACAGGTCGGCTCTAGACACCGCGTTGTGTACCGCGGAAAGGGTTTGTAAGTCTGGTGGGCCGGTTTCCCAACGAACACGTTGGTGAATTTCACACATTGTGAACGGTCCCGGCCATTGATCGCCCGGGTATGAGCATGCCGCAACATCATCCGTGTTGTGTCGTCATGCGTGTTGTTCATGCAAACGAGATAACCCGGAAAGCACCATGCCCAAGAACAAGAACTCAGCCGGCGGACGCCCCGCCAAGAACTTCGACCCGCGTTACGGCGAGAACAAGAAGCCGTACGCAGCCCGCACCGGTGGTCCTCAGGCCGGCAGCAAGAGCCCCAGCCACCGCGGCTACCGCGCGGAAGACGCCAACGCCCCCAAGAAGTCGCGCTGGAACGCCGATGAGCGTGCCGACCGTGCCGCTCGCACCGACGCTTCCGACGGCGGCTCGCGCTACGACCGCAACGACCGCCCGTCCTCGGGTGGGTACCAGGGTCGCAACGACCGCAACGACCGTCCGTCGACTGGTGGGTACCAGGGTCGCAACGAGCGTCCTGCCTACAACCGTGGTGGCGACGACCGTCCGGCACGTTCCTACGACCGCCCCGCGACGGGCGGCTACCAGGGTCGCAACGACCGCAACGATCGTCCTGCGACGGGCGGCTACCAGGGTCGCAACGAGCGTCCTGCGTACAACCGTGGCGGCGATGACCGTCCGGCACGTTCGTACGACCGCCCCGCGACGGGTGGGTACCAGGGTCGTAACGATCGGAACGACCGTCCGTCGACCGGCGGCTACCAGGGTCGCTCGAACGACCGTCCTGCCTACAACCGTGGTGGCGACGACCGTCCTGCGCGTTCCTACGACCGTCCGGCGACGGGTGGCTACCAGGGCCGCAACGACCGCAACGATCGTCCTGCGACGGGCGGCTACCAGGGTCGCAACGAGCGTCCTGCGTACAACCGTGGCGGCGATGACCGTCCCGCACGTTCGTACGACCGCCCCGCGACGGGTGGCTACCAGGGCCGCGACGACCGTCCGGCGCGCAGCAACGATCGTCCGTCCTACGGCCGCGACGCCTCGAACAGCGACCGTCCGGCACGTTCCTACGACCGTCCGGCGACGGGTGGCTACCAGGGCCGCGACGACCGTCCGGCGCGCAGCAACGATCGTCCGTCCTACGGCCGCCCTTCGACAGGCTCAGGGACCGGTGCGGATCGTCCGGCACGCTCCTACGGCGGCGACCCCCGCCAGGCGAACCGCACCGACCGTGCGGCCGGATCCTACGAGGACCGCCCCAAGCGTTCCTACGACGACCGCCCCGCCCGCTCGTACGATGATCGCCCCAAGCGCTCCTTCGACGACCGTCCGGCTCGCAGCTTCGACGGTGCCGGTGCCGGCAACGGCCGCAGCAGCGACTTCTACCCGAAGAAGGACGACGGCGCACGCTTCGTCCCGCAGGACGACGTGGTGCTCGAGCGCCTCGAGGCCGACGCGATCGAAGCGAAGGACGTCGAAGGCGTGACCTTCGAATCGCTGGGCCTCGGAGGCAACATCGTCCGCGCCCTCGAAGAACTCGGTGCAGCCAGCCCGTTCCCGATCCAGGCGGCGACGATTCCCGATGTCATCGCAGGTCGCGACGTCCTCGGCCGCGGCCGCACGGGCTCCGGCAAGACGATCGCCTTCGGCGCTCCGCTCGTCGAGAAGCTCATGGAGAACGGCGGCGGCAAGAACCGCAAGCCGGGCCGCAAGCCCCGCGCGCTCATCCTCGCTCCGACGCGTGAGCTCGCGCTGCAGATCGATCGCACCGTGCAGCCCATCGCACGCGCCGTCGGCCTCTTCACCACGCAGATCTACGGTGGCGTCCCGCAGGGCCGCCAGGTGGGTGCGCTGCAGCGCGGCGTCGACATCATCGTCGGCACGCCCGGCCGCATCGAGGACCTCATCGAGCAGGGTCGTCTCGATCTCTCGCAGGTCACCGTGACCGTCCTCGACGAGGCCGACCACATGTGCGACCTCGGCTTCCTCGAGCCCGTCCAGCGCATCCTGCGCCGCACGGCTCCCGACGGCCAGAAGCTGCTGTTCTCTGCAACGCTCGACAAGGGCGTCGCCACCCTCGTCAAGGAGTTCCTCCCGAACCCCTCGGTCCACGAAGTCGCCGGTGAAGACCAGGCGTCGTCGACGATCGACCACCGCGTCCTCGTGGTGGAGCACAAGGGCAAGGACCTGCTCATCGAGCAGCTCGTCGACCGCAGCGAGAAGACCCTCGTCTTCGCCCGCACCCGTGCGTACGCCGACCGTCTGACCGAGCAGCTCGAGGACGCCGGCATCCCCGCCGTGTCGCTCCACGGCGACCTCAACCAGGCGCGCCGCACGCGCAACCTGGAGAAGCTCACCTCCGGCCGCGTCAATGTCCTCGTCGCCACCGATGTCGCAGCCCGCGGCATCCACGTCGACGACATCACCCTCGTGGTGCAGGCCGACGCCCCGGACGAGTACAAGACGTACCTGCACCGCGCCGGCCGTACGGGTCGTGCGGGCAAGGTCGGTCGTGTCGTCACGATCATCCCGCGCGCACGTCAGCGTCGGATGACCGAGCTGCTCGACCGCGCCGAGATCGAGGCGTCGTTCGTCAACGCCGCTCCTGGCGATGCCGTCGTCGGTGAGATCTCCGCTTCGGCCGTCTAGCACGCAGCACCCTGACAGCCCGTCCCGCTCACGCGGGGCGGGCTGTTCGCGTCTCTCCTGCCCTGTCCGCCCCTGCCCGCCCTTGCCCCTTCTGCCGAGGGGTCGCAAATTGCGGGTCTTGGCCGAGCGCACCCACAATTTGGGACCCCTCGGCAGAGGGGCGGGGACGGCGGAGGGGCGGCTAGGGGGCGATGGAGTCGACGTAGCCGCCGTCGACGCGGACGGCACCGCCCGTGGTCGCGGAAGCGAACGGTGACGCCAGATAGACGACCATGTTCGCGATCTCCTCCGGTTCGATGAGCCGCTGCAGAAGCGACTGCGGCCGGTGCAGGCGCATGAACTCGCGCTGCGCATCGTCCCACGGGAGGTCCCGATCGACCAGCTCGTAGACGAAATCCTCGACGCCGCCCGTGTGCGTCGGGCCGGCGATGACCGAATTCACGGTCACCCCGCTTCCCGCAGCGACTTTCGCGAACCCGCGTGAGACGCCGAGGATCGCCGTCTTCGTCACCCCGTAGTGCACCATCTCGATGGGGATCACGAATGCGGAATCGCTCGCGATGTATTGGACGCGGCCCCAGCCCCGCTGCATCATGCCGGGCAGGAGCATGCGCGTGAGACGGACCGCGGCGAGGACGTTGGTGTCGAAGTACCGCCGCCACTCGTCGTCGGAGATCTCGATGGCATCGGCCGATCCGAAGATGCCGAGGTTGTTGACGAGGATGTCGATGCCGGAGAGCAGTTCGACGGCCCGGTCCGCGCCATCCTGCGTGGTGACGTCGGCGGGGATCGCGACCAGATCCGCATCGGGCACCTGCTTGCGGAGCGCTTCGATCGCGGCATCGACGCTGCGTGCGCTCCGTCCGTTGATCCCGACGCGTGCGCCGGCCGCCGCCAGTCCGCTCGCGATCGCGAATCCGATGCCCTGCGTCGACCCGGTCACCAGGGCCGTCTTCCCACTCAACTCGATCAGCATGCCGCCACCCTAGTCCTGCCTGCCGCCCCGTTTCCGGCTGCCGAGGGGTCGCAACGTGCGGGTGTTGGCCGGGCGGACCCGCACGTTGAGACCCTTCGGCAGAAAAGGCGAGGAGGTCGAGCTAGGGGCGGAAGGACTGGAGCTCGGCGTCGCGGGGAGCGTGGATGAGCGGATCGGCGGCGCCGTCGAAGGAACGGACGGGGCGCTCGGAATTCCAGACCGGCCAACCGGGCTCGCCGTCGCGCGCGAACGCGACCCACGCCGAGTGCATCGACGTCGCGAGCGACTGCGGCGCATCGGGACCGGTGAGCGCGATCGCATCGGGTGATGAGGCGACGTCGAACACGAAGCCGAGCTCCATCGCGTGCGCCGCGCCGAGGTCCTGGACGGGGCTGCTCCAGTCGAATTCGTACAGCCAGGTCGATGAGCCGAACGACGCCCGCGCATCGGCGATCCTGTTGGCGGGGACGCGCAGGAGCAGGTCGGTGGCGAGCGCTCCGAGGATCTCGCCGGGCGTCGCGCCGGGCCGATTCCGGCCGTAGAGGCGCACGGCGGCCGCGGAGATCTTGAACTTCAGCCTGGCGAGCAGCACGTGCACCTTGGTGATGGTGCCGACGACGCCGGTGGGCATGAACCAGAGGCGGTACTCCTCGGTCGTGGTGCCGATGAGGATCGGGATGTCGGCGCCGCGGCCGTTCGAGAGCGCGTCGATCGGGTCGACGGGGACGAGGTTGCTCCCGCGCACGAGGGTGAAGGCCGCGCCGCCCGTGATGGGCGTGGTTCCGGCGGTGACGCGTTCCTGGGCGGCGACGAGGTCCGCTGGGCTCACGCTGCCGAAGCCGGCACGCGTCGCGGGGACGCCGAGGTCCTTCGCCATGAGCTGCGTGATCCGCCCCGCCGTCTCCGGGGTCTGCGCGCTGAGCGGCCCGCTCATGATGATCGCGCGCTGGATCAGGGAGCCGGAATCCGGATGCGCCGCGATGGCCGCGACGAGCGCACCGCCGGCGGACTGGCCGAAGATCGTCACGCGTTTCGGATCGCCGCCGAAGTGTTCGATCTCGCCCTGCACCCAGCGGAGCGCGGCGTGGAGATCGGCGAGCCCGAGGTTCTGCGGCGCGTCGTCGAGGACCGAGAAGCCCTCGGATCCGAGGCGGTAGTTCGCAGACACGAAGACGACGCCATCTCGTGCGAAGGCCGTGCCGTCGTAGGACGAGAGCGCGTTCGATCCGTGCGCGAGGGAGCCGCCATGGATCCAGACCATGACCGGGAGGAGTTCCGTGGGCGCCGATGGATCCGACGGGGCGGGCGCGGATGTGGATGCTGGCGCGGACGCCAGTGCGGGCGTCCACACGTTGACGTTGAGGATGTCCTCGCCTGGGATCTCGACCGTCGGCAGGAGGTCGGCCAGGCCGCCGCCGTACGGCGCCTGCGGGGCGGTGGGCCCGAACGCGCTCGCATCGCGGACGCCCTCCCACGATTCGACGGGCTGCGGCAGGCGGAATCGGTTCGCTCCGAACGGCGCAGCAGCGTACGGGACGCCGAGGAATCGCGTGATGCCGTCCTCGACGACACCCTCGACCGCTCCAGATCCGATCGTGACGGTCCGGCGGCCCAGAGGTTCGGATACCGCGTTCGGCGTGGGCGGTGCGGATTCGGTGGTCATGGGGTGCTCTCTCATCGCGGCGGGTTCGGGAGGAGGCGATGGCGTCCTGCGGGCAGGTGCACCGGTGCGCCGTCCCGGGGGACGAACTCGACAGGCGCCGGCGAATCCACCTCAACCCTATCCGCGGATGCGTGCACGGTCATCCCGCACCCTCAGCCCGCGGGGTGTCACGAATGGCTCGTTCCGAGGGGTGAGGACGAGCCATGTGCGACCCCTCGCGGGCTGGTGACGGCTGAGCCGCTTGTATGCCACGTGCTACCTTCGGGGCATGAACGCGCGCGATGAAGCGAACGAGAGCACTCCCGGACCTCCGCACGTCGAGCCGGAGCCGGACTTCCAGCCGCTCGTTCCGGGCTTGGAGCGGGTCTCGTCCGACGCGTTCCGCAGGGGCACGTTCAGTCGTCGACGGATCGTTCGCGCAGCCATCGTGCTCGTCGTCGTGCTCGTCATCATCACCGCGGTCGTCTGGTTCGCCCGCCCGCAGTGAGCGCCGCCCCGGCCCCGCACCCTCAGCCCGCGAGGTGTCACGAATGGCTCGTTCCGAGGGGTGAGGACGAGCCATGTGCGACCCCTCGCGGGCTGGGAGTCAGACGGCGGGCGGGTTGACCGGCTCGCCGAGGGACAGCATCAGCCGGTTGGCCCAGTTGAAGAAGGCAGCACCGTGGATGACGTCCACGATCGACAGCTCGTCGAGGCCCAACTCGCGCAGCCGTGCGATGTGCGAAGCGTCCAGCCGCGAGGGCGTCGAGGCGAGAGCGACCGACGCGTCGACGATCGCGCGCCACCGCTCATCGAGCTCGGCACCGACGCCGTCGTCGAGGAGCCGCTGGACGTCATCGGTCCGCTTCGAGTGGTGTGAAGCGAACCGCGCGTGCACGGACGCACAGAACACGCACCCGTTGAAGCGCGACGTCGCGGCTGCGGCCAGCTCGCGCTCGGCGCGCGGCAGACCCTCCTTGGCGTTGTAGAAGATGTCCTTGTCCGTCCGGGTGCGCGCACCGAGGATGTCGGGATCGCGGACGAGCAGCCGGAAGTAGTCGGACGATGCGCGGCCCTTGTCGACGAGTCCCGCGTAGTGGTGCTCGTCGAGGTCCTCGATCGGGAACGGTTCGAGCCACGGCAGCCAGCCGAGTTCCGCCTGCGTGAATGCAGTGGGGGAGTCGATGCCCGGGTGCTCGATGAGGTGCTCGGTCGCGGGGGTCTGGACGGGCGCTGTGGCGGTCGCGGCGTCAGTGGGTGCGGTCATGGTCAGGACTCCTCGGAGATGAGACGCAGGCCGACGACGACCCGGTACTGGAAGGACAGGAAGGCGACGAGCTGCGAGATCGTGACGATGTCGTTCGTCGACCAACCGGCGTCGAGCAGACGCTGCAGGGCGGCGCTGGACGCCTCGCGCGGACGGAAGACGAGCAGATGCGTGTGTTCGAGCGCAGCGGCGAGCCGACCGAGCGATGCAGCGTTGCCGGACTGCACGGCGTAGACGAGACCGGTCGTGTTCTCGGCCTGCAGCGGGCCATCGTGCGGGTATGCGCCGTACGGACCGGTCGTCGCACCGGCCGCGGCCTCCTCGGCGATCGTCGCAGCGAGGGCGGTGCCGCCATCGAGCGCTGCGAGTCGGCCGAGGTAGTGCTCGGTGATCGCGGCGTCACCGTTCAGGGAAGCGACGAACGAAGCGATGGCGAAGCGTTCGAGTGCGGTCACCTCGCCGGCGTCGCGCGGTTCGAAGAGCGCGTCGTAGCTGGCCTGGGCGTTGTTGCGCGTCTCCGGGCGGATGCGGCGCAGGGCGTCGAGACTGGTGTCGGGGTCGATCCCGACGAGGAGGTCGATCACGTCGACGGTGGCTGTAGGCACTGGCTTCCTTACTGGTTGTGGGCGCCCTTCGACAGGCTCAGGGACCGGGTGGTTCGGGGAGGTGGGCCCTTCGACAGGCTCAGGGACCGGAGCGGGCTCAGGGACCGGAGCGGGCTCAGGGACCGGAGCGGGCTCGGGGGCCGGAGCAGGCTCCGGGACCGGGTCGCTCAGGGGGCGACGGCGCCCTTCGACAGGGTCAGCGGGCGAGGACCGTCGGTCCAACCGAGCGCGGGCGCGACCTCCGTCGCGATCAGCTCGATGGAGCGCAGGATGAGTTCGTGGGGCGGGTCGACGGAGTGCACCTGGAACGCGACCTCGGTCACGCGGTCGAGCGTGCGATCGGCGGCGAGCGATTCGACGACGTCCTCGACGGTCCCGACGTGCGTGTCGAAGCCGGCGATGAGCTCGTCGAGCGTGTCGCCCGGGATGTGCTGTCCGCTCGCCCGGAACTGTTCGACGACCCGGCGCAGCCCGACCTCGGCGTACCGGCGCGCTTCCGCGCGATCGTCGGCGACGAAGAGGCTGCGAGAGCCGACGATGCGTGGTGCGATTCCCGGCACGAGCGCTTCCTCGTATGCGTCGACGATGGGCAGCTGGAGGTCCGCGAGCGACGCGTGGGGCGCATCGGCGGGTCGTGGTTGGGTGCGCGACAGCATCAGCCCGTGGCCGTGTCGTCCTGCGCGGGTGCCGCCCGAGACGGAGAACGTCGCCTGCCAGATCGCGCCGAGGAGTCGGCAGCCCTCCGGGTACAGCTGGCGCTTGGTCTCGCCGAGTTCGCCTCCGCCGAGCGCGCGCAACAGGGTGTCGAGCTTCTCCTCGTACACGCTGCCGCGCTCGGAGCTCACCTGTCCGAAGACGGGGAACGACGATGGGGTCCCGCCGCTGCCGATCCCGAGTTCCACGCGGCCGCCGGAGACGAGGTCGAGGACCGTGGCGTCCTCCGCGACCCGCACGGGGTCCTCGAGCGGGAGCGTGATGATGCCCGTCCCGAGTCGGATGGTGGACGTCTTCGCGGCGATGTTCGCGAGCAGGACGAGCGGAGAGGGCAGGCCGCCCTCCTGTCCGCTGAAGTGGTGCTGCGCGAGCCAGGCTCCGTCGAAGCCGAAGCGCTCGGCGTGCACGATCTGTTCGGTCGCGAACCGGTAGCGTTCGCGAGCGCTCGTGTCGTCGAGGACCCTGGTGAAGAACGAGAGCCGCTTGGGTGCTGTGAGGGTGTCGGTCATCGGCCGCCCGCTCCGATCCGCCCGGGCACGGCCGCGAGCAAGTGTTGGGTGTACTGGTCTTCGGGATTCGTGAACACGGCGCGCGTGGTGCCGCTCTCGACGACGCGTCCCGCGCTCATGACGGAGACGGTGTGGCTGATCTGCCGGACGACGGCGAGGTCGTGCGAGATGAACAGGTAGGTGAGGCCGAGTTCCTCCTGGAGGCCTTGGAGGAGTTCGAGGATCTGCGCCTGCACGGTGACGTCGAGCGCCGAGACGGCTTCGTCCAGGATGAGGACGCGCGGTTCGATCGCGAGGGCGCGGGCGATCGCCACGCGCTGCCGCTGTCCGCCGGAGAGCTCCCGGGGTTTCCGGCCGAGGACCGAGGCGGGGAGGGCGACCCGGTCGACGAGCTCCGCGGCACGCTTCGTCCGGCTGGTGCGGTCGCCGATCCGGAAGTTCTGGAGCGGTTCGGCGATGATCGAGCCGACCGATTGCCTGGGATCGAGCGAACCGAACGGGTTCTGGTAGACGAGTTGCACGTGCCGCCGCAGTTCGCGGACGCCCTTCGACGGGATCGAACCGACGTCGATGCCGTCGAGCGAGATCGTGCCGGCATCCGGCTTCTCGAATCGCGCGATGATGCGCGCCGTCGTGGTCTTGCCCGAGCCGGACTCGCCGACGAGCGCGTGGGTCGTGCCGCGTGCGACGGTGAAGGAGACGTCGTCGACGGCACGGAACACGTCGCTCGCGCGGCGCCCGGTGCTGAAGTCCTTCGTGAGCCCCTTCACCACGATCGCCGATGCGCTCTCCGCGGCCGCCACATCGGCATCGCGCAGGAAGAGCGGCGGTCGCGGTTCGAGGAAGTCCTCGACGCGGAGCGACGGGGCGTCGGACAGGAGCCGTTTCGTGTAGTCGACGGTCGGGTTCGCGAGGAGTTCGGTGGTGGGTCCGTGCTCGACGACTCGGCCGTCCTTCATCACGATGATCCGCGAGGCGCGGTCGGAGGCGACCG
This sequence comes from Plantibacter lichenum, assembly GCF_050587525.1. NCBI lineage: Bacteria > Bacillati > Actinomycetota > Actinomycetes > Micrococcales > Microbacteriaceae > Plantibacter > Plantibacter lichenum. Next base: position 132,121 of record NZ_JBOBFT010000002.1, on the reverse strand, counting down.
CGAGGTCGTGCGTGACGAACAGGACCGAGGTGCCGAACTCGGTGCGCAGGTCGTCGAGGAGGTCGAGGATCGTGCGCTGGACGGTCACGTCGAGCGCACTCGTCGGTTCGTCGGCGATGATGAGCTGCGGTTCGAGCGCGATCGCGATCGCGATGAGGACGCGCTGCCGCATGCCGCCCGAGAGCTCGTGCGGGTACTGCCTGGCGCGGAGCTCCGGACGGGACAGGCCGACACGCGACAGGAGATCGAGCACGCGCGCATCGATCGCCCGACGGTCGCCGCGTTTGTGGATGCGGAGCACCTCACCGAGCTGCGCACCGATCGTGCGCACGGGGTTGAGCGAGGAGGACGGGTCCTGCGGCACGAGGCCGATCTGCGCGCCGCGGACGGATTGCAGCCGTTTGTCGTTCCAGCCGGCGATGTCGACGCCGGACAGGCTGATGCTGCCCGCGTCCAGCTGCCCGTTGGAGGGGAGGAGGCCGATGACGGCGTGCGCCGTGGTCGACTTCCCTGACCCCGACTCGCCGACGACCGCGACGACCTCGCCCTGGCCCACCGAGAACGAGACGTCGTGGACCACACGCGTGGTCCCCGCATCCGTCCGGTAGGACACGCTGAGGCCGGAGACGTCGAGGACGTTGCCTGTTGGCGCTCCCGGCGTTGCTGCTGGCGAGGCGCTTGCTGATGGCGAGGCGCTCGCCGAGGCCGTTGCCGAGTTGCCGTTCCGTGCTGTCGTGGCGCTCATCGCTGCTTCCCGATCGACTGGCTGATGCGATTGGCCGAGAGCACGACGGCGACGACCACGAGACCCGGGAGGACGGTGAGCCACCACGACGTCGCGATGTAGTTGCGGCCCTCCGCGATGAGGAGGCCCCATTCCGGGGTGGGCGGCGGGGCGCCATAGCCGAGGAATCCGAGTGTGGAGATCGCGAGGATCGCGGTGCCGAACTGGAGGGCCGCGAGTCCGATGACCGCCGTGAGCGAGTTCGGCAGCACGTGCCTGGCGAGGACGGCGAGGTAGCTGCCGCCACTGCCGAACGCCGCTTCGACGTACTCGCTGCGCCTGACGCGCACGACCTCTGACCTCGACAGCCTCGCGAACGATGCGACGCTCGTCACGCCCACTGCGATCGCCGCGTTGGTCGTGCCGAAGCCGAGCAGGATGATGATGCTGAGCGAGAGCAGGAGGCCGGGGATCGAGAGGAGGACGTCGACGACGCGCATGAGGATGTCGTCGAGGAGGCCGCCGTTCGATCCCGCGAGGACACCGATGACGGTGCCGACGACGAGGCCGACCGTGACGGCGATGAGCGCGCCGGACAGCGAGTTGACGGAGCCGTGGATGACGCGGGCGAGCAGGTCTCGGCCGATCGAGTCGGTGCCGAACCAGTGCGCGGCGCTCGGGCCCTGCAGCTTCTCAGCCGGCACGCCCGTGAGCGGGTCGAAGCTCGTGAAGAGGCCGGGTGCGATGGCCCAGGCGAGCGCGATCGCGATGACGAGCCAGGCGAGGACGAGCGTGATCTGGATGCGGCCGAACCGCCCGAAGAGACCGCGGCGCCGACCCGCGGGAGCGAGCGCGGCGGGGCCAGCGGGGCCGGACGGTCCAGAAGGTCCGCCTGGACCCGCGGGGCCGGACGGTCCGCCGGGTCGCGCAAGACCGGATGCCGCAGCCCCGGCCCCGGCCGCCGAAGCTGGAACGGTCCCAGCGACATCGGCCTGCAATTCGTTGATCGGCGTGCTCATACGGACGCCCCCACTCTCTTGGACAGTCTCGGATCGAGTACGGGATACAGGAGGTCGACAGCGAGGTTCACGACGACGAAGACGAGCGCGGCGAGGACGACGATCGCCTGCAGCACGGGGGTGTCCTGCTGGGACACGGCCTGCTCGGTGAGGCGGCCGATGCCGGCGCGCCCGAACACGGTCTCCGTCACGACGGCGCCCGCGATGAGCTCGCCGAAGAGCACGCCGGCGATCGTGATGACGGGCAGCACGGCGTTCTTCGCGACATTCCGCCACAGCACCCACGACGGGCTCGCGCCCTTCGCCCGGACGACCGTGACGAACGGCTGCAGTCTGACCTCGTCGATCGACCGCACGAGGATCTGCGCGAGCGGCGCCGAGATCGGCACGGCGAGCGTCACGACCGGCAGGATGAGCGCCTGGAACGGATCGGCGCCGATGACCGGGACGAGTTTCAACTGGAACGAGAACACCTGGATGAGTACGATGCCGAGCCAGAACACGGGCACGGAGACGAGCAGGCCGGGCAGTGAACGGAGGAGGTTCGCGAGCCACGCGAACGGCGTGAGGGCGGAGAGGAACGCGACGCCGACCGCGATGACGACGGCGAGGAGGAACCCGATCGACGCGAGTTTGAGCGTCTCGGGGAGGACCTCGGCGAGGAGCTTCAGGACGGGGGTGCCGCTCTGGATCGAGTATCCGAAGTCGCCCTGCACGAAGCCGATGAGCGTGTGCCAGAACTGGATCGGTACGGGGACGTCCGCACCGTACGCGACGCGGATGTCCGCGATCTGCTGCGGCGAGAGGCCCAGTTCCGGGTTCTCGAACTTGATCATGATGGCGTCGCCCGGCAACGCCTGCAGGAGCACGAACGTGACCGTGAACGCGGCGACGAGGACGATGACCGCCTGGCCGACCCGTTGCAGCACGAAGCGGGGATCGAAGGTGGATCTCATGAGCTGGTCCTCCTGGTGCGGGCGGCCGGGCTGGGGCGGTTGGGCGGCGGTCGGATGGCGGGTGAGCGAGGGTGTGCGATCGAGGGCGTGTGATCGAGCGGACTGGACCGGACGTCGCGAACGACGGCGGGAACGCAGGGAGCGCGCGATCACCCGATCGCGCGCTCCCGACATCGCTACTTCTTGTCGAGCCAGACGTCGTAGAACGTCGGGCGACCGACGGACTCGAACTCGACGCCCTTCACGTACGGCGCGGAGCCGTAGACCTGGGGCTCTTCGAAGAGCGGGATCACGTACGCCTGCTCGGCGAGGTAGTCCTGCACGGCGGCGTCCGCTTCGAGGCGCTTCTTCGGGTCCGGTTCGGAGGCGACGGCCAGGAGGAGCTCGTCGAGCTTCGTGTCGTTCGAGAGGAGCACGTTGCGGTTCTTCGTGTAGAACTGGCTCTTGATCACGTCGAGATCGGCGCGGCCGACCATCGAGTTCAGCAGCGGCGTCTTCAGCGGGTCCTTGATGTCCTCCGCGTAGCTGCCGGCATCGGCCGACTTCACGTTGAGCAGGACGCCGATCTTCTTGAGCTGCTGGCTCACGAGCTCGAGCGCCTGCTTCGAGAGCGGCTGCGCCTTCGACTCGTACACGTCGAGGGACAGCTTGGCGCCGTCCTTCTCTCGGATGCCGTCCGAGCCGAGCTTCCAGCCGGCCTCGTCGAGGAGCGTCGCGGACTTCTTCGGGTCGAACTTCAGGAGAGCCGATTCGTCCTTGTAACCGAGCGCCGTGGACGAGAGCGACGAGGTCGCCTTCGGGTAGTTCTTCGTGTAGATCGTGTCGACGACCTCCTGGGTGTCGACGCCGGCGACGAGCGCCTGACGGACCTTGATGTCGCTCAGGATCGGGTTCGTGAACCGCAGATACAGCGAGTTGTTCACTCCACGCGTCTGTGGAGCGTGGATGTCGAAGCCTGCCGCCTCGACCTGTGCCTCGTCGAATGCCTGGACGTAGCGGATGTAGTCGGCCTGGCCGGAGGTGAGGGCGCCGATGCGGACGCTGTCCTCCGGGGTCACGACGATGTCGATGCCGTCGAGGTAGGAGCGGCCCTGGTGCTTGAGGGACGGCGGAGCCCAGTCGTAGTCGTCACGGGCCTTGAGCTTCAGCTCGGTACCGATCTTCTCGTCGCTCACCGTGAACGGGCCGGAACCGATGATGTTCTTCGCGTTGCCCGCGCCGAACCCTTCGAGGTTCTGGTCGAGCGTCGCGGGGGAGACGATGCCGGAGGTGATGGTCGACGTCGCCTGCAGGAATCCGGGCGCCGGAGCGGAGAACGTGAACGTGACCGTGTGCGGGTCGACGACCGTGCTGCCCTGGTAGTTGTTCACGGCCTCGGAGATCGTGAGCGCCTTCTCCTGGTTGCCGAGGCCGTAGGTGTCGAAGTTCTTCGCGACCGCTGCAGCATCGAGCGGCGTGCCGTCGGAGAAGGTGACGCCGTCGCGCAGGGTGAAGGTGTACTCCGTCGCATCGGCGTTGACCGTCCACTTCGTGGCCAGCCACGGCTCGATCTCGAGCGTCTTCGGGTCCTGGTAGGTCAGGCGATCGGTGATGTTGTTGACGATGCCGCCGTTGGGGTAGAAGCCCGCCTGCGGCGGGTACAGGTTCGTGTACGGCTGGTACTCGAGGTAGGTGAGGGTGCCACCCGTGATCGGGTCGCCGCCGGAACCGGAGGTCGAGGCGGGGGCTGCGCCGCCGGCGCACGAGGCGAGGAGCGCGGTCGCGGCGATGGCGGCGATCCCGGCCGCGAGGATGCGGCGAAGGGCTGGTCGGGGCATGGTTGTTCGCTTTCGATTGCTGGGGTGGACGCCCTCTTGCGGCCGGACGATGCTGTGGTCCGGTGCTCCGCGGAGGGTGCGATTCGGGGGTGCTGGGAACGGCGCGACGATGAGCGTGGCACCAACAGTAGGGATTCAAGAACGCCTGTTGGGCAACAGGACGAAATGTGACGAGCGGGGGTCCGTTCGCCGTCATCCGGCCTTCGGGAAGCCGTTTCCGAGGTCAGGAGACGGTTTGGGGCACACGGTCGTCGGACGTGTGCAAGGGGCTCTCGGCGGCCTCCGACGCAGCCGCCGCAGCGCGCGACGCGGCAGCCCGCACGTGCACGTTCTCGGGTCGTTCGAGGCCCAGATGCTCGCGGAGGGTGTGACCGCTGTACTCGGTCCGGAACAGGCCTCTCCGCTGCAATTCCGGGACCAGGAGCCCCGTGAACGCCTCGAACTGGGCCGGCTGGAACGCCGTCAGGACATTGAAGCCGTCGACTGCCCCCGCGCGGAACCAGCGCTCGAAGTGATCGGCGACGGTCACCGCGTCACCGGCCACGATCGCGGCCGGAACCACGCTCGTCACGAGCAGATGACGGAAGGTTACGAAGCGGTGTCCGGAAGGGCTGGATGGCGCGTTCGCCGTCGTTTCGTCGTCGATTGCGGCCGATTCGTCATCGTTTCCGGGCCGCTCGTGGCCTTGGACAGGGGCGACGACGCGACCCGTGCGCTCGCCGACGAGTGCGACGAGCCGGCGACCCGCATCGGAGAATCCCGCGAGGTCCGCGTCCGTGACGACATCGGCGAGACGCTTCCCGGCGAGGTCTGCGCCGACGGTTTCGGCGAGGGCCGCGATCGTGCGGTTCGTCGGGAACGCATCGGGGAGGGGCGCTCTCGTCGAACCCGCCGTGTCGGCCGGAACACGATCGTCGACGGGGATGCCGTCGAGCAGCCGATCGACGATCGCCCACGCCTCCTCGGTCGTTTCGGCGACGACCGGCAGGATCGGCGAGATGACCTTGAGTGCATCGGGATCGCGGCCGTTCGCGGCGGCCTCCGCGCGCAGGCTCGCCCGCAGCTCGATGCCGGCCTGGAGGGTCGGCACCGCGACGAGCGCGAGGTCCGCGTGGGCCGCGACGAGCTCGCGCGACCGCGGCGAGGTCCCCGCGTTGACGATCGGCAGGTGCCCCTGCGGCGGTCTCGCGGCGTTCAACGGACCAGTGACGCTGAGAGTCGAGCCGACAATGTCGCTCCGGTGCAGCTTCGTCGGGTCGATGAGGACGCCGCCATCCTGATCGCCCACGAACGCGTCGTCCTCGAAGGAGTCCCACAGCGACCGGAGCGCACCGACGAACTCCTCGGCCCGGTCGTATCGGTCGGCGTTGCCCTGGTGGGCATCCCGCCCGTGATTGCCCGCCGCGCGCGGCTCTGCGCCGGTGACCAGGTTCAGCCCCGCACGCCCTCCGGACAGGATGTCGACGGATGCCGTGCTCCGGGCGAGCGTGTACGGATCGGAGTAGGTCGTGTTCGCCGTGGCGATGAGGCCGATGCGTTCGGTGATCCCCGCGGCGAAGGTGATTGCGCTCACCGGGTCGATGCGAGCGAGGAGGTACGGGTCGCGGTACTCGAGGTCATGGCCGGTCGCGAGCCAGTCGCCGAAGAAGAGGTAGTCGAGGCGGGCGTCCTCCGCGAGCTTCGCGACCTGGCGGATGATCGTGCCGTCATCGGCGGGGTCGTGGTGGGCGCCCGGCTGCCGCCAGCCCGACGGATATGCGCCGAGCGCGCGGAACATCGCGCCGAGGATGAGGTGCCGGGGTGCGTGCGTGCTACTGCTGCTCTTGCTCGTGCTGCTGTCCGCGTCGTCTCGGGATCGCTGCGTGCTGCTGCTGCTGGTGTCAGCGTCGTTTCGGGGAGGGGTGTCGTGCGTCATGCCTCCCGACGCTACGCATCCGTACGTGCGCGTTCCCGCCCGTTACGTTTCCCTACGCCCGCCCCTCCCAGCCCGCGAGGTGTCACATATGGCTCGTAACGGACGTACCGAACGAGCCATATGTGACACCTCGCGAGCTAGGGGAGGGTGAGGCGGAGAGCCTCGACGACGAGGGCGTGATCGGTCGCCTGCGTCAGACCGCTCACGGCGACGACGCCGACGAGCTCATCGCCCACGTGGATCGGGAACGCCCCGCCGTGGGCCGCGTGCAGTTCGGGATCGAGTCCGGACTCCGCCGCGAAGTCACGACCGTCGAGCCGGAACTGCGCGCCGACGAACCATGATGCGTGATCGAAGATCCGCACCGTGCGCGCCTTGCGCATGATCCAGTCGTCGTTCTCCGCGCTCGACCCGGGGAGCCCGCACTGGAACGCGCGCTGTTCGCCGAGGAGCACGGCGATGGAGACCGGGTGCTCGCGTTCGGCGGCCAGGTCGTGGAGGATGTTGCCGAGCTTCCAGGCATCGGTGTGATCGAAGGCGGCGAAGCGGAGTTCGCGTTCCTGCTCGGCGATGGCGGCGACGAGAGCGGTGTCGGTTTCGTGAGCGGCGGCGTCAGACATGTCCACATCATGGCACGTGGACCGCCTCGACACGGGATGGCTTGCGCCAGACTGGAGGGATGCAGATCCGCCCGTTCGCCGTGTCAGACCAGCCCGTCGTCGTCGCCCTCTGGGAGGCCTCCGGGCTGACCAGGCCGTGGAACGATCCCGCGAAGGACATCGAGCGAAAGCTCACCAACCAGCCGGAGCTGTTCCTGGTCGGCGAGCACGGTGGCGAGGTGATCGCGACGGCGATGGTCGGCTACGACGGTCATCGCGGGTGGGTCCACTACCTCGCGGTCGCACCGTCCCGTCGTGGCGAGCGCCTGGGCCAGGCGCTCATGGTCGAGGCCGAACGCCTGCTGACCGAGCTCGGCTGCCCGAAGCTGAACCTCATGGTGCGCACCGGCAATGAGCAGGTCGTCGGCTTCTACCGGGCGATCGGCTACGGCGTCGATGACGTCGTCGTCTTGAGCAAGCGCCTCATCCCCGACGCCTGACCGTCGCGCCGCCTGACCGTCGCGCCGCCTGACCGTCGCGCCGCCTGATCGCCTGACCGATGCATCCCGGGCCGACTGTCGCCCCGCCCTCACAACTCCTTCACGCATAACTCCTTCGATTCTGCGCCGCTGCGGATCGGAGCCCCGGAATTCCGGGCCAGTTCTCCGGGCGATGTCGAAATCGAAGGAGTTGTGGTGGAAGAGCCGCGGTTCGTCGGTCCAAGTCAGTGCAACTCGGGGCGACTCACCGCAACTCGCTGCGCCCGCCGCCGCTTCGAGCGTCGGCCCCGGAATACCACGACTCAGAACAGCGTGGGCTGCACCTGCAGGCCGGTCATCGGGGCGCCGCTCCTGGCGAGGTCGTCGAATCGGACGCCCTTGTGGACGCTGACGCGTTCGCCTTCATCGTTGCGCATCATCCCGATCGCGCTCGACCGCACGCCGCCTGTCGCGGGGTCTTCTCGTCCGCGTTCGAGGCCGTGCGCACGGATGAGGGGGCGGATGCGTGCCGCCAGCCAGCGCCGGTACTCCTTGGGCGCGTGCATGCCCGTGCGGTAGAGGTCCTCGTAGCGGTCGACGAGTTCTGGGTGTTCGCGTGCGAGCCACTGCATGTACCAGGGCTTCACGCCCGCTTTGAGGTGCAGCGCCGAGTAGAGCACGGAGGTGGCTCCGGCCTGTGCGATGCGGGTGAGCGCGTCGTCGAGGTGGGCGACGGAGTCGGTGAGGTAGGGGAGGATCGGCATCATGAACACGCTCACGTCGAAGCCCTGATCCCGCGCTGCCGTGACGGTCGCGAGGCGGGCTGTGGCGGTCGGGGTGCCGGGCTCGATCGAGTGTTGGAGTTCGTCGTCGAAGATGGCGATGGACATCGCCAGGTCGACGGGGACGCGCTGTGCCGCCTCGGCGAGCAGGGGGAGGTCGCGTCGGAGCAGAGTGCCCTTCGTGAGGATGGAGAAGGGTGTTCCGGAGTCCGCGAGGGCGTCGATGATCCCGGGCATGAGCCGGTACTTCCCTTCCGCGCGCTGGTAGGGATCGGTGTTGGTGCCGAGGGCGACGGGGTGTTTGCCCCAGCTGGGCTTCGCGAGTTCCTTGGCGACGACCTCGGCCACGTTGACCTTGACGATCACCTGCGTGTCGAAGTCGCGCCCCGCGTCGAGGTCCAGATACTCGTGCGTCGGTCGCGCGAAGCAATACACACAGGCATGCGAGCAGCCACGGTAGGGGTTGATGGTCCAGCCGAACGGCATCTCGGATTGGCCTGGCACCCTGTTGAGCGCCGATTTGGCGAGGATCTCATGGAAGGTGACGCCGGCGAACTCGGGCGTCTGCACGCTCCGCACGAGGTTGTTGAGCTTGGCGAGGCCGGGCAGCGCCGACGTGGTCTCCGTGCCGAGTTCCTGTCCGCTCCACCGCATGACTCCATTAGAACATATGTTCGATCGGGTGGCCCTCTTTTCCGCGAAGTGGACATGAGGAACCTATGTTCCTATAGTGGATGTCATGCCACGACGTCGCGCCGGAGCCTGGCTCCCCCTGGAACTCGAGATCCTCGACTGCGCCATCGCGCTCCAGCACGAGGGCGAGGGGGTCTACGGGTTCTCGATCGCGAAGCGGCTCTCCGAGCAGGACGGTCGCGAAAGCCTCATCGCCCACGGGACGCTCTACAAGGCCCTCGCCCGGATGACGGCGGCGGGCGCCCTCGAATCGGCCTGGGAGGACCCGTCCCTGTCCGAGGCGGAAGGGCGTCCTCGTCGTCGGCTCTATCGCGTCACGCCCGTCGGACAGGAAGCCGTGACCGCGGAACGACAGCGTCTCCAGCAGGCCGAACGTGAGCGCGCTGCATCGGCACGCCCCGCCGCGAACGGCGCGACCGCTGCGGTGAGGCACGCATGACCGTCATCCGCTCGGGCCCCTACCGTCGCTCGGCTCGGCGGGTGCTCGCCTGGTGCGAGTGGTACACGCGTGACCTCGATCCGCGCGTCGCCGCTGAGCGCCGGGACGAGATCGCCGCGGACCTCCACGATGAAGCACTGCACGCGGAGTCCTCCGGCGCGACGCCCGCATCGGCGGCGCGGTCGATCATGGGCCGGTGGATCCGCGGCGTGCCGGCCGACCTCGCCTGGCGGGTCGAACGACTCCGCAACGGTGAGGCGGCATCGCCCGTCCCGATGTCGATCCGTCGCATCGGGGCGTCGCTCGCTGCCGTCCTGTTCATGCTCGGCCTCACGCTCGCCGGCACCGGAGTCTTCACGCTCGTGCGTGTCGTCCGGGCCCTCGTCATCGGCGATACGACGGCGGTCCCGCCCGGAACCAGGTGGCTGCTCGTCCTCACGTTCTTCGCGATCCTCGGCACGATCCTGGTCTGTTCGCGCGCGACGAGGAGCATCGGGGCCCTCCTCCTCGTGCCCTCGGTGCTCATCCTGCAGCGCAGTGCTGACGTCCTCTGGTTCGTGAGCGCGACCGCCCAAGTGATCGTCGCCCGCATGTGGCAACTCGATCTCCTCATCTCCGTCATGAGCATCGGTCTCGCGATCGTCTTCCTCGCGGCCGCTCTGTGGTGGTCGCCGTCGATCCTGACCTGGCGGCGCCGTCGCACGCCTCCTGCCGTGTCGGCCTCGACCGGTCCTGCACCGATCCTTCCCGCATCGACCGGTCCCGTGACCGAGGTGCGCTGATGGTTGCCGAACCAGCCTCAGGTGACCACGACCGGTCGGCGAAGGCTCCGGATGATCCGGAGACCGGGCGCCCGCTCGTCGCCAAGCAGCGCTTCGCCCTGAGGATCGCTGTGGCGGCCGTTGCGGCATCCGGGTTGATCCTGCTCGGCGGTGCAGGTGTGGCCCTCGCGACGAGCGTCGGCACGGCGATCGCCCAGCACAACGCCCAGCAGGAGCTCGTCCGCAACAACCCCTGGGCGCCCTCCGCCGACTGATGCCACTCCCCGATCCCAGGGGCGTTCATCTGATCAGGCGGCGAAGAGGCGGCTGACGTCGGCGGAGGAGGCGGGACCCGCTGTGAGGTCGAGGAAGTGAGGCGCCTGCTGGGCCTGCAAGCGCTCGGCCTGGCGGCTCGACGGGGCGACCCATGGCGCGTAGAGGCGGAAGCCGCGCTTGCCGACGCTCGTGCGAGTGCGAGTGCGAGTGCGAACGCCATCGCCATCGCCACTGCCGTCATCGGACACAGCGCCGGATCTGTCGGCCGAAACGAGCCCGTACCCCACGAGTGCCGCCTTCGGGAAGACGAACAGACCGAACGATGCCCCTTCGCGCACGGCGATGGTGAAGGCGTCGAACGGATCAGCGACGTCGAACGGCCGGGTCCCGCCGTCTGCCGCGCGTCTCCAGACGGCGACGAACGCCCCGTTCTTCGTTGGGGTGATGCGAGCGAATCGACCGACGATGCGCAAGCCGGACACAGTGTATTCGATGCCGTCGTAGTCGAGCCCGTCGACGTCCGGCCGGACGTCCTCCCGCGTGAGGCCGGCGGGCGAGAACACGGACTCGTCGACGCTCGCCCACGGGTTCGTCTCGGTGCTCACGGTCCTCAACGCTAGCGGTTTCGGGCCGGAGAAGTTATCCACATCTCATATATGAGTGCTTGACTGATGTGGCTGCCGCCTGTGACAGTTGCTCAGTCATCGACTCGCGAGAAGAGAGTCGTGGTCGCTCGGAGCAGCGCAGAGAAGTGCCCCGGCGCGCCGACACCGAAGTGCCTCGTCCGGGGCTTACGAAATCAATCGTACGAGATCGAGGTGCAGAGTGGAACCCCATGACCCCGCCGAGCTGCTGATGCTCCCGTTCGCGATTGGCGACGACCGCTTTTCGACGTATCTCGAGGCCACCGACGGCGATACCGCGCGCGCGATCCGTCTGTATTCATGGAATGTGGAAGTCGCGGCGAGCTTGTGGGGCGACTTCCATCTGCTTGAGGTGACACTTCGGAACGCGTTGCACGCGCAACTCGCACGTTTTTGCGGGCGGGATGAATGGTGGCTCTCCACCACGCTGACTGCGGGCGATCATGCGAGTATTCGTCGCGTAACGGTTTCGTTGGATCGAACGAAGCGCGATCGTTGGGTGGCAGGGCATGTCGTGGCCGAACTCAGCTTCGGATTCTGGACCGGATTGCTCGCCAACTGCTATCACGCACAGCTGTGGGAGCCTTCGGTTCGAATGGCCTTCGACCGGAGTCACGGTCGGCGAGGCTCGCTGCATGCTTCGCTTGAGCGGCTCAGGAAGTTGCGGAACCGCATTGCTCACCACGAGCCGATCTTCACACGAGACCTCGAATTCGACCACGCGCAAGTTCTCCGGATTCTCCGCTCGCTCAACACTGACGTCGCCCTGTGGAACGAATCCCATTCACGGTTGCCGGCGATCATCGCAGGGCGGGAAGCGACTCTCGCCGGCTCGCGGTCATCGCGGTTCTGACGGTGCACCAACCCACCGGAAACGGCCACTTGCGAAGCGGAGAGATCGGCGTACCCTGGAGGAACAGGAGCGATTCAGTACCGAAGCCCCTCACGGTGTTCCCCCGAACTCCGTGAGGGGCTTTCGTCATTCCGCGAGAGTCGCGAGGCCAGTGTCCGGTTCAGGTGGGTTTCGTGCCCGGTTCGTGCCCGTTTCGAATCCCGACGGATGCCGCATGCAGCGCTCGTGCGTATGCTCGCCTCCATGCGACTCGACAACGCCGCCATCGCCCACCTCCCCGCCGACGTCCCCGGACCCGTCTACGACCGTTCCGCCGTCTCCGTCGGCATCGTGCACGTCGGCGTCGGCGGCTTCCACCGTTCGCACCAGGCCATGTACCTCGACCGATTGATGAATGCGGGCCTCGCCCTCGACTGGGGCATCTGCGGCATCGGCGTCCTCCCCGGCGACCGCCGTCTGAGGGACGCCCTGGTGCCCCAGGACGAGCTCTACACGCTGGCGCTCAAGCCCAACGACGGCAGCCTCGACGCCCGTGTCATCGGTTCGATCGTCGAGTACATCCACGCGCTCGACGAACCCGAAGCGGCCATCGAGCGCCTCGCATCGCCAGACGTGCGCATCGTGAGCCTCACGATCACGGCGTTCGGGTACAACATCGATATCACGACGAGGGTGTTCGATGAGACGGCCCCGGCGATCGTCGCAGACCTCGCAGACGGAGCCGTCCCCGCGACCGTGTTCGGCCTCGTGACGGAAGCGATCCGCCGCCGCAGGGAGCGCGGCATCGCACCGTTCACGATCATGTCCTGCGACAATTTCGAACACAACGGCGATGCTGCGCAGACGGCGTTCGTCTCGTTCGCGCGGCTGAAGGATCCGGAGATCGCCGCCTGGATCGACGAGAACATCCCGTTCCCGAACTCGATGGTCGACCGCATCACCCCGGTCACGACGCCGGAGGACATCGCCCGGATCGCCGACGAGTTCGGCATCGAAGATGCGTGGCCGGTGGTCGCCGAGACCTTCGAGCAGTGGGTGCTCGAGGACCGTTTCGTCTCAGGCCGACCGCCGTACGAGGACGCCGGCGTGACGATCGTGGACGACGCCGAACCGTACGAGCGGGTCAAACTCCGGCTCCTCAACTCAACCCATCAGGCATTGGCGTACCTCGGGATGCTCGCCGGATACTCCTACACGCACGAGGTCATGCAGGATCCCGAATTCGAGGCGTTCCTCCGCCGGTACATGGACGACGAGGTCTCACCGACCCTCAGTGGGGCCCCGATGGACCTCGCCGAGTACACGGACACGCTCGTCCTCCGCTTCTCGAACCCGGCCGTCCTCGACACGCTCGCGCGGCTCGGATCGAATCCCTCTGCCGGGATCCCGCAGCTGGTGCTGCCGATCGTCCGCGACAACCTCGCCGCGGGTCGGGACATCGCGCTGGGCGCCGCCGTCGTCGCCTCCTGGGCCCGGTACGCGGAAGGAGTCGATGAACAGGGCGGCTCGATGGCGCTTCCCGATGCCGAACCGGCGGCGCTCGCCGAGGTGGCGCGCTCGCAGCGCATCGACCCGCTCGCATTCCTGCGGAACCGGGAGCTGTTCGGAGACCTCGTCGACGACGCCGTCTTCACGGCCGCGTACGTGCACGCGCTCGACGTGCTGCACACGCGTGGGGCGCGGGCCCTCGTCGGGGAGCTCGCCGCTCGCTGAGCCGTGACCAGCTGCGCTTGACCGGTTTCGACCGGGCCGGCCAGACCTGCTGGTGCGCGCATAACTCCTTCGATTCGAGCATGCCGACATCCTGGATCCCCGGAATTCCGCGGATCCGGATGCTACGCCGACGCACATCGAAGGAGTTGTGGTGGTGACGTCGGCGAGAGGTAGGCAGGCAGGCAGGCAGGTAGGCAGGCGGGTAGGCCGGGCGGGCTCGGCGGGCGCGCGGGATGCAGCGGGCGCCGCGCTCAGGGACCGGGGGAGAAGGACCAGATGAGGATCGCGCCGGTGGCGATCCAGAAGAGGATCATGAACACCCAGTCGCGCGTCCGGAACGGGATGATCGACCGTTCCGTGCGCTGGGAGTGCGCGCCGAACGCGCGGGAGTCCATCGCGAGCGCCACCCGCTCCGCATGCCGGATCGCTCCGGCGAGCAACGGCACGATGTAGCCGACGGAACGACGGACGGCCGCGATCGGACCGCGACCACCGACCATCCCGCGAACCCGATGCGCGGAGCGGATGACCTCGAGCTCGTGTCCGAACCGCGGCACGAAGCGATACGCGGCGAGTGCCGTGTAGCCGATGCGGTAGGGCACGTGGAGCTGCTGGATCATCGACCGGACGAAGTCGGGACCGCTCGTCGTGAACCCGCCGATGAACGCGAGCACGAGCAGACTCATCAGCCTGAGCGCCGTCGCGAGGCCGACCACGAGTGCGCCCAGGTAGAAGCGGTAGTCGCCGACCTGGAAGAGGATCACGGAACGGTCGACGTGTGCGCTGTCCGTCCAGAGCCCGAAGCTGAGCGACCCGACGGCGATGACGAGCGGCAACACGACGAACAGGAGCAGCGCCGTGCGTTTCGTGAGGGTCGCGCCGACGAGGATGAGGAGCAGACCCAGTCCGATGAAGAGGACGGGCGTCGCGATGTCGCGCAGGAAGACGAGCACGATCATCGCGGGGAGGGGCGCCGCGAGCTTGGCGAGCGGGTTGAGTCGGTAGAGGAAGCGGTACGCCGGATGGGTCGTCGTGGCGTACGGATCGATGGTCGCGGCGCTCATGCGTCGTCCGCCGTGGAGGATGAGGGCGGGCTCCCGGTCCCTGAGCCTGTCGAAGGGTTCTGTGGACTCCGCCCTTCGACAAGCTCAGGGACCGGGTGCGGCTCGGGGACTGGGTGCGGCTCAGGGACCGGGTGCTCGGGAACCGGGTGCGGCTCGGACGGCAGATCCTGCAGACGAGCCAGGTGCTGCCAGCTCGGGTGACGGTCGACCGCGCGCATCGCCTGCGCGAGCGGCGGCAGACGGAGCCCGGCGCGTTCGATGAGCGCGTCGTCGGCGAGGATGTCGGCAGTCCGCCCGTAGGCGAGGAGGCGGCCGTCGTCGAGGACCGCGACGTGACTCGCATCGTCCGCTACGAGCTGCATGTCGTGCGTGACCACGATGACGGTCGTGCCCTGCCGATTGAGGTCACCGAGGAGCCCCAACAGTTCGACGGCGCGTTCGCGGTCCTGCCCGAACGTCGGTTCGTCGAGTGCGAGCACGGGAGCGCCCGCGATGAGCGCCGTCCCGACCGACAGCCGTCGCTTCTGGCCGCCTGACAGCAGGAACGGATGCACATCGTGCAATGACTCGAGTCCGAATCGCACGAGCATCTCATCCACTCGCCGGGTGATCTCGGCATCGGCGACCCCGCGGATGCGCAGCCCGTGCGCAAGCTCCTCGCGAACCGTGTGCATGATGAACTGGTGCTCGGGATTCTGGAAGACGAAGCCGATGGCCGCCGCCAGGGTGCGCACGTCGCTGCGGCCGGGATCGATGCCGCCGACCCGGACGTGCCCGCGCGGCGGAGCGACGACCCCCGCGATCGCCTGCACGAGCGTGGTCTTCCCCGCGCCGTTCGTCCCGATGACGGCGACGAAATCACCCGCGCCGATGTCGAGGGAGACGTCGTGCAGGATCTCCCGTTTGCCGCGTGTGACGGTCAGTCCGTGGACGGAGACGGCGGGAGTCGCGGAGTTTCCGCTCCCCGAGCTGGGGCCGGTCCCTGAGCTTGTCATTCCGGTCCCTGAGCCTGTCGAAGGGTTCTGTGGACTCCGCCCTTCGACAAGCTCAGGGACCGGGGTGGCGCGCTCAGGGACCGGGGCTGTGTGCTCGGGGACCGGGGCTGTGTGCTCGGGGACCGGGGCGGTGTGCTCAGGGTCCGGGGGGATGTGCCCTGACAGCGCGGGCAGCTCCGCTTGCGCGTTGAGCGCCGTCGCGAGCTCGGCCGGGGTCAAGGGGAGCGGGTCGAGCGCCACTCCTGCATCACGCAGCCGGAGCCCGGCGAGCGTCGCGACCGGCACCCACACCCCCATCGCGAGGAGCTCGTCGAGGTGGCCGAGGAGGATCTCGCGCGTCGGTCCGTCGAAGGCGAGGCGGCCTGCGCGATCGAGGACGACGACCCGGTCGACGAGGTCGATCGCGGCGTCGAGGTTGTGCTCGACGAGCACCACGGCGTGCTGGCGTTCCTGGACGAGGTCGCGGAGGACCGCGTAGACCTCGTCGATCCCGGCGGGGTCGAGGTTGGCGGTCGGCTCGTCGAGGACGAAGAGGCTGCTGCCCATCGCGAGCGCACAGGCGATGGCGAGGCGCTGCCGACCGCCGCCGGAGAGCCGATCCGGGTTCTCCGCCCGGCGCTCCCACAGCCCCACCTGTCGGAGCGCCCGCTCGGCGCGCGCGAGGACCTCGTCGACCGCAAGCAGCTGGTTCTCAGGACCGAAGCAGACCTCGTCCAGGAGGGTGCCGGTCACGATCTGCGAGTCGGGGTCCTGGAAGACCATCGCGACGTGTTCGCTCAGTTGTGCGACGGACGCGGTGGCCGTGTCGAGTCCGCCCGTGACGACCGTCCCGTCGAGCGTCGCTGGGACCGCGTGCGGGATCAGACCGTTGAGTGCGAGCGCGAGCGTCGATTTGCCCGAGCCGCTCGGTCCGAGGAGGAGGACGACCTCACCCTGCGCGACCTCGAACGAGACGCCGTCCGGAGTGGAGGCGGCGCGTTCGTCGTGTCGGATGCGGACATCGCGAACCGAGGTCGCCGCGTGCATCGAGTTCGGCGATGCGCCCGATGCCGGACGTGGGGCCGCAGCGAACGGCTCGTCTGGTGGTGGTGGGGTCGCGGTCACGGGTGCGTTCGGGCTGACGGGTCCGGGGACCGTGCGCTCAGCGACCGCCCGTGGTCGGGGTGGTCCCGGTCGTGCCCGTGGAGGGCGCGCCATCGCTTGCGTCGCCGCCCGTTCCTGCATCGATGCCGGTGCTGGCGGTGGTCGAGGTGACGGTGGATGAGGTGCCAGCGGTAGCAGAGACGACGGTCGCCGTCCGACGGTCGACGGGCAAGCTCAGCGAGCGTCCGACGCCGGCGCGGGTGAGGGCCGCCGCGATGCCTCGACCGAGCGCTGTGAACGCGATCGGGCTGAGCACGAAGAGGGCGATGTAGACGACCTGGGCGGCCGGTGCGAAGTGGTTGATGCCGAGGGCGACGAGCACTCCGCCGCCGAAGACGAGACCGGCGATGCCCGCCGCCAGGTAGAAGATCCACGGCTTCCAATTGCGGAAGCGCGTGATCGCGAACGGCAGCTCCTGGAGGAGGCCGATCGCGAGGCCCGTGCCGAAGTAGCGGAAGAACCACTGTGGGCTGAAGGCCGCCGAGACGAGTCCGGCGGTCACGCCCGTGATGAGCGCGACGCCGGCACGCCGGAGCAGCGCCTGCGAGACGACGCCGGGCAGGAAGTAGACGCCGATGATGATGCCGTAGAGCACGGGCGCCGTGGCCGAGATCGCACCGCCGACGTACCCGCTGACGACGAAGACGAGGCCGCCGCCGACGCCGATCGCTGCGCAGGTGAGCAGCAGGCGCGTGCTCAGTCGGTTCATGGTGCTCCGTTCGGGACGGTCGTGGAGGTCCGGAGCCCTGAGCAGTCGTTCGCGATGCCTCGACGAGGACGGCGACGCGGCTGACGGGCCGTGAGGCCAGCCTATCCTTTGTCGCGCACCTCGTCTCCAGCGACTGTCGTCCACTGGGCGATCGCTCAGCTTGTCGCCGTCATCGTCCGGGCCGTCCCATCGGCCCGCTCAGTCGCGCCGTCATCCAGCCGGGTGTTCACAACTCAGGACGGGTGCGGTGTGTCGCCTCCGCCGCGCCGTCTCGGCGGCCCGACACGCCGGAGCGCTCCTGAGTTGTGAACACACCGGAGCAGGACAGCTCTCCCCGAGGCGCTGCAGAAGACGGGCGCGAGCGACCGATGACCAGCTCAGAGCGAGCGGCGGCGAGGCGTGAGGCGCACGTTCGGGAGCGGGGGAGCCGGGATGTGATCCGCGCCATGTCCCGCGACCGTTCCGAAGCGCACGGCGCCGCGTTCCCAATCCTCCCGGGCGGACGCGATCTCATCGTGGCTGCGCGCAACGAAGTTCCACCACATGACGAGCTCCTCGCCGAACGGGACGCCGCCGAGGAGGACGAACCGAGCGCCGTCCGACGTCGAAACGTGCACCGCGTCGCGACCTGTGCCGAGGTAGAGGAGCGGACCGGAACGCAACTCCGTCCCCGCGATCTCCACCGTCCCCGAGAGGACGAGAACGCCGTGTTCGAAGGCCGGATCCACGGGGATCGAGGCGGACGCGCCCGCATCGAGCATGACATCCGCACCGAGGAGCGGCGTGTGCACGAGCGCGAGCGACTCCGCATCGCCGAGCGACCCGACGAGCACGGTCGCCCGCAGACCGTCCGTCTCGAAGACCGGCAGCTCCGTGTGCTGTGCGAACGCGGGATCGCCGTCGGCGACATCGCGCGGCAGGGCCACCCACAGCTGGAGGCCGTGCATCGACGACGGTTCGTCGCCCAGGGAGAACTCCGAGTGCGAGACGCCGTAGCCGCTCGTCATGATGTTGAGTTCGCCCGGCCGCACGATGACGTCGCTCCCGACGCTGTCGCGATGCCGGATGTCGCCGTCGAGCGGCCAGGTGACGGTCTGCAGTCCCGTGTGGGGGTGGGGGAGGACGCGCATGACGGCCGCCTCCTCATCGAAACGGTCGAGGAAGCACCAGGCGCCCACCATCGGCAACTCGCGTTGCGGGAGGGACCGGTGAACGCTCAAGCCGCGGACGCCGCCGAGCGGGACCTCGCGCGATTCGAGGACGCGCGTCGTCGAATCATCGGTCGCGGCGCACAGCTCGGTCTCACCCCCGGTGTCCAGCCTGGTCATGCCGACGCGCCGTCCTCGTCCGGCTCGGCGGGGCGTTCCGCAGGCCACTCGACGTGCGCCTCGAACGCCGGATGCTTCCGCAGGTACGCCTGCACGAACGGGCAGTAGGGGACGATCTTCTCCCCGCGCGACACGACGTCCTCGAGCGAACCCTCCACGAGGATGCTGCCGAGCCCCTGCCCGCCGAAGTCCGGATCGATCTCGGTGTGCGTGAACACCACCTGCCCGGGCCTCAGCTTGTAGCCGGAGATGCCGGCGCGGACATCGCCCACCCAGATCTCGTACTCGTGGGTCGTCTCGTTCCGCGTGACGCGTGGTGCTGCTGTCGGCTCCGCCATGGCATCCCTTCCGGTCACCTTCACCGTAGTCCCGGGCGGGACGCATCGCACCCGATTCGGGGTCCGATCCCGCCGCCGTCGGCGTGGAGGGCCCGCGAGCGGCGCCCAAGGGGGTTGGCTGGACGGACGAAGCGGTGTTGTCTGGGCTGAGCCTCGCTCTCAGCAGGCCGGGCGACACCGCCGCACCGACTGGAACGGGGAACCACATGGGCCTATTCGATCGCACCGAACCGACGGAGGAGCCTCCGCGGCTGTGGAGCGACCGCATCGGCGTCGTGGCCACCAGGAGCCTGCAGATCATCGCGATCGTCGCCGTGGCGGCCCTCGTCGTGTTCGCGATGACGCAGCTGTCGCTCGTGATGATCCCCGTCGTCCTCGCGCTCATCCTCGCGTCCGCGATCCACCCGCTGGTCCGTTGGATGCGCGTCAAGGGCATCCCGTCGATCCTCGCCACCTGGATCGCGCTGCTCGCCCTCATCGTCATCCTCGGCGGCGTCGGCTGGCTCATCGTGTGGGCCGTCCGCTCGCAGTGGGACGACCTCGTCTCCTCCGCGTCGGACGGCATCGATGCGCTGCAGGACTACCTGCAGCACCTCCCGTTCTCGATCAGCAGCGAGCAGATCGACAGTGTGAAGGAGGGCGCGGTCGGCTTCCTCACGAGCAGCCAGTTCGGCAGCGGCGCGTTGGCGGGCGTCTCGGCGACCGCGAGCTTCTTCACGGGCCTGTTCCTCATGGTCGTTGTCCTGTTCTTCTTCCTGAAGGACGGACCGAAGATCTGGGAGTTCCTGCTCCGTCCATTCACGGGTGCGCAGTACGACCGCGCTCGCCGCATCGGCACGAAGACGGTCGACGTCCTCGGCGGCTACGTGCGAGGAACAGCGACAGTCGCTGCGGTCGACGCAGTCGGCATCGGCGTCGCGCTCGCGATCATCGGCGTGCCGCTCGCGCTGCCCCTCGCCGTCGTCGTGTTCCTCACCGCGTTCATCCCGCTCGTCGGAGCGACCGCGGCGGGCATTCTCGCGGCCCTCGTCGCCCTCGTCGCGAACGGACCGGTCGCCGCGCTCGTCGTGATCATCGTCGTGATCGCCGTCAACCAGCTCGAAGGCAACTTCCTCCAGCCCGTCGTCATGGCTCGCTCGCTCAAGCTCCACGCGCTCGTCGTCCTGCTCGCCCTGACCGCGGGCACGATCCTCGGCGGCATCGTCGGGGCGGTCCTGTCCGTGCCGATCGCGGCCGTCGCCTGGGGCATCATCTCGGTGTGGAACGGTCCGGACCAGCCTGCTGAGCCCGCGCGGCAGAAACGACCGGAGACCGTGTAGGCCGCCTGCCGGAATCTGTCTGGCCCGCTCCGCGCGCCGACCCTCGCCCGCTCCGCGCGCCGACCCTTGCCCGCCCCGCTTCGCCAGTCCTGCCCCTCTTCGCCAGCCCCGCCCGGCTCGCCGACCACCCGCCCCCATCACCCACCCCTCGCTCGCGTAACTCCTTCGATTTCGACAGGTCCGCGGGCAGACCCCCGGAATTCCGGGGCAGCCGATCCGGCGCTGTCGAAATCGAAGGAGTTACGCGAGCGGGGCGAGAGGCAGGCGACTCAGGCGACTCCGGCGAGTCGGGACGTGAGGACGGCTAGCATCGTGATGTGGACGTCCACGACCTGATCGGGCTCATCCTCGAGGTCTTCACCTGGATCGGTCTCGGCTCGGCCGTGGTCGTGCTCGTCATCATGCTCATCGCGCGGGCCGCGGACGGCACATGGGTCGAGACGCACGCCGTGATCGTCGACGGGGTCGGGGTCGACGGCGCGGGCGTCGATAGGGCGCGTGTCGACGGCGATGCCAGTCCGGACCCGGACCCCGACGTCGCGCCGAAACAGCTCCGCTGGATGACGGAGGAGAGCGAACTCTTCTCACGCGACCTCACCGACGCGGAGGCCGCCGCCATCCGCGACCCGGACGAGGCGATCGTCTACTACTCGCGTCGCGATCCATCGCTCGCCCGCTTCGGACGCCGCGCGGAACACGCCAAAGCGCTCCGACTGCTGTTCTTCGTGACCGCGGGGGTGGGCGTGGGGTCGTTCATCGCGTCGTTCATCGTCCTGTTCGCCGAGTGAGCCTGCGGTCCCGCCGCGCAGGGTCGCATCCGCTCATCTCTCCACAGCCCGTCCCACGACCGTGATCGGCGCCGCGCTCCGGTACCCTGGTCGTGTGCGCATCGCACGAGCCGGATCCAGGCGGAGGAACAGCATGAGCGAACGGTGGGCACGGGTCGCCCGCGGCACCGCGGCTGCTGCATTCGCTACCTTCGCCGCCGCGCTCTCGCACACCCTCGGCGGGGCCACCGTTCCGTCCGTGTTCGTCGTCGTGGTCGGCTTCACCTTCGCCATGCTCGTCTGCATCGGCCTCGCAGGTCGCCGCATCAACCGCATCGGTCTCGCCGCCTCCGTGCTCGTGAGTCAGCTCGCGTACCACTTCCTCTTCAGCGTCGCATCGGGTTCGGCGGCCGCATCGGTCGTTCCGCAGGCCGGCGGCTCCACGGCGCTGCACCAGCACGACGCCGTCATCCAGATGCAGGTCACGACGACCGGTGCATCCACCGGCACCGCGAGTGCCGCGCACATGCACGGCGGCTCGGCGATGTGGATCGCGCACGTCCTCGCCGCCGTGGTCACGGTCTCCGCAATCCTCTACGCCGAGCGTTGGATGCGCGCAGCCGTCACCGCGTTGCACCGGCGGGTCCTGCCCGTCCTCGCGATCGTCGCGCCCTCGCTCATCCCGTCGCCTCGCCGAGTCCGCTGGGCTCGCGTCAACAGTTTCCCGCGCCGTATGGGCGTCATCCTCCTGCACCTCCGACACCGGGGACCACCGATGGTGTTCGCCGCCCTGTAGCGGCACGCGCACCATCCTCTTCCCCTTTTCCCGTCCGTGACCGGCGACCGCCGGACGGACTCTGTCGACAGGACAAACAGCGTGATGAACAGCACCCGCACCTCCAGCATCAGCACCGAGCTCGCCGCTTCCGCGGGCGACGCGAGCGGCTCACGGAAGCCCTCGCGTTTCAGGCGTGCAGCCGTCGTGGCCGCAGCGATCGGCGGCGGCTCGCTCCTCGCCATCGCCGCACCGCTCGCAGCCTCCGCGCACGTCGGCGTCGAGCCCTCGAGCGGAGCAGCCGGTTCCACGTCCGTGCTCGCCTTCTCGGTCGGGCACGGCTGCGACGGCTCGCCCACCACGAGCCTCACCTTCACCATCCCTGAGGCCATCAACTCCGTGACGCCCGCGGTGAACGCGAACTGGGACATCAAGAAGGTCATGGTCCCGCTCGCGAAGCCCATCACCGACGCCCATGGCAACCAGCTCGCCGAGCGCGTCGGACAGGTCGTCTACACGGCCAAGACCCCGCTCGCGGACGGCTTCCGTGACACCGTGGCCTTCCAGGTGCAGCTGCCGGTGGACGCCGCGAACACGAGCCTCGCCTTCCCTGTGACGCAGGCGTGCGAGGTCGGGGAGACGGTCTGGGACCAGGTCGCCAAGAAGGGCCAGGACCCGGAGTCGCTCGAGTCCCCGGCTCCCGCGGTCGCCGTCGGCCAAGCGGTGACCGAATCCGGCCACGGTGACGGCGATGGAGACGGCGATGGCGACGCCGCAGCCGGTCACGATGAAGCGGCAGCGTCCGACGCCGGCTCGACCGATGTCCTCGGCCGTGTCCTCGGCATCGCCGGACTCGCGGTCGGAGCTGTCGGCATCGTCCTCGCGGTCTCCGCTCGCCGTGGTCGTCCGGCAGGCGCCGGTTCAGGCGCAGGCTCGTCCAACGCCGGCTCCAACGACTCCTCGAAGACGGAGGGCAAGTGACCACGTCCCGCTCCCGGGCGTTCGCCGCGACCGCCGCTGCTGCGTTCATCGCCGTGGCGGCGGTCGTGGGGGTCGCCTCTCCCGCATCCGCGCACAACTCGATCGTGTCGACCACTCCGGCGGCCGACAGCACGGTGACCGAGCAGCCGGAGCAGATCGTCATCACCACGAATGACAACCTGCTCGACCTCGGCGACGCCGGCAACTCGAACCAGATCCAGGTGACCGGGCCGGGTTCGGAGAAGCTGTACTACGGCACGGCCTGCACGACCGTGAACGGTCCGGCGCTCGTGATGCCCCTGCAGCTGGGGCAGGCGGGGGAGTACACGGTCACGTGGCAGCTCGTCTCGACCGACGGACACCCGCTCTCCGGCAGCTACACGTTCACCTGGGCGCCGGCCGTCGGCCAGGAGCTCGCCGAGGGCGCTTCCTCGCCGAAGTGCGGTCAGGCCGGTGCGGCACCCGCGCCAGAGCCGTCCTCGACCGATGCGCCGTCCGCTCAGGCGTCCGGCGGCATCGGCGGTGACGTGTGGTGGATCGTCGGAGCCATCGGCATCGTCGTCGTCGCTGGAGCAGCGCTCCTCGTCGTCACACGTCGTCGCCCCTAACCGCCGCCCGCCCCTCCCCTCTTCTTCTGCCGAGGGGTCGCAAATTGCGGGTGCTGAGTGAGCTCACCCGCACTTTGGGGCCCCTCGGCAGAAGTAGGTGGGGGCGAGGGCAGACAGAACGACGCCCGCCATCCGGAAGGATGACGGGCGTCGTGCTGTGAAGCGGTGAGACTTACTTGGGCATCAGGACCGAGTCGATGAGGTACACGGTCGCGTTGGCGGTGTGGACGCCGCCGCAGATGACCTTGGCACCGTTGACGGTCATGTTGTCTCCGCTGCCGGCGACCTCGACCGTGCCACCCTCGACGGTGGTCTGCGTGCCGTCGATGGCGTCAGGAGCGATCTGGCCGGGAACCACGTGGTACGTGAGGATCTTGGTCAGCGTCGCAGCGCCCTCAGGCGTCTTCAGGGAGTCGATCGTCGCTGCATCGATCTTCTTGAAGGCGTCGTCGACCGGTGCGAAGACCGTGAACTCGGAGCCGTTGAGCGTGTCGACGAGGTTGACGTCGGGGTTCAGCTTGCCGGAGACCGCAGCCACGAGCGTGGTGAGGAGCGGGTTGTTCGACGCTGCGACGGCGACCGGGTCGGTCGACATGCCGACGACGGAACCGGGGCCGGAGGGGACCTGGTCGGCGTAGGCGGCGCAACCGGGACCGACGAGGTCGGCTGCCGGGTCGGCCGTCATGGCCGGGGCGGACGATTCGGAGGTCTTCGGGGTGCTCGAGGCGCCGGCGTCCGAGCTGGACCCCGTGGAACATGCCGCGAGTCCGAACGTGGCGATCGCTGCAATCGCGAGTGCTGCAACGGTGTGCCGTTTGTTGATGCGCATGTGATTTCTCCTTTGATGAATGACGCTGTGGTGGTGCGGTGGTGAACGGTGAGGCGATGATGCGTTGCCTCCGTGGTGCTTCGGGATGTTCCCGGGAGGCGACCCTCACAGACACCTTCGGAGCCCCTCACCTGCCGGTTTGGAAAACTTCTGAATTCATTCCCGATCCGTCCCGAATCCCTGCAAACACGCGGAGAACCCGTTCGCAACTCAGGAGCGTGTGTTCGCAACTCAGGAGCGTGTGTTCGCAACTCAGGAGCGTCCGGGCGTGTCGTGGCCGCATCGGGGGCGAAGGCACGCGCCACGCCGCATCGCTCCTGAGTTGTGAACCGGGGCTCCTGAGTTGTGAACCGGGGCTCCTGAGTTGTGAACCGGGCGATGCTGCACCGTTCGCGCCGGAAGCAAGCGGGGCCGGAAGCAAGCAGGGCCGCGAGCTTGCCGGCCGGAAAGCCGGAAGCAAGCAGGGCCGCGAGCTTGCCGGCCGGAAAGAGGATCGCGCGCGCGAGGGCGATGCGATGCGACCACGCCGATCCTGGACATCGCCCGATCCGGTCCACATCCGTCCAATCACTTCCGGCCTCCGCACCGAACCACCCCCATCAGCCGAAGCCGGCACCACGGCGGTTCGGCGCAGACGGCCGGGTCGGCAGACGCCTCCGGCACTTCGGCACCACAGACGGAGGACACAGTGCTCACCCTCGCCATCATCGGGTTCCTGGGGGGACTCATCACGGGCATCTCGCCGTGCATCCTCCCCGTGCTCCCGGTCATCTTCTTCTCGGGAGGCGCCCAGAGCGCCCGGGGGGACAAGACCAACCTGTCCAAGCGCGCACAGCGGAAGGCGGACCGGAACGGCGCTGCAGCCGCCGACGTGTCGACAGCTGCTGGGACCGCGACATCGGTCGATGCGGGTGTCACGGCCGCAGCCGGCGGAGGCACCGCGACCGCGGTCGCCACCAAGCCGGACGCCGACGCCGCGACGACCGCGACAGCCGGAGCCGGAGTCGGCACAGCAGCCGAAGCCGAACCGCAGCTCGCCTCGCGCTGGCGCCCCTACCTCGTGATCCTCGGCCTCGTCGTGAGCTTCAGCCTCTTCACGCTCGTCGGGTCGCTCCTCCTCGCCCTCCTCGGCCTGCCTCAGGACGTGCTCCGCTACGCGGGCATCATCGTCCTGCTGCTCATCGGTGCCGGCCTCATCTTCCCCGCGTTCGAGCACATCCTCGAGAAGCCCTTCTCCTGGATCCCGCAGCGCAACGTCGGGACCGAGGGCAGCGGCTTCCTCCTCGGTATCGGCCTCGGCGCCGTCTACGTGCCGTGCGCCGGTCCGGTGCTCGCCGCCATCACGGTCGCCGGTTCCACGGGCCGCATCGGTCCGGAGACGATCGTCCTCACCGTCACGTTCGCACTCGGTGCAGCGATCCCGCTCCTCATCTTCGCTCTCGCCGGCCGTCGCGTCGCCGAGCGCGTCCGCACCTTCCGCAAGCACCAGCGCGGCATCCGCATGACGGGTGGCATCCTCATGGTCGCTCTCGCCATCGGACTCGTCTTCAACCTCCCCGCTGCGCTCCAGCGTCTCCTGCCCGACTACACGGCCGGCATCCAGGACCAGTTCAACTCCTCCGAGGAGGTCACGAAGGCGCTCGATCTCGGCGGTCTCGTGAACGACGAGAACAAGGACCTCAGCAAGTGCACTAACGGCGCGGCCGAGTTGCAGAGCTGTGGCACGGCGCCGAGCATCAAGGGCATCACCGAGTGGTTCAACACCCCCGGCAACGAGGCGATCGACCTCAAGTCCCTCAAGGGCAAGGTCGTCCTCGTCGACTTCTGGGCGTACTCCTGCATCAACTGCCAGCGGTCGCTGCCCCACATCACCGCTTGGTACGACACCTACAAGAAGGCCGGCCTCGAGGTCATCGGCGTCCACTCTCCGGAGTACGCGTTCGAGAAGGAGCCGGCGAACGTCAAGGCCGGCGCTGAGGGCTTCGGCATCACGTACCCGGTCGCGATCGACAACTCGCTCGCCACATGGACCAACTACCGGAACCGCTACTGGCCTGCGCACTACCTGATCGATGCCGAGGGCACCGTTCGTCAGGTGAAGTTCGGTGAGGGCGGCTACGCGACGACCGAGAAGCTCATCCGTGAACTCCTGAACGACGCGAAGCCGGGCGAGAACCTGCCGGCCGCGACGGAGATCGCCGACGACACCCCCACCGCCGGGACCACGACCCCGGAGACCTACCTGGGCACGACGAAGGTCGTCAACTTCGCCGGCACGGAGAAGTACTCGGCCGCGACGAAGGACTTCTCCTTCCCGAAGGGCCAGGCGAAGGACTCGTTCTCCCTCGACGGCGCCTGGGATCTGCAGACGCAGTTCGTGACGCCGACCGATGACTCCGCGAAGCTCCGTCTCGCCTACACCGGCAATGAGGTCCGCATGGTCCTCGCCGGCACGGGCACGGTGAACTACACGATCGACGGCAAGGCGCAGAAGCCCATCAAGGTGGACGGAACGCCGAACTCCTACGAGCTGCTGAAGACGAAGACGAGTGGTTCCGGGACCATCGAGGTCACGCTGCCGAAGGGTCTGCAGGCCTACTCGTTCACCTTCGGGTAATCGCGGGAGCTCGGAGCCCGGGGGTGGCACATCGCTCCCGGCTCCGCCTCGTCCACCGTCATAACTCCTTCGATTTCGAAGCCGATGCCGAATCGGTCCCGTCGTTCCGGGCCCGGTGAACTGACACGGTTCGAAATGAAGGAGTTATGACGGTGCGGTGTGTGGGTGCGGAGGGGAACCGCGGGCAGGCCAGCCGCGACCGTCGCATGGCAAGCTGGTGAGATGACCGAACTGACCGTCGCTGAGCTGGTGGCCCGTGTCGCAGGACTCGCGAAGGAGCGCGTCGGGCGTGACGCCGACGGCCGTGTCATCGTCGGGATCGTCGGGGCGCCGGGTTCCGGCAAGTCGACGCTCGCGGAACTGCTCGTCGCAGCTCTCCGCGAGTCCATCGGATCGGACGATGCGGTCGCGCTCGTCCCCATGGACGGCTTCCACTACGCGCAGGTCCAGCTCGACGCGCTCGGGCGGAGCGCCAGGAAAGGCGCCCCGGACACCTTCGACGCGGCTGGGTTCACGGCGCTGCTGCAGCGGATCCGCGATGGGTTCGCGCCGGGTGAGGGGCGGGTCGTGGGGCTCGCCGGCGACGGAACCGCTGGCAGTGCGGGCGACGCGCATGCCGGTCGCGATGCTGCGGACGGGCTCGATCCCGATGCCGTGCCAGACGTGTACGCCCCGCGCTTCGAGCGGTCGATCGAGGAGCCGATCGCCGGAGCGGTGCGGATCGCCGCGGAGGCGCGCGTCGTGATCGTGGAGGGGAATTACCTCCTCCTGGAGCGGGACGGGTGGGGCGATGCCGCGGCCCTGCTCGACGAGGCGTGGTTCCTGCGCGTGCCGCAGGACGTGCGCATCCCGCGACTGGTCGCGAGGCACATGCTCTTCGGGCGGTCGCAGGCCGATGCGGAAGCGTGGGCGGCCGAGGTCGACGAACCGAACGCCCGGGTGATCGAGGCCAGCGCGGTCCGGGCCGACCTCGTGGTGGATCTCGTCGAACGACTCGTCTGAGTCCGTCGAACGACCCGTCTGAGGGCGTCGTCCGATGGCATCGTTGCTCGCCGGCTCCACCCGCCGGCTCCACTCGCCGGCTCCACTCACCGTGCTCGGCTCCGATTGAGGCTCCTCCACAGGCGCGCGCCCATCGGATGCCGTCCACAGGGGCAGTCGGCGGTCCCGCCCTGTCAGCCGCGGCGGCTACGATCGACGGATGAGTTGGAGCGCCGAACCGCAGTGGATCCCGAGCGACGAGGACGCCCCGTTCGACGATGCGCCGCCCTACGACGACATCCCGTACGACGACGTCCCGCCGGACTTCGCCGAGCCGTCGTTCCCCGACGGTGCGTTCGCGCCACGGGTGGGCAGCGGCTCAGCGACCCGCTCCGGAACCTCGGCGCCTCCTCCGCCAGTGCGGGCGGCGGGACAGAAGTTCGCGACCGCCGCCGAAGCGCTGCACACGGTCTTCGGCTACGACTCCTTCCGTGGCGAGCAGCAGCAGATCATCGAGCAGCTCGCGAGCGGCGGCGACGCCGTCGTCCTCATGCCCACCGGCGCCGGCAAGAGCCTCTGCTACCAGATCCCGGCACTCCTCCGGGAGGGCACGGGCATCGTGGTCTCGCCGCTCATCGCACTCATGCAGGACCAGGTCGACGCCCTGCTCGCCGTCGGCGTCCGCGCGGCCTTCCTCAACTCCACGCAGGACCCGGCCGAGCGCGCCCGCGTGGAGCAGGCCTACCTCGCAGGAGATCTCGACCTCCTCTACGTCGCGCCCGAGCGACTCAGCGGCGAGGCCACCCGTCGCTTCCTCGAACGAGGCACGATCGCCCTCTTCGCCATCGATGAAGCCCACTGCGTGTCGCAGTGGGGCCACGACTTCCGGCCCGACTACCTGCAGTTGGGCGAGCTCGCCGAACGCTGGCCGGACGTGCCCCGCATCGCCCTCACCGCCACGGCGACCGATGCCACGCATCGCGAGATCACGCAGCGACTCCATCTCGACGACGCCAAGCACTTCGTCTCGAGCTTCGACCGCCCGAACATCCAGTATCGGATCGTCGCCAAGAACGAGGTCCGCAAGCAGCTCGTCGCGTTCATCAAGGAGCAGCCGGCCGGCACCGCCGGCATCGTCTACGCCCTGAGTCGTAAGACCGTCGAGCAGACGGCGCAGCTCCTCCGTGACAACGGGATCGACGCCGTCCCGTACCACGCAGGCCTCGACGCCCGAGTCCGTGCATCGGCCCAGTCACGGTTCCTCCGCGAGGACGGCGTGGTCGTCGTCGCCACGATCGCGTTCGGCATGGGCATCGACAAGCCCGACGTCCGGTTCGTCGCCCACATCGACCTCCCCAAGAGCGTCGAGGGCTACTACCAGGAGACCGGGCGCGCGGGTCGCGACGGTGAGCCGTCGGTCGCGTGGCTCGCGTACGGTCTGCAGGACGTCGTGCAGCAGCGCCGCATGATCGCGGAGTCGCCGGGTGACCTCGCCCACCAGCGGAACCTCAGCGCCCACCTCGATGCGATGCTCGCGCTCTGCGAGACCGTCGACTGCCGACGGATCAACCTGCTCCGTTACTTCGGTCAGGCGTCGGAGCGGTGCGGCAACTGCGACACGTGCCTCGAACCGCCCGTCACCTGGGACGGCACGATCCCGGCGCAGAAGCTGCTCTCCACGATCGTCCGGCTCAAGCGCGAACGGAACCAGGCGTTCGGCGCTGGGCAGATCATCGACATCCTCCGCGGCAAGCGCACCGATCGCGTTGCGCAGCAGAAGCACGACTCCCTCGCCACCTTCGGGATCGGTGAGGACCTGAGCGATCAGGAATGGCGCGGTGTGGTCCGACAGCTCCTCGCCCGCGACCTCCTCGCGACGCAGGGGGAGTACGGCACGCTCGCGCTCACCGAGGCGAGCACGGAGGTGTTGAGCGGTGCTCGGCCGGTCGCGATGCGTCGCGAACCGGAGCGCGCTGCGCGGTCGTCGTCGCGGTCGTCCCGTTCGGGCGGTTCGTCGGCGAACGCCGCGCTCGAGCCGGCCGCAGCCGAACTGTTCGAGAGTCTGCGGGCCTGGCGCGCGGCCACGGCGAAGGAGCTCGGCGCACCCGCCTACATCGTCTTCGGCGATGCCACACTGCGCGAGGTCGCCACGGCCAAGCCGTCATCGCTCGCGGAACTCGACGGCATCACGGGCATCGGCGCCAAGAAACTCGAGGCCTACGGTGAGGCCCTCATCGAGACCGTCGCGGCGCACCTCGCACGCTGAGCTCTTCGGGCCAGTCACCGAGCGTATTCGACCCGGTCGTTGAGGTCCCTCAGTCCGGTCGCTGAGCTTATCGAAGTGCTCCGAGTTCGCCGGCAGCCGCTGATCCCACCGCGCATAACTCCTTCGATTCGCACTGAGTGCGATCCGCGACCCCCGGAAACATGCGGAACTTCCCGAGGCGGCGTCAGAATCGAAGGAGTTGCGCTCGCCGAGGGGACGGGGACGCAGAGGGAGGGCGCGACGGCCGGGCGACGGATTACCCAGCGTGTGCGGTGTATCACGATCTGAGCACAAAGCTACCAAGCGGTCGGTTTTGGTGGAATGCTGCCGGAGGGCGATGAGGCCCGTCGGAAAGGACAGTCATGACAGTGTCGTCAGGATCGGATGCTCAGGCGCCCGTCGCATCATCCACCCACCAGCGACGAGCAGGGGGAAGTGCCGCGGACGGAAGCGCTCGAAGTCGCCCTCTGCTCGTCGCCGGTATCTTCACGCTCGCCGTGTTCGCGATGCTCGCGGTCGTCGTCTCGCTCGACGTCGCGGCCCCCGTGTTCCAGCCGATCGACGCGTGGTGGCATGAGCTCGTCGCCGGCCCTCGTCCCGAGGCTCCGCTGTTCCTTGCGCAGGCGCTCAACGTGTTCGGCGGTCCGATGGGACTGCCCGTCCACCTCGCGATCCTCGCCGCCCTGCTCGTGCTCCGCCGCCGGTGGAGCGCGCTCTTCTTCGTGTCAGTGTTCCTGGGGTCATCGCTCGTCTCCCAAATCGTGAAGAACCTCGTGGACCGTCCGCGCCCGCTCGACCCGATGATCATCGTCGATCACGGTTCATTCCCGTCCGGCCATGTCATCACTGCGGCGGCCGTCGCCGTGGCGCTGCTCCCGATCATCGGCGTGAGACTTCGGAAGGTCACGGTCGTCTTCGGCGTCCTCCTCGTCGCATCGATGATCTGGAGCCGCACGTTCTTCAGCGCGCACTGGTTGAGCGACACGATCGCGGGCGCACTCGCCGGGGCCGGAACCGCCCTCGTGCTCTGGTGGGCGTTCACCCCGTTGCTCGCTGCGGACGAACGGCGGCGCGTCGTTCGACGTGATGGACGTCGGGCGGCGGCGCGCGCGGTCCGCTCCGGGGGCGATGAGCGCGTCGCCCACCTGGTCGATCACCGGGACGGCCCGGCGCAAAGCTGAGCGTTCACTCAAACGGATGTGGGGTAAGTCCAACGGCCGGTCAACACGTCCGACCGAGCTTTGTCCGATGTCCACAGTCCGATTCCCTGTTTCCTGTGACAGTCCTACCATGAGGGTGGATTTCATTGGCGAAAGGCAGGATGCACAGATGGTCGATACGGCGGTCAGGACGAGCGCTCCAGTGGCAGCAGGAGTCGAAGTGGCGCCTTCGGACGCGCGCATCGACGTGGAGTCGCTCGCACGGCAACTCCTCGGAACGTGGCCGGAAGCGCGTCTCGCTTCGCGCGAGCTCGCCGCGAAGCCGGAGATGCAGCGCATCGAGGGCCAGTCGATGGACGATCACCGCGATCGCGTCTTCCACCAGCTGAAGCTCCTCGTGGAGAACGGCCAGGTGCACCGTGCCTTCCCGAAACGGCTCGGCGGCGCGGACGACCATGGCGGCAACATCGCCGGGTTCGAAGAGCTCGTCCTCGCCGACCCGTCGCTGCAGATCAAGTCGGGCGTGCAGTGGGGCCTGTTCGGCGCCGCGATCCTGCACCTCGGCACGGCGCCCCACCACGACGCGTTCCTGCCGGGCGCCATGAACCTCGACATCCCCGGTGCGTTCGCGATGACGGAGACCGGTCACGGTTCCGATGTCGCATCCATCGCGACGACGGCGACGTACGACCCGGAGACCCAGGAGTTCGTCATCAACACGCCGTTCCGCGCGGCGTGGAAGGACTACCTCGGCAACGCGGCCGTGCACGGCAAGGCGGCGACGCTCTTCGCCCAGCTCATCACGAACGGCGTGAACCACGGTGTGCACTGCTTCTACGTGCCGATCCGTGACGACGACGGCGCGTTCCTGCCCGGCATCGGCGGAGAGGACGACGGACTCAAGGGCGGCTTGAACGGCATCGACAACGGTCGTCTGCACTTCACCGACGTCCGCATCCCACGCACGAACCTCCTCAATCGCTACGGCGACGTCGCCGAGGACGGTACGTACTCCTCGCCCATCTCGAGTCCCGGTCGTCGTTTCTTCACGATGCTCGGCACGCTCGTCCAGGGGCGGGTGTCGCTCGACGGGGCGTCCACGGCGGCATCGGCGGTCGGTCTCCAGATCGCGATCACCTACGGTTCGCAGCGTCGGCAGTTCAACGCGGCGAGCGACACCGAGGAAGAGGTCATCCTCGACTACCAGCGCCACCAGCGCCGACTCCTCCCGCGCCTCGCGACGACGTACGCGCAATTCTTCGCCCACGACCGGCTGCTCGTGAAGTTCGACGAGGTGTTCAGCGGCAAGGCGCATTCCGATGACGACCGTCAGGACCTCGAGACGCTCGCCGCCGCGCTCAAGCCGCTGTCGACGTGGCACGCGCTCGACACCTTGCAGGAAGCGCGCGAAGCGTGCGGCGGGGCAGGCTTCCTCGCCGAGAACCGCTTGACCGGCCTGCGCGCGGACCTCGATGTCTACGCGACGTTCGAGGGCGACAACAACGTCCTCCTGCAGCTCGTCGCGAAGCGGCTGCTCACCGACTACAGTCGCAAGTTCGCGAAGGCGGATGCCGGTGCGATGGCGCGCTACGTGGTGGAGCAGGCGACTGACCGCGCAGTGCACGGCAGCGGACTCCGCAGCCTCGCGCAGACGGTCAAGGACTTCGGATCGACGGCTCGATCGGTGAGCCAGTTGCGCGAGACCAACGTGCAGCGTGAGCTCCTGACCGAGCGCGTCGAGACGATGATCGCGGAGGTCGCGGGCAAGCTGCGGGGTGCGAACAAGCTCTCGAAGCAGGCGGCCGCTGATCTGTTCAACGCGCACCAGAACGAACTCATCGAGGCCGCGCGCGCCCACGCCGAGCTGCTGCAGTGGGAGGCGTTCACCGAGGGCCTCGAGCACGTCGAGGACGCCGGCACCAAGCAGGTGCTCATCTGGCTGCACGACCTGTTCGGACTGTCGCTCATCGAGAAGCACCTCGCCTGGTACCTCATCAACGGGCGTCTCTCGCCGCAGCGCGGGCAGGCCGTCAGCGCGTACGTCGATCGGCTCATCGCCCGTCTGCGTCCGCACGCGCTGGACCTCGTCGAGGCCTTCGGCTACTCGGAAGCGCACCTGCGCGCGCCGATCGCGTCCGGTGCCGAAGCCGAGCGACAGCAGGAGGCGGCGGACTACTTCGCGGCCCTCCGCGCCTCCGGCACCGCCCCGGTCGACGAGAAGACGCTCCAGAAGAAGTCGCGCTAGCCTCGGATTCCAGCCCGCGAGGGGTCGCAAATGGCGGGTCCTAGCGGCTCGCACCCGCCATTTGCGACCCCTCGCGGGCTGAAGGACGGGGCGATAGGGTGCGAGGGTGACGTTCAACGACAACGCCGACATCAGCGGCAACAAGGTCAAGCGCCGAGGGCGGACGACGGGCATCGCCGTAGGCGGCGGAGCCGTCGGGCTCATCGCGATCGCCCTGATCTCGCAACTGCTCGGCGTCGATCTGACCGGTATCCTCGGCGGCGGCAACAGCACGCAGCAGATCGGCGAGGAGACCAACCTCTCCGACACATGCAAGACCGGAGCCGATGCCAACGCGAACGTCGACTGCCTCATGGGTGGCGCCTACGAGTCGCTCGACACGTACTGGGCGGGCGAGCTCCCCGCACTCGGCGGCACGTACACCGCGCCGTCGGACTTCATCATCTTCGAGGGCCAGACGAACACCGCGTGCGGTGCGGCATCGAGCGCGACAGGTCCGTTCTACTGCCCGCCCGACGCGACGATCTACATCGACACGAGCTTCTACGACGAGCTTCGCAACCGCTTCGGCTCGTCCGGCGGTCCGCTCGCCGAACTGTACGTCGTCGCCCACGAGTGGGGCCACCACATCCAGCAGATCAGCGGGATCATGGACAAGGCGAACCGCCAGGGGACAGGGCCGGCGTCGGATTCCGTCCGCATTGAGGTGCAAGCAGACTGCTTCGCCGGCGCGTGGGTCGCCGCGGCATCCGACACGACCGATCCCAAGGGCGTGCGGTTCCTGAAGCCCGTGACCGATGCGCAGATCCGCGATGCGTTGAGCGCGGCGGCGGCCGTTGGCGACGATCGCATCCAACAGGCGTCCGGCGGACAGGTGAACCCGGAATCGTGGACCCATGGGTCGAGCGAGCAACGGCAGAAGTGGTTCATGGCCGGGTACAACGGCGGACCGGGATCGTGCGACACCTTCTCGGTTCCGGCGTCGCAGTTCTGAGCAGTGGGCGTTCTGCCCTTCGACAGGCTCAGGGACCGGAGCGAGGCTCAGGGACCGGAGCGAGGCTCAGGGACCGGTGCGAGACTCAGGGACCGGTGCGAGGCTCAGGGACCGGGCGCTT
This sequence comes from Plantibacter lichenum, assembly GCF_050587525.1. Classification (NCBI taxonomy): domain Bacteria; kingdom Bacillati; phylum Actinomycetota; class Actinomycetes; order Micrococcales; family Microbacteriaceae; genus Plantibacter; species Plantibacter lichenum. The sequence goes on along the minus strand of NZ_JBOBFT010000002.1, from coordinate 97,211 downwards.
CGACGGGCCCAGGGACCGAGGACGGCGGGTCGGTGCGGGTCGTTGTCCCCAAAAGGTTGCGTGACACGTCAAGCTTGACGTGCACCGAGTCGGCGGATCCTCGCCGACGTGGAGAGGAAGAGCACTGATGGCTGAGCTGTACCCCGAGACCGAACCGTACGAGACCGGCATGCTCGACGTTGGCGACGGCCAGTCGATCTACTGGGAGGCCTCCGGCAACCCGGACGGCAAGCCGGTCGTGTTCCTCCACGGCGGTCCAGGAGGCGCCACGAGCCCCGTCCACCGCCGCCTGTTCAACCCGAAGCGGTACCGCATCGTCCTCCTCGACCAGCGCGGCTGCGGCAAGAGCACGCCGCACGCCAGCGCCCCGGACGCCGACCTCAGCACGAACACGACCTGGCACCTCGTCGCCGACATCGAGGCGCTCCGCAAATCGCTCGGCATCAAGCGGTGGATGGTGTTCGGCGGCTCGTGGGGGAGCACCCTCGCACTCGCGTACGCCGAGAAGCACCCGAAGCGGGTGACCGAACTCGTCCTGCGCGGCATCTTCACCCTGCGCGACGCCGAGCTCGACTGGTTCTACGAAGGCGGCGCCTCAGCGCTGTTCCCCGACCTGTGGGAGGGCTACCTCGCGCCGATCCCGGTGGCCGAGCGCCGTCGTCTGATCGAGGCGTACCACCGTCGCCTGTTCGACGTCGATCCCGCGGTCCACGAACCGGCCGCGCTCGCGTGGTCGACGTGGGAGTCCTCGACGATCACGCTCCTGCCGCAGCCGGAGACGGTCGCGAGGTTCACGGATCCGCAGTTCGCGGTCGCGTTCGCCCGCATCGAGAACCACTTCTTCACGAACAAGGGCTGGTTCGAGCCCGAGCAGCTGATCCGCGATGCCGGCAGGCTCGCCGACATCCCCGGTGTCATCGTGCAGGGCCGGTACGACGTGTGCACGCCGGCGTTCACCGCGTGGGACCTGCACAAGGCGTGGCCGGAAGCGGAACTGAACATCATCCCGGACGCGGGTCACGCCTTTGACGAACCAGGGATCCTGTCGGCGCTCATCGAGGCGACAGACCGCTTCGCGAAGCGGTAGCGAGCGTCGGTCGGGAGCCGGGGCACTTCGACAGGCTCAGTGACCGGGGGCGCGGTGAGCGAGTGATGCTCGACCACCGGATGCACTTCGGCAGGCTCAGGGACCGAGCGATGCTCGGTGAGCGGAGCGTCAGGCCTGCGCGGCCACCTCGTACTCGCGCTGCTCCTCGAGCAGGACGAGTGCACGCCGGAGCGACGTGCTCGACGTGCTCATCGTGTACGGGAAGTAGACGACCTCGACGCCGACCTTCGCGAACTCGGCTTCAAGTCGGTTCCCCTCCGGGGTGCCGCGCCAGTCGTCGCCCTTGAAGAAGATGTCGAAGCGGAGCGCTTCCCACGCCTGGAGCTTGTCGTCCCACGTCTCCTCGACGGCTTCGTCGACGAAGCCGATGTGGCGGACGATCTCGAGCCGCTCCGACAGCGGGATGACCGGCTGGATGCGCTTGCGCGTGCGGAGCAGTTCATCGGAGACGACGCCGGCGATGAGGTAGTCGCAGGCGCTCTTCGCGTGCTTCAGGATGTTGAGGTGGCCGACGTGGAAGAGGTCGAAGGCTCCTGCGGCGTATCCGACGCGGCCCGTGGGCCGTGAGGCCACGCTGAGTTCGCTTCGTGCATCCATCGGTCATCGCCCCGTTTCATCGCCTCATGGAGGGTGGTTCGGCGCATCCGTGAGCCACCTGCGAGCATAGGAGCGGGCAGGGCGCTGGAAGCAGTCCACTTTCGAGGGGCACCCATGAGGGGGACGACGCTTCACCGCTCGTGAAAACGGCTCAGTCGGTGGGGCGCGCGTACTCCCGGACGACGCCGCCGAACGCTGCGAGGAGCATGCCCCGTCCGCGTCGTTCCGTGCGCAGGCCACGCGCCTGGTGCCGATGCGATCGCGTGACGACACCGATGAGCCACCGGCACCGCCCGGCCACTGCGCGCGTCATGCCCGCGACCGCGCCGCGCACACGTGCGACCACACGTTCGCGTCGAGTCGTAGCGAGTGCCAGTTGCACGACGACCGACGTGTTCCCGTGACTCCGCGCGCGGTCCAGCACCCATGTGCGCGTGACTCGCGATGCGGGCACCAGGTCGAGGGCGTTGGACTCCTCGCACCAGACGATCCGGCCTCCGGCGCGGACGAGACGGTGGCTGAACAGAGTGTCCTCGCCCGCACTCAAACCGATCCCTTCGTCGAAGCGAACGCCCAACGTCCGGACTTGACTGAGATCGAGGAGGAGGTTTCCGGCCGCGGCGACGGTGATCTGCGTGCCGCTCGGCATCCGGCGACGCTTGAAGAACTCGCCCGCCGCGACCCACGGCTCCGGTTCCGTTTCGAACACGGAGGTGACCCGGCCCATGACGGCGGCCGCGCCGGTGTCAGCCCACACTCGAAGCAGCGCCGCGAGCCAGTCGGGTTCGGGGCGCTCGTCGTCGTCGATGAACACGAGGACGTCAGCCTGAGCTGCTTCGTCGAGCACTCGGTTGCGCGCCGCGGCGATGCCGGGTTTCGCCTCGACCGCATAGTGCACCCGTGCATCCGGCCACGCCTCGACGACGCTTCGTGCCGAGGCCGCTGGATCGTTGTCCACAACGATGACGAACGGCTCGACGTCGAATGACGGATCCGCCGTGACGTGGTCGAGGTGTTCGAGGATGAGCGGAATGGTCTCGGCGATCTGCTCGGGCCTGCGGAAGGTGAGTACCCCGATGGCAAGGCTCGTCGTCATCGTCGATCTCCTTCAGCGAAGCGGTCGCCGTCGCCGCGGAGGATCGCCCGCGCCCGGCGGAATGCGGCGACGTGGGCCGCTCCCATCACGTCCCAGTCCCGCCCGCTGAGGTCGGGAAGGGGGCGGGCAGGATCGGAGCGAACCGCGTCGAGGGCACGAATCAGGTCGGAGGCGTCGAGATCACCGGTGAATCCGTGCACCCATCCGTCACCGACTTCGGCGGCGAGAGCACGGTTGACGTCGTTGTCCGGCGCGAGCACCGGGCGGCCGAGCGACAGCGCCGTGAGGATGCCGCCCGAGTTGTGCATGAACCGGTACGGGAGGACGACGAGTTCGGATGCCGTGGCGAGGGCGACGAGTTCCGACGGCTCCAGGAAGTCGAACGTGAAACCGATCCGGCCGTCCCCGTCGCCGAGGCCACGGATGGTCTCGGCGAGTTCGGTGCTCGACGGGCGCCCACCGACGCGCAGACTGTACGATTCGCCGGTGCGGGGGAGCGCGGTGAACGCCTCGACGAGCTGCTCCACGCCCTTGTACCGACGCACCATGCCGAAGTAGCCGAACCTTCCGTCGATGACTGCCTCACGCGGGAACCGCGCGTACCAGTCGCGGTAATGGCCGTGCGGGATCAGTACCGACTCGGCCCCCTGCGGCACAGGTGTCGATTCGTTGAGCGTGATGACGAGCGTGGTCCTGCGTTCGAACCAAGTGAGCAGCCAACGTTCTCGACGTGAGATGCCAGAGGGGAGGCCGATGTTGTGCAGCGTGCGGATGATCGGTGTCCGCGTGATCGTCAGTCGAAGGAGGAACAGGACGAAGCACAGCTGACGAGCGAATTTCTTGAGGGGTGTGTGGCCGTCCACCAGGATCTCCGGCCAATGCGCGTGGAACGCGTCGTACCGCCCGATCAGCGCCGTGCGCCACGAGAAATCGAGCAACGTCACTCCGGGGACGGCGCGGATCGCGTCGAGCAGCATGATGTTGTACGGGTTCGTCGTCGGGCGCGGCTTCGGCACCGATTGGAGGATCGTGAAGCCGTGTGCCACAGCGGGGTCCTTGTCGTCGAGCGGTCGGGAGCGGCATCGCGCCGGGCCCGTTCGGGTTGGGCGGCGCTGCGGGCGACCTCTTCGGGGGAGTCCCCGCCGATCGGCCCGTGGCTATGATCGTAGGACATCGGAGCGGCCGTCGGTTCGCTCGATGCATGCACGGTGAGGAGCGGCGATGAGTGCTGAGCAACCCGAGGTCACCCGGGAGCCGAACCACCGGCGCCGCAACGTGCTGATCGCCGTCATCGTCGCGATCCTCGTGATCATCGCCGTCGTGGTGACGATCGTCGTCGTGAACTCGGGCGGCCAGACGCGCGGCCCGGCCTCCGTGTCGACGAGTGCGCCCGCCGTGGCTCCGACGGCCGCGCTCCCTCAGCAGACGGCCGCGCCGATCGGCGACGACGTCACCGTGGAGCAGGGCGTCACCGTGAGCATCAGCGAGTTCCGCGCCGTCGAAGGCGAAGCCAAAGGTGCTGGCGAGATCGCCGGCCCCGCGGTCCAGTTCGACGTCACGGTGAAGAACGGATCCGGCGCCGCCATCCCGCTCGACACCATCCAGGTGAACCTGTTCTCCGGCGAGGGGATGACCCCCTTGGTGCCCCTCAGCGGGCCCGGTGTCACCCTGTTCCCCGCGAAAGCGGACGCGGGCGCCTCCGGAACGGCGACCTTCGTGTTCGCCGTCGCGCCGGCCGATCGCGAGACGTTGACCGCCACGATCGACTACCGTGCAGGCGTTCCCGCAGCCGTCTTCACGGGTTCCGCGCCACAGCAATGACGCTCGAACTGGGGGGTTCAGACCCCTCGGTTCTGCGGCCCTTCCTCCCTATACTTTCGGCTGAGGGGCCAATTCTCCGTTTCGCCGTACCCGCTCACGTGACCCGAATTCACGAGATGCGCCGCTGACGGTTGGGTCCTCGAACGATTGCACCGACCCGACCAGCGATCAGAACTCGAGCGAACATGTCCCGATCAAACCGTGCTCCCGTGGCAGCGGCAGTCCCGCCCGTCCGCCGCGCAGCCGAAGCCTCCGGCCTCCCCACCGAGCGAGACGACGCACAGCCGCGTCGCAGCAGCCGCGGACCGATCGTCGGCATCGGTGTCGTCGTGGCGCTCCTCGCCGCCGTGTTCACCGGCACACAGCCGGCGCTCGCCGACACCGCGCCAGCGGAACCGACCACGCCGACGACCGTGTCCTCGGACGCGCTCCCGACGGCGCAGATCGACGGGGTCGCCTGGTCACAGGTCGTCGTCGGCAACACGGTCTACGTTGCCGGCAGCTTCACGACCGCGAGGCCGTACGGTTCCGCGGCGGGTGTCAACACCGTCACGCGCAACAACCTCCTCGCGTACGACATCACCACGGGCAACCTGATCTCATCCTTCGCACCGAGCCTGAACGCTCAGGCACGCACGATTGTCGCGTCGCCCGACGGGTCGAGGATCTACGTCGGTGGCGACTTCACGAGCATCGACGGCGTCTCCGCCTACCGGATCGCAGCGTTCAGCACGGCGACGGGCGCACGCATCATGTCGTTCCGTCCCGTCATGGGCTCGACGGTCCGCGGACTCGCGGCGACGAACGACACCCTGTACGCAGGCGGCTACTTCCAGTCGGTCAACGGGGTCACCCGCTCACGCGCCGCAGCACTCAAAGCAAGCGACGCGAGCGTCCTGCCCTGGGCGCCGCAGACCGACAACTACGTCACTGCTCTGCAGGTTTCGCCTGACGGACACCAGGTCGTCCTCGGCGGAGCGTTCACGACGCTCAACGGTTCGAGCAACCCCGGCTACGGGCTCGCGGCCGTCGACTCGGTCACCGCAGCGCTCATCACCCCGTTCGGCGTGAACAACTTCGTCCGCAACGGTGGCAACAACGCCGCCGTGTACAGCCTGTCCTCGGACGGCACGAACTTCTATGGGACCGGGTACGTGTTCGGCGCCGGCGGCAACCTGGAGGGAACCTTCTCCGGCAAATGGTCCGACGGATCGATGAACTGGGTCGCCGACTGCCACGGTGACACCTACGACTCCTACCCGATGGGCGACGTCGTCTACACGGTGAGCCACGCCCACTACTGCGGCAACATCGGCGCGTTCCCGCAGACCGACCCGTGGACACAGCACTACTCGCTCGCGTTCAGCAAGGCGGCACTCGGCGTCAACACCGGTGACATCTACGGATACCCCGACCACCCCGGTCAGCCGGCGCCGAAGCTTGAGCACTGGTTCCCCGAGTTCGTGCAGGGCACCTACACGGGTCAGGGACAGGCGGGCTGGAACATCACGGGCAACGACAAGTACGTCGTCGTCGGCGGCGAATTCCGTGCCATCAACGGCGTCTTCCAGCAGGGCCTCACCCGGTTCGCGGTCAAGAGCATCGCCCCCAATCTCGACAAGCCGCGATTGAGCGGCGCGAACTACCAGATCAAGGCCACGGCTCTCGGAGCCGGCGCGGTGCGCGTCGCCTGGCCCGCCAACTGGGACCGCGACAACGAGAACCTCACCTACTCCGTGATCCGGAACGGTGCGACCGCTACCCCGGTGTACGTGAAGCATCAGAAGTCGAACTTCTGGACGTTGCCGAACATGTCGTACACCGACCGCGGACTGACAGCGGGGCAGAGCTACACCTACCGCGTGCGCGTCACGGACCCGCTCGGCAACTTCGTCGACAGCGCCTCCGTCACCTCCGTCGCGTCCTCGACGCCGACAGATCCGTACACGCTCGCGGTCCTCAACGACAACCCGAATTCCTACTGGCCGCTCGGTGAACCCAGCGGCTCCAGCGCCCTCGACTGGGCGGGTGCGAACGACCTCTCCCTCGGAGCAGGCGTGACCCGCGGCGCTCCCGGCGCGATGGTCGGATCCTCGACCACAGCATCGACGTTCTCCGGCACGGACACAGGATTCGGAGTGACGACCGGAACAGCGGCAGCGGCCCCCGACACCTTCACCGCTGAAGCATGGATCAAGACGACGACCACGTCCGGCGGCAAGATCCTCGGCTTCGGCAGCTCTGCTACCGGGAACTCCGGCAGCTACGACCGCCACGTCTACATGGACAACTCGGGCAAGATCCTCTTCGGCGTCTACCCGGGTAGCACGCAGACCGTGAACTCGAGCAGCGCCTACAACGACGGCCAGTGGCACCACGTCGTGGCTTCGCTCGGCTCCGGCGGCATGAAGCTCTACGTCGACGGCAAGGTCGTCGGATCGCGGACCGATGTGACGACCGGGCAGGCGTACACCGGCTACTGGCGGGTCGGCGGCGACAACATCGGAGGATGGCCGAACCAGCCGTCGAGCAACTACTTCAACGGTGACATCGACGACGTCGCGGTCTACCCGACCGTGCTCGACCGCACCGCCGTGATCAACCACTACGTCGCCTCCGGACGCACCTCGCCCATCCCGGCGGCTCCGACCGACACGTACGGCGCTTCCGTCTACAACCTCGATCCCACGCTCTACTGGCGCTTGAACGATGCGAGCGGCTCGACCGCCGTCGACTCCGGACCCAACGAGAACCCCGGCACGTACACGGGCAACGTCACGAAGGGGGCCACAGGCGCCCTCAGCGGCAACCCGGACAAGGCAGCCACGTTCGCTCCGGTGAACAATAACGGCAACTGGACTGAAGCGGGTGTGGCGAGCACCAAGACGTTCACCGACCCTGAGGCGTACTCCGTGGAGCTGTGGTTCCAGACGACGACGCACAACGGCGGCAAACTGATCGGATTCGGTGCTCAACCGACCGGCACGTCCAGCAGTTACGACCGGCACGTCTACCTCGAGAACGACGGGCGACTGACGTTCGGCACCTACACGGGGCAGACGAACACGATCACGACTCCGAACGCGTACAACGACGGGGCCTGGCACCAGGTCGTCGCGAGCCAGTCGTCGGACGGCCTCAAGCTGTACGTCGACGGTGCACTGGTCGGAACGAACGCGACGACCCAAGCCCAGAACTACACGGGCTACTGGCGGATCGGCGGAGACACCACCTGGGGCGGCACCGCGCCGTTCTACACCGGCAAGCTCGATGAGGTCGCGGTCTACGACAAGGCGCTCACTCCTGCGCAGGTCAACCAGCACTACGTCATCGGCTCCGGCAATGTGCCGAACCAGGCGCCGACGGCAGCGTTCACCTCGCACGCCACGGACCTCTCGGTCGCCTTCGACGCCACGGGCTCGAGCGACAGCGACGGCGTCGTGTCCTCCTACGCTTGGGACTTCGGCGACGGAACCACTGGCACCGGTGCAACACCGACGCACCCGTACGCGGCGTCCGGCGACTACACGGTCACCCTGACCGTGACCGATGACGACGGCGCCACGGCGACGGTGCAGCACCCTGTCACGGTCCTCGCAGCGAACGTCGTCCCGACAGCCGCATTCACCACGACGGCGAACAACCTGACGCTCAACACGGACGCGACGACGTCAGTCGACCCGGACGGGACGATCACGGCCTATGCCTGGAGCTACGGAGACGGGCAGGGCGGCACCGGGGCGACCTCGAGCCACACCTACACGGCGGCCGGGAACTACGACGTGACGCTCACCGTCACGGACAACCGCGGAGCCACCGCGACCGTCACGCACACGGTGACCGTCAGCGCGCCGGTGCTCGTGCCACCGGTCGCATCGTTCACCACCACGGCCACCGATCTGAACGTCTCCTTCGACGGCTCAGCGTCGACCGATCCGGACGGCAGCATCGTCTCCTACGCCTGGGCGTTCGGCGACGGCGCGAACGGCATCGGGGCGACGGTGCAGCACAGCTACCCCGCGACGGGCAGCTACGTCGCAACGCTGACGGTCACCGACAACTCGGGAGCGACCGGCACGGCGACGAAGACGATCACGGTGACGGCTCCGCCGGCTCCGCCCGTCTTCGCCCAGGACCGTTTCGAACGCAGCGTGACGGCCGGCCTCGGGTCCGCAGAGACCGGCGGCGCATGGTCGCTGTCGGGCGGAAACGCTCCGTTCTCCGTCGGAGGCGGCAAAGCATCGGTGGATACTCCTGCTGGAGCGACGCGACGCGGAATCCTCGGCGCAGCGACCGGCACGGACTCCGAAGTCGCAGCGACGTTCAGTTTCAGTGAGATCACCGGAACGGGCGTCTACGCTTCGGCGATCGCCAGACGAGTCGGCACCGATGACTACCGCGGGCGCCTGTGGGTCCGTGCGAACGGCAGCGTCGTGCTCCAGACCATGCACGGCGGGACCGTCCTCCAGCAGCTCGTGCTGCCGGGTGTGACGTACACGACGGGCGACAAATACACGCTCCGCGTCCAGGTGACCGGATCGAACCCGACGACCGTCAAGGCGCGCGCCTGGAAGGTCGGATCGACGGAACCCACGACGTGGCAGGTGACGAGCACGGACACGACCGCCGCCCTGCAGGGCGCCGGAGCCGTCGGCTTCGAGACCTACCTGGGTGGAACGGCGACGAAGTCCGTCGTCGTCGGCGTCGACGACTTCCTCGGCCGAGCACCGGTCGACGGCCCGCTCGTCGTCCCGACCGCTCCGGCGAACGTCGGCCCGACGGCCTCGTTCGCCGCCTCGAACAGCAATCTGACGGTCTCCGTCGACGGTTCGGCCTCGGTCGACCCCGACGGCACGATCGCCTCCTACGGTTGGGCCTTCGGCGATGGTGCGACCGCTACCGGTGCCACGGCATCCCACGCCTACACGAACCCCGGTACCTACACGGTCACACTGACGGTGACGGACAACGCGGGAGCGACAGGAACGGCCACGAAGCAGGTCACGGTGACGGCACCGCCGCCCAACGTCCCGCCGACAGCCGCATTCACCGCCACGGCGACCGACCTCGCGCTCAGCGTGGATGGCTCGACCTCGACGGATCCGGACGGAACGATCGCGTCCTATGGCTGGGACTTCGGCGACAGCGGGACGGGCACCGGTGCGACTGCGTCGCACACGTACACGACGGCGGGCACCTACACGGTGACGCTGACGGTGACCGACAACGCGGGAGCCACGGCGCAGACCACCCGGAGCGTCACGGTCACCGCACCGGTCGTGCCGCCCGTCGATCCTCCGGCGACCACGACTCTTGGAGCAGACACGTTCGAGCGGGCCGTCACCGCAGGCTGGGGCACCGCCGACACCGGTGGCGCCTGGACGCTGAGCGGCGGCAACGCGGCGTTCACCGTCGCTGCAGGCACCGGCCAGGCCGCGACCCCGTCGGGAGGAACGCGACGCGCCCTGCTCGCGGGAGTCTCGGCCACCGACGTCGAGCTCTCCGGGAACGTGTCCTTCGCCTCGAACATCACCGGATCGGGCGTGTACGAATCGCTCATCGCCCGTCGAGTCGGCACCGACGACTACCGGGCGCGCCTGTGGGTCCGTCCCACGGGTGTGGTGGTGCTGCAGCTCATGCACGGCGCGACCCTGCTCCAGCAGGTCGTTCCGGCCGGGCTCGCGTACGCCCCCGGCGACGTCTTCACCGTGAAGTTCCAGGCCGTCGGCACCAACCCGACGACCCTGAACGCGAAGGTCTGGAAGGTGGGCTCCACGGAGCCGACCGCATGGCAGGTCACGGCCACCGACACGACGGCAGCCCTCCAGGCCGCCGGTGCTGTCGGCGTCGAGACGTACCTCGGGGGCACCGCGACCGAACCGGTCACCGTCGTCCTCGACGCCTTCCTCGCACGCAAGCCCAACTAGCGAACGTGGTGGGGAATGAACATCGCGCCTTCACGAGTGCGGTAGGGCTAGGCTGCTTGCACGTGACGGGCGAGGGCCCGGCACCCCGTGGATCCGACGGTTACTGAGGAGCGACGCATGCCGACGCTCGAAGCACCTGCACTCGACCGGTACCTGCTGGTCGGGCTCGGTGTCGTGCTCGCTGCTGTCGTCTTCCTTCTGCTCAGGCGCAACGCGAGAGTCGCGGCCGTGGTCTGGCTCGTCGCCGTGTGCTTCGTGCCCGTCTGGCTGGGCCTCAACATCGGTCCGTACTGGCCTCCGGCCGCACTCGCGGGGCTCGGCGTGATCCTTGCGCTGCTCCCGGTCCCTGGGTGGAGGATCGGCACCGTCGACGTCGTGATCATCGCGCTCAACGGCCTGTACGTGGTCTCACTCGTGCTGAAATCCGTGACGATCGACGCCGGCTTCGTGCTCGTGTTCACCTGGACGGCAGGGTATGTGCTCGGCCGTGCTGTCGCCCTCCGCGTGGGGCTCGTGTGGCTCTACCGTGCGGTGAGCATCGTCTTCTCGGTCGTTGCGGTGCTCGCGATCCTCGAGTTCGTCATGCACTGGAACCCCTTCGTGCAGATCTCCGCCGGCAACAGCTTCCTCTACCAGGTGTGGGGGACGCTGCAGGAGCGGGGCGGCATCGTCCGAGCGGAGGGCGCGTTCGGGCACTCGATCGCGCTCGGTGCGTCACTCGCGCTCGTCATGCCGATGGTGCTGGTGAACGGCTTCCGGCTCTGGATCAGACTCGGCATGGTCGGGGTGATGCTGCTCGCGACCGTCCTCACCTTCAGCAGGGCCGGCATGATCTGCGCAGCCCTCTCGATCATCGGGTCGCTCGTCTTCGTGCGCGGCATCATGTCGCTCAAGGCGAAGCTGCTCGTCGTCGGCGTCATCGCCGCCATCTCCGCTGCCATCTTGCCGTTCGTCGGCGACGTGTTCACCGCAGCGGGCGATGAAGCGGTGGGAAGCGCGGACTACCGCGGAGACCTCGTGTCCCTCGTGGCTGACATGAACGTCATCGGGGTCTCACCGTCGATGACCCGCCTGCCCAATGGTGACGTGTACTTCGGATCGTTCCACTCGATCGACAGCGCGCTGATCCTCTTCGGGCTCACGTACGGCCTCCTGCCACTCGTGCTCGCTCTCGCGCTGCTCGTCGCGGGCGTGATCGTGCTCCTCCGCGGCCGCGGCAACGCACCGCTGGTCGGCGTGATCGCTCAGATCCCAGCTCTCATGACGGTGGCGCTCATCACCCAGTACTCGATGCTCTTCTGGTTCGTGTTCGGGGTCTCCGTCACGGCCTACGCACTGCGATCCGGGCAGGATCCGCAGACCCAACAGAACAACACTCGTATGACAGAATCAACATCCGTCGAACCGCAACCCGAAGCGGTCACAAGGGGAATAGAGGCCGGCGTCCATGGGGGCTCGTGACTACCTGCAATTGGTGAAACGCGGATGGTATCTGCTGGTCGCCGCAACACTGCTCGGCGCCGGAGTGGCGGGAGGGCTGTCGCTGCTCGCGACACCCGTGTTCTCGTCGACCGCGTCGCTGTACTTCTCGCTCAGCCAGGGGAACTCCGCCTCGGACCTGAACCAGGGCTCGACGTACACCCAGAACCAGATGCTGTCGTTCGCGCAGCTCGCGACGTCCGCGATGGTCCTCGACCCGGTGATCGACGATCTCGGCCTGGACAAGAACGCGACGCAGCTGGGTCGGCGGGTGACGGTCACGACGCCGCAGAACACGGTGATCCTGAACGTCGTCGTCACCGACCGGTCCGGGCAGGTAGCGGCCGACATCGCGAACGGTGTCGCCGATCAACTCGTGAAGTCCGTCGAAGCGATCGCGCCACGCGACGCCCAGGGCAAGACGACGGTGTCCGCGACGACGATCGACGCCGCAGTCGTGCCCCAGTACCAGTCGTCTCCGGACAAGCCCAAGAACGTCGTGCTCGGCGCGCTCATCGGTTTCGTCGCCGGGCTCTTGATCATCCTGCTGCGGGAGCTCATCGACAACCGGGTGCGCACTCCCGAATCGCTCGCCGCGATCTCGTCAGCACCGCTGCTGGGCCGACTCGATCGACTGTCGAAGCGTGAACGCGACGGTCTGGCGATGCTCGACGACCCGCGCGGTCCCACGGCGGAGGCGTTCCGCCAGTTGCGTTCGAGTCTGCAGTTCGTCGCGATGTCGAAGAAGCGGCTCAGCGTCGTCGTCACGTCGTCCATCGCAGGCGAGGGGAAGTCGACGGTCGCTATCAACCTGGCGTTGACGCTCGCGGAGACCTACCCCAAGGTGATCGTCGTCGACGCGGATCTTCGGCGACCGATGATCGCGGAGTACACCCAGCTCGAAGGCGCCGGCGGCCTCACGACGGTACTCGTCGAAGACGCCGACCTCGACGCCGTCATCCAGCAGTGGGCCGTACCAGGGCTCCATGTGCTCCCCGCCGGCACGATTCCACCGAACCCGAGCGAGCTGCTGTCCTCGACGGCGATGGCCCGCCTCGTCGAGCGACTCGTGGAACGGTACGACGTCGTGATCATCGACTCCGCGCCGGTGCTCTCGGTGGCGGACGCCTCGATCCTCTCCCAGCTGGTGGACGGGACGGTCATCGTGGCCGACACGACCCAGGTCCGTCGTGCTCAGCTCTCGGAGACCCTCGATTCGCTCGCCAAGTCGGGCGCCAAGGTGCTGGGCGTGGTCTTGAACAAGGTGAAGCACGCCACGGGTGAACGCTACGAGTACCAGGCGCACACCCACGCACACGTCGCCGAGCGATCTGCGGAGCGTGCTGAACGAGCAGAAGAGCGCGCTGCCGAGCGCGCCGCAGCAACGAAGTGACCCGATGATGAGCGACGACGGAACGACCCGGCTCGGCATCGTCGTCGTCAATTTCGGGTCCTCTGCGCTCATCCAACAGAACCTTCGCGATCTCGATGTGGACGCTCTCGGCGCCCGAGTCGTCGTGGTCGACAGCTTCCACTCCGATGCCGAACGGGCTGCACTCGTGGAGCGCGCCGCTCCGCACGGCTGGGAACTCGTACTGCCGGCGACGAACGTCGGTTTCGGCGGCGGGATGAACCTCGGCGTGGCCCGCGCCTCGGAGCTCGGCTGCACAGTCTTCCTGCTCATCAACCCTGACGCCGTCATCACGACGGACGGCGCAGCCGCGTTGCTCGAGCGGCACGATCGCGAACCGCTCGAGCTCCTCGCACCACGCATCGTCCGCCCAGACGGCACGGTGTGGTTCCAGGGTGCGGATCTCACACTCGACGACGGCCGGATCCGTTCGCTGCGGAATCGCGCGTCGCTGGCCGGTCGCCCGTACCGCACCTGGTTGAGCGGAGCGTGCCTTCTCATCGGACTCGAACTCTGGACCCGCGTCGGCGGGTTCCACCCGGACTACTTCATGTACTGGGAGGACGTGGACTTCTCCGCTCGTGTGCAGGACGTCGGCGGGACCGTCGCCGTGGACGACACGGTCGAGGTCGTGCACGACGAAGGCGGCACCCAATCCCATGGCGGCACTGTCCGCTCCGGGACCGCGAAGTCGAATCTCTACTACGAGTACAACGTCCGCAACCGCATGCGCTTCGCGGCGCTCCTCCTCGATGAGGACCGCATCCGGGCCTGGCGACGCACCGCTCCGGCCGTGGCGTGGGAGATCCTCCTGCAGGGAGGCCGACGGCAGTTCCTGACCGCGTCCGGTCCTGGGGCGCTTCTCGCCGCCGCACGCGGCCTGCTCGACGGCGACCGTCTCGCCGTGAGGGCTCTGCGAGATCGTCGACGAACAGGTCGGGCGGAGGGGTCCGGCCCGCGGATGAACGTTCCCTCGGTCGACGTGCCTCCGGTTGATGCACCGGCACGTCGGAAGCACGTCCAGCTCTACGAAGTGGTCCGAACCGCGCACCTCGAGCGAGCCGCGGCTTCGACGGCCTCGTCGCCCTCCGTGATCCTCTACGAACGGACCAGGTACGACTTCGATGCTGCGCTCGCCGCATCGCTCGAGGTGAGGCGAGCAGGCGTTCTGGGAGCATTCCGCTACTTCCTCCGCACCGACGTCGACGTCCTGGAAGTGAACGAACCCCTGCAACTCTCCGCCATGCCCCGCACGGCCGCAGCGCTGCTTGGATCACGTCTGCGGCGGATCCTCCGGGGATCCCCTGCAGAGAGGACGACAGTCGTCACATACGCGATCGAGAATGCGCCGCCACGCTCAGCCCCGCGACCGGCGAACGCGCGCTCACGCCTCAAGCGACGACTGCAGTTCGTCGCTGCGCGCCTCGTCTGGCATCGTCTCGATCGCATCGTGTTCGGCACCGAACAGGCGAAGAACCTCTACCGGGACGTCTTCGGGACACCCGTCGGGGACGCGCGTCTCATCGAAGCGTTGCCCCGCGCGGAGGGATCCGAGACGCACGCCAAGGACCGGTCGCTCGTGCTCTTCCTCGGAGCGCTCGGCGAACGGAAGGGGTTCGACCTCGTCCTCGACGCGTGGCCGTACGTGCTGGAACGGATGCCAGAGGCCAGACTCCGAATCGACGGGAAGGGCGAGCTGGAGAGCAGGGCGATCGAGGCCGCATCGGCCGACGCGTCGATCGACGTCGCCATCGACCCGCCACGTTCCACGATCACGGAAGATCTCGCGCGTGCACGCGTGCTGGTGCTCCCTTCACAGCCCTTCCGCGGGTGGCGCGAACAGGTCGGACTGCCGATCGTCGAAGCGCTCGCGAGCGGCTGCCTCGTCGTCACGACCGACCAGACGGGCCTGGCCCCCTGGCTCGAAGCGAATGGTCATCGGGTGATCAACGGCTCGACGACGCCGCAGGCGATCGCGGAGGCGGTCATCGACGCGCTGTCCAACGGTCGCGAACCGTCCGCGGTCCTCGCCACGCTTCCTCCGGTGGACGGACGACGGGCGGCCGAGGACTGGCTCCTCGTCGGGAGCGCATCGTGAGCCGGGTGGCGGCCGGGACCCGCAAGAACACGGGGATGCTCGGATCAGTCGGATCCACGGCGATCGTGAAGGTCGGCGTCATGGGTGTGTCCGGCATCCTCGGTCTCATCACGACGCGCCTCATCATCCAGCACTTCGGAACGGACGATTACGCGCAGTACGGTCTTCTGACGTCGCTCCCCAGTCTGCTTCCGTTCGCCGACCTCGGCATGGCGGCGGTCGTCATCAACGCCGTGGCGGGTTCCAACGATCCGAAGCAGGATCAACTCGTCCGCCGGTCGATCATGACGGCGCTGCGGATCCTGATCGTCGCCGGCCTCATCCTCATCCTCGTCTCCGGCCTCATCACCTGGTTCGACTGGTGGCCCGTGCTCCTCGGTGCGGGCGTGCAGGGGGATGAGGGAAACCTCGCCGCGTTCCTCTGCCTCGCGGTCTTCGGACTGGCCCTTCCGTTCTCCGTCGGCGCCCGAGTGCTCGTGGGGCTGAAGCGCGCGAGCACACAGGTCGCGGCCCAGTCCGTGGTGTCCCCGCTCATCCTGCTGAGCGTCGGCCTGGCCGTCACACTCTCGCTCCCGGTCGGCGGCTACCTGGCCGTCATCTCCGCGGTCGCCAGCGGCATCGCCTCCCTCTTCTGCCTCATCCTCGCCGCACGAGCGCTGCGGCCGCAGATCTCGCGCGCGATCAGAGACGTGCCGCGCATCCGATCGGTGAAGGGCGTGCCTGCGTTGGGGCTGGCCTGGCCGATGCTCGCCCAGATGGTGGCTCTGCCCATCGCGATGCAGACGGACCGGATCCTCCTCAGCCACCTCACGAGGGGCGATGAGCTCGCCCAGTACAACCTCGCGATGCAGCTGTTCGGACTCGTGCTGCAGACCATCGCGGCCGCCGGCGTCGCACTCTGGCCGTTCTTCGCGAAGGCGCGAGCGGACGGAGCCATCGTGTCGCCGATGAAGTCCGTCATGTGGTTCCTCGGCGGCGGCCTCGCCGTTGCGGGCGCACTCGCGGTCGTCTCGCCGTGGATCACCGGGTTCGTCTCCGCCGGCAAGATCCAGCTCGACGTGTGGCTGCTCGTCGGCTTCGTGGTCTTCGTCGCGATGCAGTCGGCCAAGTATCCGCTCGGCATGTACATGACCGACGCCCGTGGACTGCGGTTCCAGGTCCTGCCCATCGTGATCATGGTCCCGTTGAACCTCGGACTGTCCTGGCTGCTCATCGGGGTCCTGGGCGCGGCCGGGCCGATCATCGGCTCGGCGATCGCGGTCGCACTCTGCCAGGTCGTCCCGAACTTCTGGTACGTGACGAGAGACCTCCGAGCTCGCCGCGTTCTGAGCCCCGATCCGAAGGAGTGACATGGCGCAGGAACCCAACGAAGCGGCTCCAGCTGAGGGCGGCGCGACCAAGGGGTCGTCGAGCGAAGAGCCCGGTCGCATCCTCGTCGTCTGCCACGCGAATGTGTGCAGATCCGTCCTCATCGCCGGAGTGATCCGGTCGGAGCTCGCGCGCACGGCCTGGGCGGACGTCCAGGTCGTGAGCGCAGGCACAGGCGCCCAAGCGGGGATGCGGGGATGCGAGGAGGCGTCCGAGATCCTCGCCGACCGGTATGGAGTGCACAGCGGTCCCCATCGCTCGCAGGCCGCGACCCTGTCCAGAATCACCGCGGCAGACCTCGTGCTCACAGCCGAGCGGGCACAGCGGGCCGCAGTGGTCGCGAGTTCTCCGCTCGCCTCGTCGAAGGCGTTCACCCTCCGCGAAGCGGAGGCGCTCCTCGGAACGCTCGACGCCGACGCAGTGCGCAGCTCCGATGTCCTGCAGCGACCAGACAGGAGTTCGCTCGTGACCCTGCGCGCCCTCGCCGCATCGCGTCGGGGGTACGCGCGATATCCGGAGACCCAACGATCGCTCTGGAGCAGACTCGTGCCAGGGGCCGCCGCGCGGACGACCCCCCAGCACCCCATGGACATCTTCGACGGACACAACGCGACGCCCCGCCGTCACGCCGAGACGCTTGCGACGGCAGAAGCCGCCGCCGTCGCATTCGTCCGTCAGCTGGAGCGGCTCGGGCTTCCCGTCCGGTGAGGCTGACCTGCTCCCGGAATCACCCTGTTTTTGGGGGTATGGAACCCCCCATGCGACCCCCATTCCAGCGATAAACTACTGACCACTCCACAGGAAATGTCCCGAGCGTTTCCCGTGTCGAAGGTCCAGGGAACGCCCGAACGTTCCGACTGGATCGACCATGTGGAGGTCGAGGAGGGCGGGCGCATGGGGACGGATCAGTTCGACGATTCCGGTCGCCCCGTCGTCCGCATCCTCGGCACCCACGGCATCCCGGCCGCATACGGCGGCTTCGAGACGGCCGCCGAGAACATCGCCGTCTATCTCCACGAGCACGGCTGGCGTGTCATCGTGTACTGCCAGTCGGACGGTTCGGGGGAGATCGTCGAAGACGTCTGGCGCGGCATCGAGCGCGTCACGATCCCGGTCGGCCCGGACGGATGGAAGGGCACGTCGCTCTTCGACCTCAAATCCATCCGACATGCTTCGCGGTTCCGCGATGTGTGCCTCACGTTCGGATACAACACTGCGGTATTCAACGTCATCCAGCGTGTGAAGGGCATCCCGAACGTCATCAACATGGACGGCATCGAGTGGTCGCGCGCGCGATGGGGCTTCATGAAGCAGTCGATCCTGTACGTGAACGAGCGGATCGCCTGCTGGGTCGGCAACCGCCTCATCGCCGATCACCCCGAGATCGAGCGGTACCTCGCGAAGAAGGCGAAGCGGTCCAAGCTCACGACGATCACCTACGGTGCGCACCTCGTCGAGTCTGCTGCGATCCAACCGGTGGCGGATCTGGGCCTCGAACCGGGCGGCTACCTGACGCTCATCTGTCGGCCCATTCCAGAGAACTCCATCCTCGAACTCGTTCAGGCGTTCTCCTCCAAGCGACGCGGCGTCAAGCTCGCCGTGTTCGGTACGTACACACCCGAGGCCGACGACTACCACCGGCAGGTCGTCGACGCGGCCAGCGACGAGGTCGAGTTCGTGGGCCCCGTCTACGATCCGACCGACCTGGCCGCCCTCCGATTCCATTCCCTCGGGTACCTGCACGGCCACACCGTCGGCGGGACGAATCCGTCGCTCGTCGAGGCCATGGCCGCCGGCAACGCCGTCATCGCGCACGACAACGTCTACAACCGATGGGTCGTGGGCGACGGAGCCCTCTACTTCAGCACGGTCCAGGACGCCGACGCGCGGATCACGGAGTTGCTCGAGCGCCCGGAACGTCGGGAAGCACTGTCCGCCTCGAGCACGGCACGCCATGCCGAGGAATTCACGTGGGAGCACGTCGCGGGAGCGTACGAGTCCGTCCTGCACAGTTACGTTGGAGGAGTTGATGTCGCACGTGTCTGAAACCGTCACCGCGCCGGCCGAAGCAGCCGCACGAAGCACGAAGGACTGGCAGGGCGAGCGCGTCCGGGTCGGGGTCATCGGTCTCGGCAAGATGGGACTGTCCCATCTCGCGATGATCAAAGCCCACCCGGGGGTGAGCGTGGATGCTGTGGTCGATTCGACGGGTTTCATCCTCGACGTCCTGTCGAAGTACACGGGGCTGCGGACGTTCCCGTCCGTCGAAGCGATGCTGGAAGCGGTCGAGCTCGACGCGGTCATCGTCGCGACGCCGACGAAGTTCCACGCGCCCATGGTCAAAGCCGTCATCGAACGGGGTCTCCACATCTTCTGCGAGAAGCCGTTGAGCCTCAGCTCGGCCGACTCGGATGAGCTCGCGGCTCTCGCGGCGGAGCGGGGTGTGGTCACCCAGGTCGGGTACCACAACCGGTTCGTGGGGGCGTTCCGCGAGGTGAAGCGTCTCCTCGATCTCGGCGCGATCGGCCGGGTCACCCACATCCAGGCGGAGGCGTACGGCCCGGTCGTCCTCAAGTCCCGCGGATCGACCTGGCGGAGCAACCGCAACGAAGGCGGCGGGTGCCTGTACGACTATGCGGCGCATCCGGTCGACCTGCTCACCTGGTACGCGGGTGAGCCGATCGGCGTGGGAGGCACCGTGCTCGGCAGCGTCTTCTCCGAGCACACCGAGGACGAGGTGTTCTCGACGCTCTTCTTCGACGGCAACGTCAGTGCGCAGTTGTCGGTCAACTGGTCTGACGAGTCGTTCCGCAAGATGACGACGATGATCACGATCACCGGCACCGCCGGCCGGATCCACGCGGACCGTCAGGAGTGCCAGGTGTATCTGCGCGACACCGCCCCCGAGATCGACGGCTATGCACCGGGGTGGAACGTGAAGTACACGACCGAGCTGACGGAGGAGGTCTGGTACTACCTGCGCGGCGAGGAGTACAGCGCCCAGCTCGACCACTTCGTGCACCGCGTCGCAGACGGCGCCGTCGAGGGCACCAACTCATTCAGCAGCGCAGCCGCGACGGACCGCGTCCTCGAACTCCTCACCATCGACGCGGCGGCCGGACCGTCGACGCGCGCCGCAACAGCAACCGCACCGGTCAAGCCGGCTGCGAAGAAGGGCTTCTCATGGCGCAAGGCGTGAACGTGCAGCAGACGACCGCCGCCGAGGACGCCGCGGTCCGGATGCCCAGGCTCCTGTTCGGAGACAACCAGTTCTTCGGCGTCAACCACATGTCCGAGGAGAAGGCGCGCGCTCAGGCGATGCGGTTCCAGGACCTCGATGCCGTGATGGACGTCCTCGACGTCGCCGTCGACGAGGGCATCACCACCTTCATGTGCACGACGCACGACCGCATCGCCCAGATCGCGGAGCGGGTCCGCGCCGACCAGGTCACGTACGCCGACTTCGCCTTCTACCCGTGCATGCCGTACGCGCACAAGTACGCCGACGCGGTGACGGAGAACGGGATGCTCGGAGCCGTCCGGCGGTTCCTCCCGGAGGAGGGCCTCGTCAATGCGGCGCTCCGCGGCGGCAAGGCCTTCGCGAAGAAGGACGTCGAGGGGCTCATCACGCTCCTCGTCGATGCCGAGATGGCGATGTTCCGTGGCGTGCGCACTCCCGTGATCTGGCTGCAGAACGTCGTGGTCGACCTGCTCCTCGGCCTCGGCTTCCGCGACGCGTTCTCGATCTTCGAGGAGCACGTCCGCACACGATACGGCGCGGAGCCGGGGTACATCACGATGAACCTGCCGCTGCTCCTCGACGTTCTGGACGACAGCGGGATCGTCAATCCGATCGTCTGCTCGAACATCAACAAGATCGGTTTCCGCATGTCCGGCGGCCTCGGCGAGTACCGTCGAGTGCTTGAGGAGCGTCAGTTCCGAGCCGTCGCGATGTCCGTGTTCGCCTCAGGGGCGATCCCTCCGCGCGAAGCGATCGAATGGCTCTCCGCTCAGCCGAACATCGAGTCGATGGTGTTCGGTGCGTCGAGCCGTCAGAACATCCACAGCACGAAGACCCTCGTCGACGAGTACTTCGGTTCCGTCTGAGCAGGCCGGTCGCGTGAGCGCGGCCGACCACGTCTGAACGCCTGAGCGGCCACCCGGATCCCGAGTGGCCGCTCAGCGCGTTCAGATCGAGGAGTCGCGTCAGCGCCGCACGAGTCGGACCGATTCGATCACCGAGATGATCTCTGCGCGGTAGCGGGTGACGCCGAAACGCGCGAGCGCGGCGGTCCGGCTGTTGCGGGCGAGACGCGCTCCGAGCTCAGCGTCGTCGAGGATCGTCGCAATGGCGTCTGCGAGGGCCTGTGCGTCGCCTGGCGGCACGAGGAGTCCGGTGTCGCCGTCCTGGATGGTCTCGAGGTGGCCGAGCGCTGCAGAGGCGACGACGGGCCGGAGTGCGAGCTGCGCTTCGACGACGGCGTTGCCGAAGGGTTCGCGGAGCGAGGGTGCGACGACGATGTGCGCGCGCTCCAGGGCGGGCCAGATGGGGGAGACGTACCCCGTGAACGTGACGGCGCCGCGGAGGTCGTGCTGCTCGGCTCGCTCGCGGAGTTCCTCCTCGTACCACTCGTAGCCGGCGAACGGGCTCCCGCAGACGTCGATGCGCACGTCACGACCGGCCGTGCGCAATAGGCCGACGGCGTCGAGCGCGACGTGCGGTGCTTTCCGCGGCGAGAGTCTGGCGACGACGGCGAGTCGATGCGGCTCGGCGCCGATCGGCAGCGCGGTCGGTTCGACCTCCGGCGCCGGGACCCCGTTGAAGACCAGTCGTGCTTTGCGTGCGAGGCCCGGTGCGGCGCCGCACGTGGCCTCGAGCGATGCTCTGCTGATGACGATGAGCGCGTTGGCGAACCCGAGAGGCGCGTTGAGCGCGAACCGTACGAGCCGTCCGTCGGTGGTCTCGGCCTCGTGCACGTGGCACACGGCCGGCACCCCGCTGAGTCGTGCGGCGATGAGCCACCAGGGGAGGGTGACCGTGTTGACGTAGACGACATCCGGCTTGACACTGCGGATGACGCCACGGAGGGTCCGGATCGAACGGAGGCCGTCGAAGGCGAGCGAGGCGACGCCGCCGGCCGATGCATTCGCGCGTCGGAGGACCGGGAACGGGACGAAGAGGACCTCGGCTCCCCTGGATCGGAGCTTCGGGACGAGCTTGCCGTCGCGAGGCAGAGCGACGACCACGCGGTATCCGCCCTCGACAAGCCCCTCGATCGACTCCAGCATCTGGAGGTCTGACCCGTACACGTCCGGCGACGGGTTGGCGAAGAGCACGGTGCCCGTGTGTGCGTCACCCATGCGGAACGTCTGCTTCCTCGTCGTGTCGTCGACCTGGTCAGCGGTCGTCGGGGGCGTTCCGGTGTCGGTCATCGTCGCTGTGTCGTCAACAGCGCTCAAGATCGGATGACTGCCGGGGCGGGGTGCTCCACATCGGCGCCCAGGCGTCCCATGTCGCCGAACCATTTGATCGACGCGAGCAGCAGATGACCGCTGTTCGCCACGAACATGAGGGTATAGACGGCGAAGAACAGGTACGGGGATCCCAGCAGCAGGAAGATCATGCAGAGGAAGCCGTAGTCCGTGGGGATGACGAGGAGTGAACGCAGCAGGGTGCTGTGGCCGTTCGGTGCCGGGGTGTCGGTTCCATAGACGCGTTTCAGCTGGTCGTTCAGGATGATCGCGAAGAACGCGACCGCTGCGACGACCGTGTACGCGATCGGGATCAACAGGAGAGCCTGGCTCGGGAGGTCGAAGAAGCGGTAGGCGGTCACGAGCACGGCGAGGTGCAGCGTCGAGATCTTCGTCGCATCGATCACGTGGTCGAGCCACTCGCCGGACGGTGAACCGCCTCCGCGCAGGCGGGCGACCTGGCCGTCGGCGGAGTCGAGCGCGTAGCCGAGGGCCAGCGCGAACCAGACCGCGACGCCGAGCCACCAGGTCGGCGGGAGGATCGCGAGCATGGCGATGCCGCTGAACGTGAAGACCGCGCTGATCGCTGTGACGGCATTCGGCGTGAGTCCGAGCTTGTACGCGGCGGCTGCGAGGTAGCGTCCGACCTTCCGGTTGACGTACACCGAGTACGCGGGAGCGCCACGTGTGCGCTTCTTCTGCGCGCCGGCGAGGCGGGAGACGATCTCCGAGTACGCGTCTGTCGGGTGCGGCTCGGTGGACCGTGGCGGTGTGAAGTGAGTGACGGGGGCAGTTCGGGTCATGCCTGTCCTTGTATTCTCATGTCGGGTTCGCCGAATGGACCTGCGGTGATTTCGGGTCGGCAGGTCGTGGCGTGTGTCCGGCGAGGGTTCTGCCGGGTGGTGCGTGTCGGATGGTCGGCGGTGTGCCGGTGCATCACGTCGATGGCGCTCGCCGCACGGCTCGCTCGGGTGCTGCCGGCGCGTTCGGGGTGAGGCGCCGTCCGCTTCCGGAGCACATCGGGTAGGTGCGCGTCGGTTGCGGTCGCAGGAGCAGGTTCGGGTGTGCGGCAAGCGTCATCGAGCCGGTGAACGTCCTCCGCCGCGTCGGGTACGCGTATGGCTTCGGGGTGCACCGGGTCGCGGTGACAGTCGTTACTGTATCCGACCGATTCACCCGCCGGAAGGGGGTTTGTCCTCTTTTTGGCGGACACGATGGAGGACGTCGGAAAATTGCCCGCTCCTTGAGCGAATCCTGCGGAAATCGTGACGGAATGTTGCGTCGAATCAGTGGTTTCGTCTGATCCGACGAGCCGTGGCGCCCCCATCGCCCGCGACATCAGTACGCCCCCACCGGCCGAAGGACCACCTTCACGGTCTGCCAGAGGATCATGAGGTCGCCCGTGATGGACCAGTTCTCGACGTAGTAGAGGTCGAGGCGGACGCTCTCCTCCCAGCTGAGGTCGGACCGTCCGCTCACCTGCCACATGCCGGTCAGACCCGGCTTGATGTGGAGACGGCGATGCGCATCGCGCTCGTAGCCCTCGACCTCGCGAACGAGCGGCGGGCGCGGTCCCACGAGGCTCATGTCGCCCGTGAGGACGTTCCAGAGCTGCGGGAACTCGTCGAGCGAGAACTTGCGGAGGACACGACCGACGCGGGTGACGCGCGGGTCGTTCTTCATCTTGAAGAGCATCCCGTTGCCCTCGCTCTGCTGGAGCAGCTCTGGCAGAGCGGTCTCGGCGTCCACGACCATGGAGCGGAACTTGTACATCGTGAACCGCTCGCCGTTCCGACCGACGCGCTCCTGCGCGAACATGGCCGGGCCGGGGCTGTCGAGCTTCACGAGCAACGCGATGATCGCGAGGAACGGGGCGATGACGATGAGCCCGATGGTCGTGAGCGTGACGTCGAGCGCACGCTTCAGGATGTGGTGCCCGCCCTCGAACTGCGGGATCTCCACGTGGATGAGCGGGAGGCCCTCGACGGGACGGAAATGGATGCGGGGACCCGCGACATCGGTCAGTCGTGCGGCGAGGACGAGTTCGGTCGCGGTGCCCTCGAGGTCCCAGCCGAGGCGACGGACGTAGTCGCTGCCGCCTTCGACGGGGCCGGCGATGATGACGGCGTCGGCGCTGAGGTTGGCCGCGGCCTGGGCGACGCCGTCGACGTGCGAGACGACGGGCACCTGGCGGCGGGCCGTCGCGATGGGGTGCGGGAGGTCCTCATCGACCACGGACGCGCCGACGATGTCGTAGCTGACGCTGTGCCGGTCGGTGATCTGCTTGATGACGTACTCGACGTCATCGCGTTTGCCGACGACGACGGCGCGGGCGAGGTAGGTTCCGGCGCGACGCTGGGCGACGAGCCACTTGCGCCACAACCACCGCTCCACGAGGAGCGCGAGGGTGCCGATCGGCAGGGCGAGGATGAAGAAGCCGCGCGCGATGTCGACCTTCAGGATGAGGAAGGTGATCGCGAGGATGCCGAACGCGAACGCGCTCGAGTTGACGACGCGGCGGTACTCGGTCACGCCTGAGCCGAGGATGCGGGCGTCACGTGAGCGTGTGCTCGCGAGGAACACGAGCCAGACGGCGACGATGAGGCCAGAGAGCAGCAGGTAGCGGTCCTGCGCGAAGTCGGGCAGGGTGCCGTCGATGCCGAAGCGGAACGCGAACGCGGTGAGGATGGCGCCGACGACGATGACGCTGTCGCTCACGAGCAGACGCATCCGGTAGCGCAGCGCCCACTCGCGCTGGGTGAGGGACTTGACGGCCGGCGCCGACGCGACGCTCGAGGGTGCGACGAAGGAGGCCTGCTTGCGGCGGCCGATCGTGATCGGTCCGGCGAGCTGGAACTTGTCCTTCACCTCGGTGCTCATGATGCCGTCGGAACGGTCGCGGGCGAGGTGACGGACGGCAGGGTGTTCGGGTTCTGCCATCGGGTGAACCGACGGCGATTCGGGTGCGTCGTCATGGGGCTGGTGTCCAATTGTTCGATGCGTCGACAGACGGATCGGCTGCTGTGATGCGGGTGCGAGCGTTCGGGCGCTCGGGGGAGTGCGTCGTCGGCCGGGTACCCGACGGCGCCCGGACCTCGAAACCGAGATCAGCGTCCCCCATGAATGTGTTTCGAGTTTAGGGACGACGGTCCGCGACTGATTCCCCCACTCCTGGGGGCATTCACCCCCCAGTTCTGGGGGTCGGGAACGGTTTCGAGGAGGAAACCGTCGTCAGTGGCACGCTTCGCGGCGGT
This sequence comes from Plantibacter lichenum, assembly GCF_050587525.1. Lineage (NCBI taxonomy): Bacteria > Bacillati > Actinomycetota > Actinomycetes > Micrococcales > Microbacteriaceae > Plantibacter > Plantibacter lichenum. Next base: position 71,580 of record NZ_JBOBFT010000002.1, on the reverse strand, counting down.
ATCCGCAGGCCGCCCGAGCTGTCGCCCCGGGCGGGCCGGGGACTGCGCGAGGGACTACATTGGTGCCATGGATGCAGCGGGTTCCGCGTTCGACGCGCAGGGTGATGCGTCAGACGACGAACGCCGCGAGGCGATGACCGAACAGCGTGATCCGATGACCGAATGGCCCACCGGCCGCCTGCTCTCGATGGCCTCCCGCCTCGTCGAGCACACTTGGCTGCGCGCGCTCGAACAGATCGGTGTGACGCACGCCGGCCTCATCGTCCTCCACCTCCTCGACGACGGCCCGACGAGCCAGAAGGAGCTCGCCCGCCGCGCGCGCGTGCAGAACCAGACGATGTCGCGCACCCTGGACCGGCTGGAGCGCGACGGCCTCGTGCAGCGCGTCGCCGACCCGCATGACCGCCGCCGGCACGTCGTGAGCCGGACCGATGACGGCAAGCGCGTCTGGAAGACCGCCGACCGACTCGAGGCCGACGTCTTCCCGACCATCACGGATCACGAGGTGCTCCGCGGGGTCCTCCTCGAGATCATCCGTTCCGGCGAGTCCGCGCGCTGGTCAGAGGAGCAGCCGGCGCCGGAGTGAGCTGCGCCCGGCGCGTCGGTCGAGCAGAGCGCGGTGGTCGACGTCGCATTGCGATCGTGGCGCGGACCCGGCAGGGTTGACGGATGGAACCGTCCAGGGGGAATCAGCAGGATCCGAACACGCAGCCGTGGGCGCCGATGGGGCAGCCGGTGCCGTCGCCTGTGCAGCAGCCGGTGCCGTCGCCCGTGCAGCAGCCGGCAGTGCCGCAGCCGGGCTCCGGCCAGCCGCAGCATCCGCCATTGACGCCAGAACAGGAGGCGCAGTGGCAGGCCCAGTGGGCTGTGAACGTCCGCAAGGCCGAACGCGATGCGGAGCGCTACCGCCGCGCTGAAGCGCACCGGCAGTGGATCGAAGCGCACCGGGAACGCGTGGAATGGCGTCCGATCGTCGTCTTCCTCGTCATCGCCTACGCGCTCGCCTGGCTCGTCGCCCTGCCCCTCTACCTCGACGGCGGACTCGCGAACCCCTGGTTCGGCTTCATCGCGGTCTGCATGATGGCGACTCCGGCGATCGCCGCGCTCATCGTGGTCCGCTTCGTGCGCCGTCCGCCGTCCATCCCGCGTGAGCTGGGACTCTGGCCGCTCGGTCGCGCGCCGCGGTTCCTCTCCTCGCTCGGCCTCGCGATCGTGGTGCCGATCCTGCTCGTCCTGATCGCCGTGCCGATCGGCGCCCTGCTCGGTGTCTATCCGGCCGACTTCGTGCACCTGTCCGCGTTCCAAGTCGTGATCGATGCGCAGCTCGCGGCGCTGAACGCGCCCGCCCTCGGCATCCCGATCTGGGCGCTCCTCGCCGCTCAACTCCTGAACGTCGTCATCGGCGCCGTCATCAACACCGTCCCGGCACTCGGCGAGGAACTCGGCTGGCGAGGCTACCTGCTGCCCAAGCTCCTCCCGCTCGGCAACGTGCGCGCCATCATCCTCTCCGGCGTGATCTGGGGCGTCTGGCATGCACCGCTCCTCCTGCTCGGCTACAACTACCCGTACGCGCCGGGGTGGCTCGGCGTCCTCATGATGGCCGGCATGTGCATCCTCATCGGGGCGGTGTTCGGCTGGTTGCGACTGCGATCCGCATCCGTGTGGCCTGCGGCGCTCGCCCACGGGGCGTTCAACGCGGCGGCCGGATTCTCGTTCCTCTTCGCGATGGCGGGCGAGCGGGTCGACACGGTCAACGCGACGATCCTCGGCTGGTCGGGGTGGATCGTCCCGCTCGCGCTCGTCGTCTGGCTGGTCGCGACCGGCACGTTCTCGGCCGGCCCGCCGAAGGAGGCCCCGGCCTCCGTCGTGCCGATTCAGCCGTGGGGGCAGCCGATCGCACAGCAGCAGCCCGGCGCGCATCCCGGCGCGCAGCCCGGCTCGCAGACGGTGCAGCAGCAGCCCGTCGCGCCACCGCAGCAGAATCCTCCCCAGCCCTGACCCGGCTCATCCCTCAGAGACACAGAACGGCCCCGTCCGCACCAGCTGAGCTGGGCGGCCGGGGCCGTTCCGGTGAATCGTGGGGACGAATCAGCGGTTCTTGACGTTGGTGACGGCGTCGCCGTCTCCGCGCGAACCGTTCTTCGCCTTCTTGTCGGCGCGCTTCTCTTTGAGCGACTTCGCCGGGGCCTGTTTCGCGGAACTCTTCTTGGGGGATTTGTCTGCCATGGCCGGTCTCCTTCGTGAGTCACGGTGACCCTGTGGCCCCAAGGGTAGGCCCCACAGGCCCTCCGTGGTGACGAGCACGTGGGTTTGCCAGCCTGCGCCACACCTGAGGGACATCGAATCGTGACACCCGTTCGAGGCACGTGGGAGTGGTGAAAACACACAGGAGTGGCTAGTGTTGTCAAAGTTTCTATTGTGACTGATGTGACTCATCAGCAACCACGACCCGCCGAGAACACAGCAATCGTGTCGCCGGCACGGAGAATCATGGGCAACGATCACTCGTTCCAGAACGACGCCTCGGGCGCCGGTCGCTCCCGCGCGCCCCGCAAGCGCACCTGGATCTCGATGTTCGCGGCGGCGGGAATCCTGACCGCCTCGCTCACCTTCAGCGCGACGCCCGCGTTCGCTGCTCCCTCGTACCCGAGCTGGGACGACATCGAAGCCGCGAAAGCGAATGAGGCGTCCAAGCAGGCGGAGATCGCGAACCTCGCCGGGCTCATCTCCTCGCTGCAGGCCGTGTCCGATGCCGCGTTCAAGGAAGCGCAGATCGCCGGTGAGACCTACCGGCAGGCGCAGGAGGCCGTCGACCAGGCCACCGCGCGTGAAGCTGCTCTCACGAAGCAGGCCGACGAGGCCGCGGCTCGCGCCAAGGAGTCCCGGCAGCGTGCCGGCGCCATCGTCGCCCAGCTCACGCGCGCCGGATCCGGCGACGCATCGCTCGACCTCGTGCTCGGTGCGGGCGGATCGAACGATCTCCTCGGCCGGCTCTCCGCGATGGACAAGCTGAGCGAGCGCAACACGAAGTCCTACAGCGAAGCGCTCACCGACAAGAACCAGGTGTCCTCGCTCACCGATCAGGCCGCTGTTGCCAAGGCGGAACGCGAACGTCTCGAGACCGAGGCGCAGGCTCGATACGACGACGCGCAGTCGGCTTCTGCTTCCGCGCAGGCCGCTGTGAGCGCGCAGGAACAGCAGTCGACTCAGCTCTACGAGCAGCTCGCCTCCCTCAAGAACACGACCGCTCAGGCGGAGCGCGACTTCGCGACCGGTGAAGCCGCTCGTCGTGCAGAAGCCGCTCAGCCCGGCAACGGGGGTGGCAGCAACCCCGGTTCCGGAGGAGGCAGCAACCCAGGAAACGGCGGCGGGAGCCCCGGCAACGGCGGCGGCGGTAGCAATCCCGGCAACGGTGGTGGCGGCGACCCGACTCCTCCTCCGCCGGACGGCGCATCGGTCGAGGCCGCGATCTCGTTCGCGATGGCCCAGGTCGGTAAGGGCTACCAGCTCGGCGGTTCCGGCCCCAACGTGTGGGACTGCTCCGGCCTGACGCGTGCGGCCTACGGTTCCGGCATCGGCACCCACTCGGCGACGAACCAGTACTACACGATGCAGGCGCAGGGTCGACTCGTCCCGTTCAGCCAGCGCCAGCGCGGCGACCTCATCTTCTGGGGCGGCGGCGGGGACTATTACCACGTGGCCATCTACCTCGGGAACGGTCGCATCGTCGAAGCCGCGAACGAGAACTCCGGTGTGCGCGAGTACTTCATCTGGGGCATGGGCGACGTCGCGTCGTACGTGGGTCGTCCCACGGGCTGAGCGGCAACGCCTCCTCCGCGTTCGTTCCGTCCTCGCGGCTGTCTCTGAAGACGGAGCCACGACTGTCGCGAACCGGTCCATGTCGGACCCTGCCGGTAGCGTCGAGCACGTGCGCCGCTGATCGAGCGGCATCGGCCGACACCACAGGAGCTGCGCATGGGCGCCATGAACGAACTGATCAATGCGGCGGCGGTTCTCGGCCTCCGCGATCGGCTGAACACGGCGGCGCCTGCAGTCCGGTGGACCGAGCTCACCGCGTCGGCCGATGAACTGGATGCCCTCAGCCTGCGGGAACGCAGCGACCTCGTGAGCGCCGCGCTCATCGCGGACCTCGGTCGGTCCTCCGGCTCCTCCTCGGCGGCATCGACGAGGACCCCAGGAGCGGCGGCCGACTACTCGAGCGCGGCCGGAATCTTCCGAGCGCTGATCGCCGATCCGTCGTTCCGAGGCTGGACGGTGTGGCCCGTGTCCGAGACGGTGACGACGCTCGCGCTCGCTGATGCCAGCACGGACGCGTTCCCAGACGGCATGGCCCTCCTCGCGGAGCTCACGCCCAGGCTCACCGCCGAGTTCGCCATCCGCCGCTTCCTCGAAGCCGACCTCGACCGTGCACTCGACATCGTCCAGGCGTGGACGGGTTCGCCCGACGAACACGTCCGCCGACTCGCAAGCGAGGGCACCCGCTCCTACCTGCCATGGGCGATCCGCGTCCGTGCGCTGCTCCGGAGCCCTCGGAGCACGATTTCGATCCTCGACGCCCTCGTGCACGACGACAGCGAGTACGTGCGTCGATCGGTCGCCAACCACCTCAACGATCTCAGCCGCGAACACGCCGATGTCGTCGTGGAGGTCGCCGGGCGCTGGCTCGCCGATCCCGGAACCGATGCGCCGACCGCCGCGAACACGCGATCGCTCGTCCGCCATGCGCTTCGCACCCTGGTCAAGCGCGCGGACCCCGGAGCCCTCGCCCTCCTCGGCTTCGAGCCCGTCAGGGTCGAGGTGTCCGACCTCGTATTCGCGGAGCGCACGGTCGTCCTGCCGGGCGAACTCGAGTTCTCCTTCACCGTCGCGAACCGCGGCGATGCGCCAGCACGGCTCGCCATCGACTTCGCCGTCGCATACGTCAAGAGCAACGGCGGCCTGGCCGAGAAGGTCTTCAAACTCTCGACCGTGGAACTCGCGGCGGGCGAGCGGACGACCGTCCGGAAACGGCACGGCTTCCGGCAGATGACGACGCGGGTCCACTACGCCGGCACGCACGGCATCGAGGTGCAGATCAACGGGGAACGGCACGCGAGGGCCGAGTTCGAGGTCGTCCTCGAAGGCGGTTCCGTACTCGCGACCGGGGCCGTCTGAGCCGGGTGTCAGCGGCTCGCAGACCGGCACACCCGCGCCGACACGTCAGCACAAACGCATCGGCACAGGCATGACGGCACCACCGAGGACGAGCGCACATGGGGCGCCCGCCCTCGAGCGAAGCCCCGGACGCCGACGGTATTCGGGCTGTCGCCGGTACCTGAGGAGCGCCGTCGCCCGGGATGTTGAGGTTTCGCGTGACCGACGATACTGAGGCCGCGATGTGCCCGCACGGGCTTGAGATGCGCTCCCCGGCAGTGTAAACACCCTCATCGCTCCCCACGTGCGGGCTCTCCCTGCCCGCCCCGCGCTGATGCATAACTCCTTCGATCTGTGTCGCGCCCGGTCCGCGGCCCCCGGAATTCCGCGGCCTGTCGAGTTTGCGGATGGCGGATCGAAGGAGTTGCGCGCGATGGCAGACGGGCGGTCGTAGGATCGAGTGCCGATGAGGCGACCCGACGTCGGAAGGACAGCGTGCGTACTGCGATCCTCGGCGGCGTGCTGCTCGTCATCGGCGCCGTGACCGTCGCGACCGGGGTGCTGCCCGCGGATGAGGCGATCGGCATCGCGCAACGGGTGTGGCCGATCCTCCTGTTCGTCGTCGTGATCACGGTCGTCACCGAACTCGCCGCCGAAGCCGGCCTGTTCGCACTCATCGCCGAGCAGACGGCGTCGTGGGGTCGTGGACGCACGTGGGTCCTCTGGTTGCTCGTCCTCGGCTTCGCCGTGGTCAGCACCGTGTTCCTGTCCCTCGACACGACCGCCGTGCTCCTGACCCCGGTGGTCGTCCTCCTCGCGAGACACGTCGGGGTGTCGCCGATTCCGTTCGCGCTGACGACCGTGTGGATGGCGAACACCGCGTCGCTCCTGCTGCCGGTCTCGAACCTCACGAACCTCCTCGCGCAGCATGCGCTCGACGGCCCGAGCCCTGCCGAGTTCGCAGGGCTCATGGCGGCGCCCGCCGTGGTCGCGGTGATCGTGCCGGCGGCGATCCTGTTCGTGGTGTTCCGGAAGGAGCTCGTTGGTCGGTACGCCCTTCGACAGGCTCAGGGACCGGGGGGTGGGGTTCAGGGGCCGGCGGGCGGGGGCCACGGACCGGAGGTGGGGAGTGGGGCTCAGTCGACGGACGGCGGGTCGCCGTCTCAGGGCGGCGACCGCGTGCTGCTCGTCGCGAGCGCGATCGTGGTCGTCTGCCTCCTGCCACTGCTCGTCTCCGGGCTCGAGGTCTGGATCCCGGCCCTCGGCGGCGCCGTCGTGCTCGGCATCGTGTTCCTCGTCCGTCGCCCGTCTGCGCTCCGGTTCGGGCTCCTGCCCTGGCAACTGGTGCTCCTCGCATCGGGCCTCTTCCTCGTGGTCGAAGCGGCGCACTCGCTCGGACTCGGCACGCTCCTCACGACGATCTCCGGCACGGGGAACGACCTGCCGAGCCTCCTCCAGCTCGCGGGCGTCGGAGCGCTGAGCGCCAACGCCATCGACAACCTCCCGGCCTACCTCGCACTCGAACCCGTCGCGGGCGACCCGCTCCGGTTCGCGGCGCTCCTCATCGGCGTCAACGCGGGACCGCTCATCACCCCGTGGGCATCGCTCGCGACGCTTCTCTGGCACGCGCGCCTGCACTCGCTCAACGTGCGCTTCGGGTGGGGGCGCTACATCCTCCTCGGGCTGCTCGCCGCTCCGCTGACGGTCGTGCTCGCGACGACGGCGCTCTGGCTCGCGCACCGCTGACGCTACCCGCGCTACCCGCGCCACCCGCGCCACCCGCGCCGCTCACCCCCGTCCCGCTCTCGCTGCACGAGGGAAGGAACACCGCGCGACAGGAGGATCGGATCGCGTCAACCGTCCTTCTGCCGAGCGGTTCTCCTCCTCCCGGGCAGGGCCTCCCGGCAGGCCTCCCGCAACCGGAGCGAGGCGCGGCCAGCGCGGGTTTGCCGCACCGCCGAGCCGGGTGTATGGTCGTGCACGCAGCACCTTGTTAGGCGAGGTTCCTGCACGAATACAGGCCACTGATCTGACGACGTCGAGAGACGCCCAAGATCAGGACAGGTTTCCCCGGCTTAAGGGGTCACCCCAAGTGGCTTCCCGAAGGACTGGTTCCCGAAGGATTACGTCGTGCAGAGTCGAAGCTCTTACGTGGAGGTGTCGCGAATCCGATGTCGGTTGCACCGTCCGTTTCCAGCGGACCCTGTCGCCGTGCCCGGATCGCGACGAGCTGTGTGCGGCGTTCGCCGCGAATGCGGAACACGAACCGAGGAGGTGACCTGCGATGGAAGACGGACATTCACGATTGCCGCGTCGCCACGACAGCACGGGTCCCGCTCCTCGTCCCGCCGCCTGAACCGCCACTGACACACCGCGCCTGAAGCGCTGCGTCGGGCGGCGTCGGCAGGTTCCGGAGCGCTGACCCGACACGTCCGTGGCGCGCGGCTGCACCCAGCACATGCAGCCGATCCGGCGCACCCAGCATGGGCGAACACCCCGTCATCGAAGCGGTTCTCACGGCAGTCATCACGATCGTCGTCGAAACCGACATCGGGACAGGGCCGTTCGCCCTGCCTCCGGCGCGCCCGAATCACAGTTTCGGAGACGACCATGAACACCATCCGCCACCTGACGGGCCCTCTGACGGACCTGTCCACGAACACGATCGCACCACCGGGCATGAGCCCCCGCCGGGGGAAGGGCCGCGGCTCGAAGCAGCGCGCCGACACCCGCAAGACTCTCCTCGACACCACGCAGCGGAGCGTCCTCCGCACCGCGGCGAACGCACCTGTCGCCGACACCGTCCGCCGATTCGACGTCGGCCGGGACGGAACCGAGCTCATCGGGCTGAGCCCCGAGACCGTCGAGCGGCGATTCGACGAGGTCGGCGCGAACATCGTCGACCACAGCAAGCCGGCGCCCGCCGTCGTGCAACTCCTCGCGACGTTCGCGAACCCGTTCATCCTCATCCTGCTGTTCCTCGTGACGATCATCTACTTCACCGATGTCGTCTTCGCTGACCCTGCCGAAGGACCGTCGTACGAGGGCGTCATCACGATCGGCACGATGGTGCTCGTCAGCGTGCTCCTGCGCTTCTGGCAGGAGTACAGCACCGGCCGTTCCGCCGAGGCGCTGCTCGCGATGGTCCGAACGACGACCGCCGTCACCCGCTCCCACGGCGGCGTCCCGGTCACGCGGGAGATCCCCATCGAGCAGGTCGTCCCTGGCGATGTCATCCAGCTCGCAGCGGGCGACATGATCCCGGCCGACGTGCTCATCGTCCGCGCCAAGGATCTGCAGATCAACCAGTCGATGCTCACGGGGGAGTCCCTGCCGTCGGAGAAATCCGCGCAGCAGTCCACCGGCCTGGAAGACACCGAGCTCCTCGAAGCGACCAACCTCGGCTTCATGGGGACGTCGGTCGTCAGCGGATCGGGCACGGCCATCGTGCTCGCCACCGGGCAGCGGACCTACTTCGGTTCGATGTCGTCGTCGATCGTCGGCAAGCGCCCGGAGACGAGCTTCGACAGCGGCATCCGCAAGGTGAGCATCGTGCTCATCCAATTCATGGTCGTGATGGTCTCGATCGTGTTCATCGTGAACGGCCTCACGAAGGACTGGGGCTCCGCGTTCCTCTTCGCCGTGTCCGTCGCCGTCGGTCTCACCCCGGAGATGCTGCCGCTCATCGTCACCGCGAACCTCGCGAAGGGCGCGCGGTTCATGGCGAAACGGAAGGTCGTGGTGAAGCGGCTGAACTCCATCCAGAACTTCGGGGCGATGGACGTGCTCTGCACCGACAAGACGGGCACGCTCACCGAGGACCGCATCGTGCTCGAGCGGCACATCAACGTCTTCGGCCGTTCGAGCGAGACGACGCTCGGCCTCGCGGCAGCGAACGCGCACTTCCAGACGGGGCTGCGGAACCTGCTCGACGGCGCGATCCTCGACGTCGCCGGCCCGGGTGAGCTGGAGCGGATCACGGCCGAGTACACGCTCGTCGACGAGATGCCGTTCGACTTCGTGCGCCGCCGGATGTCGGTCGTGCTCGATGACGGACTGTCGCACCTCATCGTGACGAAAGGCGCCGTCGAAGAGGTGCTCGCCCTCTGCACGACGGAGCAGGTGAAGCTCGGCGCCGCCGGACGCACCGCCCCGCTCACCCCGGAGCGACTGGCCGAGATCGCCGATCTCGTCGCCGAGGAGAACCGGATGGGACTCCGCGTGCTCGCGGTCGCGACCAGGTCCATCACCGCCGACATGCAGGACGACGCTGACGGCACGCTGGGCGCGGCGGGCGCGGACGGCGTCGACCCGAACGTCTACAGCACGGCCGATGAGACGGAGATGACCCTCGTCGGGTTCCTCTCCTTCCTCGACCCGCCCAAGGCATCGGCGAGGGACGCGATCGCCTCCCTCGAACGCCACGGCACGCAGGTGAAGGTCATCACGGGTGACAACGAACTCGTCGCTGCGACCGTCTGCCGGACCGTCGGCATCGACGTCGGCGAGATCGTCCTCGGCTCCCAGATCGACGCCCTCGACCAGGACGAGCTCACCGAACTCGCCCTGCGCAGCACCGTCTTCGCGAAGATGGACCCGCTGCAGAAGGCACGGATCGTGGAAGCGATGCGCGACGGTGGCCAGACCGTCGGCTTCCTCGGCGACGGGATCAACGATGCCGCAGCGCTGCGTGCGGCCGACGTCGGCATCTCCGTGGACACGGCGGTCGACATCGCCAAGGAGTCCGCAGACATCATCCTGCTGGAGAAGGACCTCACCGTCCTCGAAGGCGGCGTCGTCGAGGGACGACGCACCTTCGCCAACACGATGAAGTACATCAAGATGACGGCGTCGTCGAACTTCGGCAACATGTTCTCCGTCCTCGTGGCGAGCGCGATGCTGCCGTTCCTCCCGATGATCCCCATCGTTCTGCTCGTGCAGAACCTCACCTACGACCTCTCGATGCTCACGCTTCCGTGGGACAAGGTGGACAAGGACTACCTGAAGAAGCCGCGCAAGTGGGAGGCGAAGTCGCTCGCCCGGTTCATGATCTTCATCGGGCCGATCTCGTCGATCTTCGACATCTCGACCTACGCGCTCATGTGGTTCGTGTTCGCCGCGAACTCGCCGGAGCACGCGGCCCTGTTCCAGTCGGGCTGGTTCGTGGAGTCGATCATCTCGCAGACGCTCATCGTGCACATGCTGCGGACCGAGAAGATCCCGTTCATCCAATCGCGGGCGAGCCTGCCCGTGCTCCTGGCGACCGGCGCGGTGTGCGTGTTCGGACTCGTCCTGCCGTTCAGCGGCTTCGGTCAGGCGCTCGGCCTCGTGCCGCTTCCATGGACGTACTTCCCGTTCCTGATCGTCACGCTCGCCGCGTATTGCGTGCTGACGCAGCTCGTGAAGACCGTGTTCATCAAGAAGTTCGGCAGCTGGCTGTAACGGTTCCGCAGTGCCTCACGGGCGAGGCGTCGTTGCGACGGCGTCCCGCCCGTGCGTCACATCCCATCTCCATTCGATCCGCATTCGATGCAGCTGCATCGGCGGGTCACGACCCCTGGGAAGGGCATCATCATGGACATCCTCGACATGATCCTGCGCATCGGCCTCGGCCTGCTCCTCGGAGCAGCGATCGGCTTCGAACGGCAGTGGCGCGCCCGAACCGCGGGCCTCCGGACGAACGCGCTCGTGAGCCTCGGCGCGACGCTCTTCGTCCTCCTCGGTGCCTACAGCTTCGGCGGGGGCGACCCGACTCGTGTCGCCGCGCAGATCGTGTCCGGCATCGGCTTCCTCGGCGCCGGCGTGATCATGAAGCGCGGTCCGTCGATCTCCGGACTCAACACGGCGGCGACCCTCTGGGCGTCCGCCGCCGTCGGCGCTCTCGCCGGGACGGGCTCGTACCTCGTCGCCATCGCAGGGACCGCCGCGATCATCCTCGCGAACACCTTCCTCCGGCCGATGGGACGACTCCTCGATCGTGGATCGTCGAACGTCGGCCGGGAGATCCCACCCGTCTCCTACGAGTTCACGGTGCGCTGCCCGGAAGACGCCGAGGCGACCGTGCGCGCACTCGTCTTCGACGCCGTGCACCGCGACGAGTTCACCGTGCAATCGGTGACGTCGACGGACACCGATGCCGGAGTGGTCATCGTGGCGACGCTCACCTCGTCGAGTCGCGACGACCGTGCGCTCGAACGCGCCATCGAACGGGTCGTGCACGAGCCCGCCGTGACGGCCGTGCAGTGGTCCGCGACGAACCTCGAGGTGGCCGACTGACCGTGCTCCCAGCCGTCGCGCGTCCCGGTCCCTGAGCGTGTCGAAGGGCACTGTCAGTGTCCGGAAGGTTCCGGTCCCTGAGCCTGTCGAAGGGCACTGTCAGTGTCCGGAAGGTTCCGGTCCCTGAGCCTGTCGAAGGGTGTTGCTGGTGTCTGCACTTCGACAGGCTCAGTGACCGGGCGGCTCGGCGACCGGGCGCCCAGCCGGGATCGATACGGTGGAGGCTGATCCTGCCCGACTCACGAAAGAGCCGCACATGACCGCTGTCTCCCTCATCCGATCCACCGAACTGTCCGATGCCGCCGAGTACGCGTATGCCGCGACCGCGCCGGCCGGCAGCCGGTACATCTTCCTCGCCGGGTCGTGCCCGCTGAACGCCGACGGGAGTACGGCGGGCGTCGGCGATGTCACGGCGCAGGCGCAGAAGTGCATCGAGAACCTGCACGTCGCGCTCGCCGCCGCGGGTGCGCGCATCGACGACGTCATCAGCACGCGTGTGCTCGTCGCGTCGTCGAAGCAGGCGGATCTCGTCGAGGCGTGGGACGTCGTCCGTGACGCCTTCGGTGAGCACGACGCCCCATCCACCCTGATGGGCGTCGCCTGTTTGGGATATGACGACCAGCTCGTCGAGATCGAGGCGACGGCCGCCGTCCTCGACTGACCGTTCACAACTCAGGACGCCGGCGGCGTGTCGGGCTCGACGCGCCGCCCGGAGGCCCCGACACGCCGAAACGCTCCTGAGTTGTGAACACACGCGTCTCACGCTCGCACGGCGCGATCCCAGCAAACAGGGCCACGCTGGGCGGATGCGATCCTCACGCCGCCCGATCCCCGTCCCGCCGAAGCCCGGGCAGGAGTCCGTCTGGGACTACCCGCGGCCGCCGCGCGTCGAGGCGAGGTCGGAGCGCATCGTCGTGCGCCTCGGCGACACGGTGATCGTGGACACGACCGATGCCGTCCGTGTGCTCGAGACGAGCCATCCGCCCGTCTACTACCTGCCGATCTCCGCGTTCGCACCCGGAACACTCGTGCCGACGCACGGTTCGAGCTGGTGCGAGTTCAAGGGCGAGGCGAACTACTTCGACGTGCGATCCGGCCCCGGCCCGGACGCCGTCGTCGCGGATCGCGCCGGCTGGACGTACCCGCGACCGACCCGCGGCTTCGAGATCCTGGAGGGGCGCATCGCGATCTACCCCAGTCGGATGCACTCGTGCGAGGTCGACGGCGAACGGGTCGTGCCGCAGGAGGGCGACTTCTACGGCGGCTGGGCGACGGCGAACATCGTCGGTCCGTTCAAGGGCGGTCCAGGCACCTCCGGTTGGTGATCCCGGGCCCGTCGCGCAGGCCCGTCGTGTTCACAACTCAGGAGCGATGCGGCGTGTCGGTGGCGACGCGCCGTGGCTGGGTCGCGACACGCCGGGGTCGTCCTGAGTTGTGAACACACCCGCCCGGAGTCCGGCAGGAGGTGAGGCAGGCAGTCGGGCGAGCGCGGAGGCTGGCGGGCCAGCGCGGAGGCAGTCGGGCCAGCGCGGAGGCAGGCGGGCGAGGCAGAACGAGCGCGATCAGCGGAAGGCGTCGGCGATCTCGGCGAGGTGACGACGACTGATCGATGCGGCCGCGTCGCCATCGTGTCCGAGGATGGCCGAGACGATGGCGGCGTGGTCGTCGTGGTCCGCGCGGCGCTTCGGGACATCGCGGGACAGCCGCAGCATGTCGAGCATCGCGGCGCGGCTCCGCGGCACGAAGGCGTCGAACATCCCGAGCAGGACGGCGTTGTGGGCGGCTGCGACGATCGCGCGGTGGAACGCGGTGTCGGCATCGACGTAGGCGTCGTCGCCCGCGCCGGACGAACGTGCGGTCTGACTCACGGCCTCACGCGCGGCGAGGGCTGCGCGGATCGTCCGGAGATCCGCGGGCGTGCGTCGTTCCGCCGCCAGTCGGGCCGCCTCCGTCTCGATCGCGGTGCGAGCTTCGACGACCGTGACGATCCCCTCGTGGAGCAGCAATCGGTCCCAGTCCTCCCGGGGTTCCGCCGTGAGCACGAAGACTCCGGACCCCTGACGCGGATCGAGGACGCCCCGACCGGCGAGTTCCTTGATCGCTTCACGCATGGTGGAACGGCCGATGCCGAACTGCTCTGCGAGCGTCGTCTCGCCGGGGAGCTTGCCGCCGACGGCCCATTCGCCGGCCGACAACCGGGCGAGGAGCGCGTCGACGACTTGTTCGGTGAGCGGATTCCGTCGAATCGTCGTTGCCACAGCGACCTCGTTTCTCTCCTCAGCTTGTCTGAGGAGTTGTCGTGCTCTATCGTAGCCTCCATGCTGTTCAGCGCGCGACTTCTTCGGTGCCGCGACAGGGCCTGATCCGACCGGCCCCCTGTCGTGGAGTCGAAGCACGCCGCCGGTCGACCATCTCGACCGAAAGCACGGAACATGACCATCGCATCAAGCCCCTCTCGCATCGCTCCCACCGAGCAGATCGAGCAGCCCGCCCCGACCGCCCCGCCCGTGCCAGCCGAGCAACCGGCCGAGCAGCCAGCCTGGAACCGGCAACGGCCCTCCGGGATGCCGTCCCACCGGTACCGCGAGGTGTTCGACCGGGTCGACGTCCCGCTCGTGGAACGCACCTGGCCCACCGCCCGCTTCACGGCCGCGCCGCTGTGGGTCCCCGTCGATCTCCGCGACGGCAACCAAGCCCTCGCCGAACCGATGAGCCCCGAGCGCAAACGCCGCTTCTTCGAACTCATGGTGCGGATGGGGTATACGGAGATCGAGGTCGGCTACCCGTCCGCATCGCAGACCGACTACGATTTCGTGCGCCTCATCGCCGACACCGACATCGCGCCGGAGCACGTCACGATCGTCGTCTTCACTCCTGCGCGGCGCGATCTCATCGAGCGGACCGTGCAGTCCATCCAGGGCATCCGGAACCCCGTCGTCATCCACATGTACGCGGCGACAGCCCCGAGCTGGCGCGATCTCGTGCTCGGGAAGTCGCGCGACGAACTGACGGCACTCGTCCTCGCCGGGGGTGAGGACGTCCTGCGAGGCGCCGGCGGGATGCCGAACGTGCGATTCGAGTTCTCGCCGGAGGTCTTCAACCTCACCGAGCCGGACTACGTGCTCGGTCTCTGCGACCGGATGACCTCGCTGTGGGACGCGAGTCCGGAGCGACCCGTCATCCTCAACCTGCCCGCAACGGTCGAGATCGCGACCCCCAACGTGTACGCCGACCAGATCGAGTACATGAGCACGCACCTCGCGAGGCGTGACGGCGTCATCCTGTCCGTGCATCCGCACAACGACCGTGGCACCGGCATCGCGTGCGCAGAGCTCGCCGTCCTCGCGGGCGCACAACGGGTGGAGGGCTGCATCTTCGGGAACGGGGAGCGCACGGGCAACGTCGACATCGCGACGCTCGCCCTCAACCTGCACGCGCAGGGCGTCGACCCGATGATCGACTTCTCCGACATCGACGGCATCCGCCGGGTCGTAGAGGAGTGCACGCGGATGCCGATCCACGAGCGGCACCCGTACGTCGGCGACCTCGTCTACACGGCGTTCTCCGGCACGCATCAGGACGCCATCAAGAAGGGCTTCGCCGCGCACCGATCCGCGTCCGCGGCGGCAGGGGTCTCCGAGCGCGAGCATCGCTGGGAGGTGCCATACCTGCCGATCGATCCAGCCGATGTCGGGCGCAGCTATGACGCAGTGATCCGCGTGAACAGCCAGTCCGGGAAGGGCGGCATGGCGTACCTGCTGGAGACCGCATCGGGGCTGGATCTGCCGAGACGGTTGCAGATCGACTTCTCGAAGCGCGTTCAGGCGGTCACCGACGGTTCGGGGGAGGAAGTGACCGCTGAGCAGCTGTTGGCGATCTTCCGCGAGGCATATGTCGATGGCGGCATGGGCGTCGATGTCGGAGCAGACGCCGCTGGGGAAGCAGATGTTGCTGCGGGATCGGATGGCGATGACGGAACGGATGTGGCTGGGAGCGCGAGCATCGTGGGTGGCGCGGACGGGTCTGTCTCCGAACGGGCTGTGCGTCTCATCGGGTGGTCCGCCTCGAAGGATGTGGCGGGCGCTGAGTCGACGCAGCTCGAGATCCGAGTGGACGGCGTGACGACGGAGCATGCGAGTGTCGGCATCGGACCGGTCGATGCGCTCGTGGCGGCTCTGGCATCGGTCGGTCGGCCGATCGAGGTCCTCGGTCTCACGCAGCAGTCGTTGGGTGAGGGGGCGGCGAGTCAGGCCGCGACGTACCTCGAGTACCGAGCGGGTGGGCGCGATGCTTGGGCGGTCGGCATCGACGACTCCGTCCTTGCGGCGACGCTGGCCGCCGTGATCCGGGCGGCGTCGAGCGTCGCCTGACCATGGAAGCGCCGGCCACCACATGTCGGGGTGTTCACAACTCAGGAGCGATGCGGCGTGTCGGCCGCGACGCGCCGCCCGCGGGCCCCGACGCGCCGAGGCCGTCCTGAGTTGTGAACATCCCTGCAGCCGCTGGGGGGCCGGTACGGCGGGCGTGAACGACGAACGGCCCCGCACGCCGACCGGTGCAGGTCGGGTGCGAGGCCGTTCGGCTGTTCGCTGTGATGCGGTGGAACGGTGATGCAGGTGCGCGTGTGATCGCGCGAGTGCTTACGCCTGCTGGCGGCGCTTCCGGGCGACGGCCATGGCGGCCAGACCTGCTGCGAGGAGGACGGCACCGCCGGCGATGAGCGGCGTGGTCTCCGCGCCGGTGTTGCTCAGGCGCTTGACGGGTGCGGCCGCCGGAGTCGCGATCGGGTCGGCTGCCGCAGTGACCGTGTTGAAGCGGTAGACGGTTCCTCCGAAGGAGACGGTCTGAACGGTGTCGGTGACGCCCTTGTCAGCGAGGACTCCGAACGCGATGATCTGGAAGCTGCCGAGCGCGGCGTCGAGGTCCGCGAGCGTTGTCGGGGTGTTCGCGATGATCACACCGTCGGCGAGTGCAGCCTTGGGCGTTACGACCGACGCCGTCTTGACGGAGAAACCGTTCGAGGACTTCGTTGAGAGGTTCTCGCCGGAGGGAGCAGGCGACTCGGTCTTGGGCGCGTCGTCCTCGAGCCGATTTTCTTCGTCAGCCGGAGACTCGGTTTCTTCGGGCGTCGAGGTCACGGACGGCGACGGCGAGGGCGTCGGCACGCTGGTCTCAGTCGGCTCCGGCGTCGGCTCAACCGCGGGGAGCTCAACCGGGATGTTTTTGCTCGACACCCACAGGTCCTTCAGGCCGGTCTGGCCTGGCACAGCGGGGCGAAGGGTCGCGAAGTCAGTGTTTGCTGCACCGTCGAGACCAATCGTTGCGTAAATTGCGATCTGGTAGTGAACGGCATCGTTGGTGGACGTGAAGCCGGTCCCGGCGACGATGTCTGAGAGCTTCTGCGAGGTTCCATCGACCGTGATGGGCTGCGCCAGGCCGTTGATGATCTGTGACCGTCCGGCGAGGTTCAACCCGGCGGCGGTTACCGTGGCGCGGGCGCCGGGGGCGTCGTAGCCTTCGTGCCAGCCGGTGTACGGCTTCGCCGTCGGTGCGATCTGGTCGCCGGTCACCTGGACTTCGGAGGGGGCGGCGAAGGCGGGGCCCGCGAGGGCGAGGGTCGTGCCTACGACGAGCGCGGCCCCTCCGGTCAGAGCCGCGAAGCGGCCGGCAGTCGTGATGCGCACGGGTGTCTACTTTCGTTCGGGACATGCGGGGGCATCGGGCGCCCGACCGCAGATTCACTCCATCTTGGAGGGCCAAAACAGACTTGTCCATCAAATGACGGTTAATTGTGAGTCATGCGACCAAATTGTGATGAGAGTGACGAAGTTCACCCCCGATGACTTCACCCGTTGCAGGTGACGGCCTCGCTGTGCCGACTGGCTAGCTTGGGATTCGACGTGAGGGGCACCATGGGCGAAGTCGTACTGTCACTGCTGCCGCTCGTGTTGGGGGTCGTCCTCAGCCCGCTCGCCATCATGGCCCTCGTCGCCGTGCTCCTCTCGCGCAATGCTCGTGCGAACGGCGTGATGTTCCTCATCGGCTGGGCCCTCGCCGTCGTCGTCGTCCTCGGGGTGAGCTTCCTGATCTTCACGGCGCTCGCGGTCCACGATCGACAGGCGCCGCCGCTCTGGGTCGCCGTCGTCAGGATCGTGCTCGCGGTCGTCCTGATCCTCGGCGCGGTCTTCGTCTACCGGCGCGGCAAGGCACGGATCGAGAAGATGGCGGTCGCGACGACTCCGGCGCAGGTCGTCGCAGCGGCTCCGCAGCTGCCGGGCTGGCTGCACGCCGTCGAGTCGTTCTCCCCGTTCCGCTCGTTCCTCCTCGGCTTCGGGATCTTCCTCCTCAACCCGGTCGACGCCTCGTGCGCGATCCTCGCCTCGCTCGAGCTTCGGCTCGCAGATCTGCCGGTCGGGCAGACGATCGCGGTCGCCGTCGTCTTCGCGGTCCTCGGCGTCCTCCCGATCGCCCTCCCCGTCGTGTTCACGCTGGTCCGGGGCGAAGCCGCCCAACCGCTCCTCGACCGGACACGGACGTGGATCGCCGGCCACACCAACGTGCTGAACGCGGCCCTCCTCCTCGTGATCGCCGTCCTACAGTTGCAGAAGGGGATCTCGGCGCTGCTCGCCTGACGACGCGGCGGCCGGATCGTGGACTGAACGACGGGATGACCGATGGTTGGCGCTGACGGATCGACGACCGGGACGACCGGGACGACCGCGGCGCCCGCCCGGGACCGCTGGGAGTCGTGGACGGAGTGGCCGCTCATCGTCGCGTCCGGTGCGTTCCTCGTCGCGTACTCGTGGACGGTCCTGGACCAGACGACGCCCCCGGCACTGCAATCGGCGCTCTCGACCTCACTCGCGATCGTGTGGGTGGCGTTCGCGCTCGACTACGCGGTCCGCCTCGTCCTTACGCCGAAGCACGGCCACCTCGCGTTCCTCCGCGGGAGCCTCAGCGATCTGCTGTCCGTGGTCGTCCCCATCGCTCGGCCGTTCCGGCTGCTCAAGAACCTGCGTCGTCTGCCCTGGTTCAGCGGTCGGGGAGGGGCGCCGATCCGCTCCCGAATCATCGTGTACGGGCTCAGCTACGCGATCATGTACGTCTACGTCATCGCGCTCACCGTGCTGGCGGTGGAGCGGACCGCGCCGAACGCGACGATCCTGAGCTTCGGCGATGCGGTGTGGTGGGCGTGCGTGACGATCGCGACGGTCGGGTACGGCGATTTCGCTCCGGTGACGGTCGTGGGGCGGATGCTGGCGGTGCTGTTGATGGCGGGCGGGGTGGCGATCATCGGCACGGCCAGCGCGACGATCGTCTCGTATCTCTCGGAGCGGATCGCGGCATCGCACGCGGAGCACGACCGGGGGCACGGGGCGCGGCAAGAACACCCAGGCGACCCGCGCGACCCGCGCTGACCGACCGCGCCGGACGAGGAGATCACGAGCCCAGCGACGCGAGCGCGGCGTCGACCGACGCGAACACGCGGCCCTCGGCACTGAGCCCCTGCCACCAGCTCGTGCGCCCCGCCATCGCCGCCGCTGCATCGGGCAGTCCAGCGACGATGAGCGTCACACCGTCCTGACGGCACTCTCGGTCGAAGTCGGCGAGGCTGTCGAGGACGGTGAGCGAGGTCCGGGGTAGACGTGAGGCGTCGAGCACGAGAGTGTCCGCACCCGGGACCCGGTGCACTTCCGCGCTCGCGGCGCCGAGTGTTCCGCGCACGTTCGCCGTGTACAGGGCGATGTCCGGCCGCACGACGACCGCGCGAGGCATTGGTCGGGCGACGGTGAGCTGGGGCCGGTCGAGTTCGCGCAGCACGAGGATGAGCGTGAGGACGACGCCGGCGCCGACGGCCGGGAGCAGCCCCGCCGCGAGACCGATGGCGGCCGTCACGATCGCGATCCAGAACTCCACCCGGCTGATGCGGGCGAGCCGGACGAGCCCGCGCACGTCGATGAGCCCGACGACGGCGACGAACACCATGGCAGCGAGCGTCGCCTGCGGCATGAGGCTGAGGACGGGGGCGAGGACGAGGGCCACGACGATGGCGAGTGCGGCGGTGACGAGGCTCGCGAGCTGCGAGGTGGCGCCCGCCCGCTGGTTCACGGCGCTCTGCGAGAAGCCGCCTGCTGCGGGGAGGCTGTTGCAGACCGATCCGATGAGGCTCGCGGCGCCCGTTGCGAGGAGTTCCCGGTCGCTGTCGATGGCCGGATCGCCGGCGGCTCGGAGCGCTCTGGCGACCGACGCCGACTCGAGGAACGCCATGATGGCGATCGCGAGGGCCCCCGGGATGAGCGCGCCGAGGTCGCCGAAGCGTGGCGGGCTCGGCAGCGGGATGCCGGTCGGCACGGCGGGGATGAGCTGCACGCCGGCGGCGGGGAGCGCAGTGAACGCCGCGAGGAGGATGCCAGCCACGACGATCACGAGCGGGCCCGGGATCCGAGGGAGGAATCGCCGGAGGATGAAGAGAGCCAGAATGCTTGCGACCGACAGGCAGAGCGTCGCGAGGTTCGTCCCCGGCAGCGCTCGGATGATCGCGTTGATCGTGCGGATGAACCCGGAGCCCGTCGCATCGATGCTCACGCCGAGGAGCTTCGGCACCTGGCCGAGCGCGACCGTCGCTCCGAGCCCGACCTTCAGGCCGATGAGGGTCGCCTGGTTGATGTTCTCGACGAGCGAGCCGAGCCGGAACACGCGCGCGAGGATCAGGAACACGCCGACGAGCATCGTGAGCGTCACGAGATCGCCCTCGGACGCGTCGAGTTCGGAGGCGACGCCCGCCGTCACGAGCGTCGTCGCGGTGAGAGTCGCGATCGTGGACGTCGTCGAGGTGCTCATGGCGCGCGAGCCGCCGAGGAGCGCGTAGACGATCATCGGCACCATGCACGTGTACAGGCCGATCTCGACGGGGAGGTTCGCGATCGTCGCGTACGCCATCGCCTGTGGGATGACGACGGCGCCGGCGGTGACGCCGGCGAGGACGTCGGGGAGGAGGCGTTTCCGGGTGTAGCCGTGGAGGGTGGGCGCGAACCAGGCGGGCAGGCCGCGCCCCGGACGGCGAGGAGCCGGCTCGCGCTCCGCCTGGGTGTCATCCATGTGATCTCCCCGTGGTGGCGCCGCGCGAGCCGGCTCGGTGGTCGGTGGCGTGGCGGACGGTGTGGAGGTCCGCCTCGTCGCCCGGATCAGTGCTTGGCGGCGAGGTCCTCCGTCAGGTGCGCTTCGTCCTCAGCAGAGAGCGACGTCTGCACGACGGTGCCGCCGTACGACGAGAGCGCTGCGGCGAACTTGTCCTCGGTGAGCTTCGTCGCGTAGATGACCACGGCGGACTTGCCGGCGGTCACCGTCTCCTTGACCCGGTCCCGGAACTCGGCGTTGATGCCGGATTTGTCGAGTCCCGCGAACAACGCCCCGAACACGCCACCCACGATCAGGCCCGCGAAGGGGATGAAGAAGAGGATGCCGATGAGAGTGCCGAAGAGGGCGCCCCCGGCGACGCCCACACCGATCTTGCCGACGGGTCCAGGCGTCTGGACGTGCGTCTTGCCTTCCCCGTCGACCTTCACGAGGGCGAGCCCCGCGAGCTCGACGACGAGGTCGTTCTGGAGCTTCAGCACTTCGTTGTAGGCGGCTTCGGCTTCGCCCTCGTTGTCGAAGGAGATGACGATCAGATCGGACATGCTGGTGTTCCTTTCACTGCGGTTGCGCCGTTGCGATGTGCTGCGGCGATGCTGCTCGGCCCGGGGAGCGGTCGGGGCGTCCGGGCGGCGGTCGCCCCGATCGCGCCCCACCGATCAGGCGGTGGCGGTCTTGGAGAGCGCGTGCGCTTTGAGCGACGCGTACTCCTCCTGCGTGATCGATCCGGCGTCGAGGAGCGCCTTCGCCTTGGCGATCTCGTCGGCCGGACTCGCCCCGGCGACCTGGCGGATGTATCCCTCGGCCTCCGATTGCGCCTGGCGTGCGGAGCGTTGGCTGCGTTCCGCCATTCCGGCGCCGCGGGCGATGAGGTACACGAGCACCGTCAGGAACGGAACGAACACGAGGAAGAGGATCCACAGCGCCTTCCACCATCCGTTGAGCTTGTGGTCCCGGAAGAGGTCCGCGATGACTGCGAACAGGGCGAAGAGGTAGGAGATGAACGCGAAGCTCCAGAAGAAGATCCAGAGGATGTTCCAGAAACTGTCCCAGAAACTCATGATGTGGTCCTTTCGAGATGTGTGCTGCTGTCGAAGGCGGAACTGATGGAGCGGAGTGGTGCCGGCTGTGCTGGTGGATCGGTGGCGACCTACTGGTGGCGGAGCGCAGCCTGCAGGTGGTCCTCCGGGTCGATGAGATGGCTGTGGTCGTCGAGTCCGAGGTCGACCTCGGCCCATGAGATGACGCCCGTGAAGTGGCCGCCCCATTCGGCGTAGCCCTCGTAAGCGGGCATCCCGGTGTCCTCGCCCGCGTCCATGCCCTCGTCGAAGGAGAAGTACAGCGGATGGGTGCGTTCCACCCGTCCCGTTCCGACCGCGTCGCCGTCGATGAACAGGCTCACGTCTCCGCCCTTGCCGATGCCGCCGCCGTCGTAGGCGAACTCGACGCGCACCTGGTGGGTTCCCGCGCCGATCGGCGTGTCGGAGAGGGTCGTCGTGCGCACGAGCCCGCAGAAGTTGTAGTGGTAGCCGAGCTTGCCGTCCTCGGTGAAGAACGACCAACCGCCCGTCCGTCCGCCCTGCGCGACGATCGCCCCGCTCACCGCTCCGTCGTCGGGAACGACGATCTCCGCAGTCACCGAGTAGGAGCGGTTCTTGACGTTGAGGGTGACGTTCTCGCCCAGTCGGATCATGCCGGGGTAGAGCTTGAGGGTCGTCCCGGTCACGAGCGTCGGCCGTCCGGCGAGGACGGGGTTCATGCGTTCCGCGGCCCGATCGTCCATCGGGAAGACGTTGTGCCTGGCCGCCTCGATGAGGAACAGCTGCTGCATCTCGGCGAGCTTCTCCGGTTGCTCCTTGGCGAGGTTGTGTGCCTGCGTCCAGTCGGTCGTCGTGTCGTAGAGCTCCCAGACGTCTGCCGAGAAGTCCGGCGCTTTGGAGACGACGTCCCACGGTGTGCGGTGCTTCGTCTGCGCCGTCCAGCCGAGGTGATAGATGCCGCGGTTGCCCATGAGCTCGAAGTACTGGGTGGTGTGGCGCTCGTCCGCGCCGGCGTCCGTGAAGCTGTACGCCATCGAGACGCCCTGCATCGGGATCTGGGTGACGCCGTTGACGGTGTGCGGTTCCGCGAGCCCGGCCACATCGAGGACGGTGGGGGCGACGTCGATCGCGTGGTGCCACTGGTGTCGCGTCTCGCCCTGAGCGGCGATCTTCGCCGGCCAGTGCACGATCGTCCCGTTGCGGGTTCCGCCGTAGTGCGAGGCGACCTGCTTCGTCCACTGGTACGGCGTGCACATCGCATGCGCCCACGCGACGGAGTAGTGGTTGTACGCCTGCGGCCCGCCGACGTCGTCGAGGTGCTCGTCCCAGAACGCGACGTCTTCGAATTCCGCGCCGCCGTTGGACGCCGTCGTGAGCATGTAGGCGCCGTTGATGCCGCCCTCCGCGGAGGCCCCGTTGTCGCCGATGATGTAGTAGACGAGCGTCTCGTCGAGAATGCCCTGCTCTTCGAGCGTGTCGATGACGCGACCGGTGTGGAAGTCGGCGTATTCGAGGAACGCCGCGTAGACCTCCATCTGGCGGGCGAGGATCGGCTTGCGATCGTCCGGCACGTCGTCCCAGGCGGGGAGTCCGTCGGGGCGCGCGGTCAACTCGGAGTCCGCCGCGATGACGCCGAGTTCGAGCTGCTTCGCGAAGGTCTGCTCACGCTGCGCGTCCCAGCCGTGGTCGAATGCGCCCTTGTACTTCGCGATCCAGTCCTTCGGCACGTGGTGCGGTGCGTGGGTGGCGCCGGGGGCGAAGTAGACGAAGAACGGCTTGTCCGGCGTGAGGTTCTTCTGTTGCCGGATGTAGTCGATCGCCTTGTCGGCGAGGTCCGGCATGAGGTGGTAATCCGGGTCGTGCGGGGGCTCGATCGTCGTCACGCCGTCGACGAGGGCCGGCGTGTACTGGTTCGTCTCACCGCCGATGAACCCGTAGAAGCGTTCGAAGCCGCTGAACGCTGGCCAGTGGTCGAACGGGCCCGTGGGACCGGTCTCCCACACGGGCACTTCGTGGCACTTGCCGAACTGGGCGGTGTTGTAGCCGTTCTGGCGCAGGATCTCTGGAAGCGGGACGGCAGAGTTCGGTCGCGTCGAGCGGTAGCCGGGCGCGGGTGTCGCGGTCTCAGTGATGTGCCCCATGCCCACCGAGTGGTGGTTGCGACCGGAGAGGAGCGCGGCGCGGGTGGGGGAGCAGAGCGCGGTCGTGTGGAAGCGCGTGTACTTCAGGCCGCCCGCCGCGAGTCGTTCCGCGGTCGGGGTGTGGATGGGGCCGCCGAACGCACTCGACGCGCCGAATCCGACATCATCGAGGAGGATCACGAGGATGTTCGGCGCCGTCGCAGGTGGGCGAGCGACGACGATCGGGGGGAACTGTTCCTCGAGGTGCTTCGCGTCGTAGGACATCGGTCCCTGGTAGGGGCGGTCCGGGACGGGGAGTACGGTTCCGGGTCGTTCCTCGCTCATGGTGTGGTCCCATCTGTCGCTGCCGGCCCGGTGTCTCCCGGCCTGTTGTCGTCAGCCTGCCCGCGCGCATCGGCGGACGCATCATCCCGTCCGGGTGAGGTGCCGACCACTGCCTCCGCAACGGCGCCGGAGCTCGCCGCTGAACCGGCGGAGGCCACCGCTCCAGCCACCGCGGGAACACCGATCGGGGCGCTGGAGAGTGCTGCTACGGCCGCGCGGTTCGTCGCGTACACGTCGATGCCGTCGAGCAGGTCGAGCTCCTTCATCTGCCTCTGCAGGTCCCGTCTGGCCCGGCTGAGGTGGAGGCTCACCCCCGCGGTCTTCGCGGCGGCGACGGCCACTCGGAAGCTCTTCGCGCCGGTGACGTCGATGTCCGTGATCGCCTCGCAGTCGAGCACGAGGTGTCGAACGCCCTGCGGCACGCCCGAGTCGAGGACTTCCGTCACGCGGTCGGTGAACAGCGAGGAGTTCGCGAAGAAGATGGGTGCCGCGAAGCGCAGGACGATCACGCCCGGGGCGGTGACGACCGTCTCGGCGCCGCCCGCGACCGCGGCATCGGTGGGGGAGTCGTTGATCGTGAGGACGTCCACCGGCGGGTTCGCGGCACGGCGGGCGAGGTTGATGAGCGAGAGGAAGAAGGCGATGAGGATGCCGGGGATCGGGCCGAGGAGCAACGCGCCCAGGAAGCAGGCGACGCCGACGAGGAACTCGAACTTCCGTTCCCGCCAGAGCCGGGCGAAGTCGCTGATGCCGAGGAGCGGGACGACGGCGACCGCGACGATCGCACCGATCGCGGGGGACGGGATGTGCTCGAGGAGGGCCGTGCCGAACATGACGAGGAGGAGGGTGCCGATGGCCGCGACGATCGTCGGGAGCTGGGTGCGCGATCCGGCCTGGTCGAGGGCGGCCGTGCGGGACGTGGAGGAGCCGATCGTGAACCCGCCGGACGCGCCGGACGCGAGGTTCGCGGCGCCGAATGCGAGGAGGTCGCGGTTCGGGTTCGTGGAGTAGCCGTGCTTCTGACCGTACCGTTTCGCGACCAGGAGGCCCTCCGCCATCGCGACGAGCGTCAGCGCCGCGGCGCTCGGAGCCAGATGGAGCCAGGTGCTCCATTCGAGCTGCGGCCAGGTGAGCACGGGAGGCCCGGACTCGATCTTGCCGAGCACCTTCACCCCGGCCTGCTCCACGCCGGACAGGACCACGAAGATCGTGCTGACGACGAGCACGATGAGCGCCCACGGCACGCGCTTCGCGAGGATCCGCCCGCCCACCAGGATCGCGACGGCCGCGACGGCGATCACGAGCGACCACAGATTCGTCTTCACGAGCCCCGTGATGAGCTCGCCCGCCTTCGCGAGGAACTCGTCACCGCTGTTGATCGAGACGCCCAGCATTTTCGCGACCTGGCTCACGAGGATGTCGAGCGCGAGCCCGCCCACGAAGCCGATGAGGATCGGTTCGGAGAGGAAGTTCGCGAGGAAGCCGAGCTTGAACAGCGCGCACAGGCCGAAGAAGCCGGCGCCGATGATCGCCTGCGCGAGCGCGAGCTGCAGGTAGTTGTCGCTGCCCGCGACGGCCAGCCCGCCGAGCGACGATGCCACGAGGGCGGCCGCCGCGGCATCGGGTGAGGCCACCATCTGCCTGGTCGACGCGACGAGTGCGTAGACGATGCCGGGCAGGATGAGCGAGTACAGCCCGGCGGTGGCCGGGAGCCCGGCGATCTGCGCGTAGCCGATGTTCAGCGGGACGGCGATCGCGAGGAGCGTCACCCCGGCGAGTGCCTCGCGGCCAAGGTTGCGGACGTGCAATCCGGGAAGGACCTTGATCATTCGCGTCTCCGAGTCTCTGCTCTGCTGCTGTCTGGACTGTCTCGCGGCTCAGAACGAGCCGATGCCCTTGCCGACCGTGACCACGCCGATGACGAGGAGCAGGATCGCCATGACCGTGGCGTTGTTGGCGACGAGCCACACCCGCAACCGTTCGAGGGGTGCGCGCATCCGGTCGGCCGCCACGAGGTAGGCGATGACGGGGATCGCGACGGAGCAGACGGCGATGACGACGAACACGACGACGGCGACGATCTCCCCGCCGATCGCGATGGAGGACGTCCCGATCGCGACCCCTGCTGCCGCAGCCATCATGAGGTTCTTCGGGTTCACGGCCGCGAGGAGGAAGGCGAGGCCGAACGCGGCGCCCGGCTTCATGGAATCGATCGCCGCCATCCACTTCGGCAGGGCAGCCGTCTCACCCTCCTTGGGCCGTTTTCGCCACTGCCCGAGCGCGAGGACCAGGAGCAGGGCGCCGAGGACGATCTTCACGACGCCCGCGATCGGCTGCGAAGCATCGCCGTCGGCGACGGTGATGAGCGAGCCGATGAGCGTGAAGACGACGGACGCGACGACGATGCCGAGCAGCCAGCCCAGGAGGAACCCCAGACTGAGCGACTTCGCCCGGGGGGAGAGCAGCATGAGGATGGCGGCGATGATGGGGATCGGGCTGATCGCCACTCCCAGCGCGAGCGGGAGGATCTCCCCGATGACCTGGCCCATGTGCGCGTCCTCTCCTCGTGTACTGGCGTCAGTCGACCATGCGGCGGATGCCCGACGCCTCACCCGATCGAGGCGACTTCGTCCGACCGCGCGACGCGGCGACTTCACCCGCAGTGGGCGACGCGCGGAGACGGCCCGGCTCGGATGCTGGTGACACGGCGATGCGACCGGCGTCGTCGACCGAGCGAGGGAGAGCAGCAGCCATGTCACCATCCATCACGGGGCCGGTCGAACTGCTCGCCTGGCACTTCCCGAGCGTCGAGGACGCCATCGTCGGCGCGGGTGCACTCGAGGAGTTGCAGGCCGATCCGTCCATTCGCATCGTCGATCTGATCCTCGGGACGAGCGAGGACGGTGAGATCGTGTTCGTCGAGATCGGCGCGGACGGTGCGGAGTCCCTCACGCTCGTTGAGGTCCCCGAGGAGACGAGGGGTCTGATCGCGCATCAGGATGTCGATCAGCTCGCGTCGGAGTCGGAGCTCGACGACGGGTCCTCGGTCCTCGTCATCGCGATCGAGCACGTGTGGGCTGAGACGCTCAGCGAGGCGATGGCAGCGGCCGGCGGGACGACTGCTTTCGACGAGTTCGTACCGGCGGCGGCGATCGATGAAGTCCTGCTCCTCGCCGTGGAAGGAGCGGAGTGATGCTGCTCAGACGATTCGGCAGGCCGGGACTGCTCGGTCTCGCTGCGCGCACGGCGGTCGTCGCCGGCACGGCCGCCGCGACGGCGGGCGCCATCAACCGGCACGCCCAGAACCGTGCCGTGGAACAGTCGGAGGCCGCCGCGTACGAGCAGGACCAGAGCACGCAGTACGCGGAGGCGACGGCGCCCCAGCCCGTGGCGGCTGCGGCACCCACGGCCGCTGGTGGCTCGGGCGGGGCGACGATGGTCGATGAGATCCAACGGCTCGCGACGCTCCACCAGCAGGGTGCGCTGACCGATGCGGAGTTCGAAGCGGCGAAGCAGCGATTGCTGGGATGAGCGGCTTCGCGGCGCGCTGCGTCGCACCCTGGCGGAACTCGGGGGAACGGCCGACATCGCGGTGGCGACGTCTCACCCGTTTCGGGTGAGTCGTTGTCCAACAGGTGTAGTCCCTCTGTTGCTCAGGCTGCGAACTCACTAGCATCGGCCCTAGCGCGCACATCCCGTCGTGGGGACGTGACCCGACACGCTCAGTGAGAGGCGGGTCGCTGTGCTGTATTCCATCGAAACGAGCTCGTCGGGGGACCGGGGAGTGCTCGCTCCGCCGAATCTCTCCTCCCTCGTGCGGCACCGTCGGCGCTTGCAGCTGCCGACGGACCGCGCCGCGATCACGGAGGTGTGGGCTGCGGCCGGCGCCGGGAAGTCGACGCTCCTCGCCGGATGGGCCGAACAGCTCCGCGCCGACGGAGAGATCATCGTGTGGGTCGGACTGGGCGGTCCGACGACGACGGCCCGATCGCTCCCCGCCCTCGTCGCGGCGTCGCATCGGCTCGCCGTCGACGACTCCCGCCCTCCGTCGGACCCGGAACGGGGTGACGGTGTCGTCCCGGAGACGCCCGCGAGCGCGGTCGAGGCGCTCGCTCCGCTCCTCTCGGACAGTCGGCCGACGACGATCCTCCTCGACGACGTCCACCACCGCGGCAGTCGCGCAGACGCCGAGTGGCTCACCAGATTCATCAGCGCGAGGCCTGCGCACGTGCGGATCGTGCTGGCCGGACGGTATGCACCGGCGTCGCTCGCCAGGATCGCGCTCGTCCCCGGCATCGTCGAGTTCCGTTCCACCGACCTCGCCTTCACCCGTGACGAGGTGGCGGCGTTCCTCGCGGTGCGGTCGATCACCTTGAGCGACGACGAGCTCGATCTCATGACCCGCCGCACGGAGGGCTGGGCCGCCGCGCTCTCCCTGCTCGCCGGGTGGCTGCAGAACCTCGACGGGGAAGCCCGGCTTCCGGAGCAGTTCCTCGACGACCATCGAGCGATCGGCGACTACCTCGTCAACGAGGTGCTCGACCAACTCGATGAGGACAGGCGACGATTCCTCCTCGTCACCTCGGTGGTCGACTCGCTCTCCGTCCCGCTCGCCGTCCATCTGACCGGTCGCGAGGACGCCGGAGACATCCTCGATTCGCTCGAACAGCAGACCGCGCTCGTCTCCCACACGGGAACGGGGTCGGCCGAGTACAGCTACCACGCGACGCTCCACGGCTACCTCAGAGCGGAGCTGCGCCGACGGGACTTCGGAGCGATGCATCGTGCCGCGCGCGATGCTGCCGACTGGTATCGGCTGAGCGGGCGTCCGGACCTCGCGCTCGAGCTGGCGCTCGCCGCGGATTCCGTCGACGACCTCCTCGACGTCGTCGACGCGGAAGGGGTCGGTCTCGTCTTCGCGGGCAAAGGGGCGCTCGTCCAGCACGCCCTCGACCGCTTGGAGATCTCCGGGCGTCAGAGCACGACGACGCACGTGCTCGCCGTCCTCGACTCCGCCCCCTACCTCCCCGATCCGGAGCGCGCCGACCTGCACCTCGCCGCGGCGAGCGTCCGCATCGAGGAGGCGCCCCCGCTCGTCCGCGTCCTGCACACGGCGCTCACGATCATGCGCGCCGCGGACGAAGCGCTCCGTGCCGGCCACGAGCCGGCCACCGCCGATGACACGGCGGAGCCGGTCTCCGTCCCCTTCGTCGATGTGACGGTGCTCACGGCCCTGGACGAGCGGCTCGCCGAGGCCGCGGGCGACCCGAACGGCTGTGATGCGCTCCTGATCGACGTCGCCCTGTTCTGCGCTCTCGCACGCGCACGCGTCCAACGTGCCACGGGCGACGAGGCGGAGCTGGAGACCTTGCGGTCGGCCGTCTCGTCCGCCGCGGCATCGCATCGCACCTGGCTGCAACTCGTGCTCCTCGACGCGGCTGCAACGGCGGCCGCGCGGACCGGTCGATGGTCCGAGGCGATCGACGACCAGGACCGGATGGCGGTGCTCCCGCAGACCGAGGCGCTCGGCGACATCGTGTCCGGCCGCATCCAGTTCGCGATCGCGGCGGCCGCGTTCGTCCGGTGCCGCCCGTTCGACTTCAGGGAGGTCGACGACATCCTCGCGAGCGACGGCGCGCACATCGACCCCGGCATCGGGGTGCCGGCCGAGGCGCTGCGACTGCTCGTCGCGCTCGACGGAGACACGGGCGTCGGGGCACGCGAGCGCTTCGACGAGCTCGACAACCTCCTGAACAGCCGTGGGCACGAGCACCCGCGGACCGTCGCCGCATGCTCCCAGCGGTACGTGGAACTCGCCCTGCGACTCCACGACCGCCACCGTGCCGTCGGCGTCGTGGAACTCGTCTCCGCGATCCTCGGCCGGGACAGCCTCGAAGCGGTCACCGGGTCCGCGTTGCTCTCGAACGCCGCCGGACGACAGACGCATGCCGAGACCGTTCTGCTGTCGGCCCTCGAAGGCGGATCGCGCGCCTGGCACAGTTCCGGACCGGTGTTCGCGTGGTTGACGCTCGCTGCGTGGGCGGAGCGGAACGGGCGGGACACGATCGCCGACGGTCGGGTCCTCCGCGCACTCGAGGCTGCCGAGCGTCTGGAGATGCGCCGCCCGTTCATCGCCCTGCAGGGGACCGGCGTCGCGCTGCTCGAACCACGGTTGGGGCGGCTCGGCGTCCTCGAGTCGTTCGCGGAGTCGATCATCGCCGCAGCCGGTCGGATCCTGCCGGCCGATGTCGTGAGGCGGCAGCAGGACACGGCGGACTTCACCCCGAAGGAACGGGAGATCCTCCGTGAGCTGCCGAGGCATCAGAGCGTCGGCGACATCGCGCTCAAGCAGCATCTCAGCCCGAACACCGTGAAGACGCACATGCGGTCCATCTATCAGAAGCTCGGGGCCACCGGGCGGGCCGAGGCGGTCGAACGAGCGATGTCCCAGGGGCTCCTCTGACCCGGTCCCGGTCCCTGAGCCTGTCGAAGGGTGTCGCCTTCCCAGTCCCTGAGCCTGTCGAAGGGTGTTGCCTCCACTCGACACGCTCAGTGACCGGGCCGATCAACCCGCTCTCGCCCGGAACGGAGGATGCGCCGTGCGCCGCCATCGACGAGTCTGATGGCTGACGGGCCCCGTTCGACGGGCGACCGCCTCGACCCGAGGAGGAGCATGGAGACTCGCTACGAGATCCGCATCCCGTGTGCGATCTCCGACACGATCCGCGCGGCCTTCCCCGAGCTGGAAGCGGTGCAGCTCGGTCCTTCGACGACGGTCCTCTCCGGACCCGTGCGCGACCAGGCGGAACTCCACGGCCTCGTCGCCCGGCTCGCGGACCTCGGCATCGACATCACCGAGATCCGCACCCAGCCATGAGTGAGAGCGGGTTCCGTGATGCCTGACCTCCCGTCGATCTTCCCCGAGGGCAGCATCACCTGGGCGAACGCGCTCATCTCGGTGCTGATCCTCATCGCGGCGTTCATCGTCGCCCACTTCGCGAAGAAGGGCGTGAACGCGCTCCGGACGCGCCTTCCGGGCCTCCACCCGGAGCTCATCTCCCTGACCGCTCGCATCGTGAAGTACGCGATCATCCTTCTGGCCGTCGGCATCGTCCTCGCGCTTCTCGGCGCCAACATCCAGCCGGTCCTCGCTGCCGTCATCATCGTCGCGGCGGTCGGATTCATGGCGGTGCGTGGCATCGCGACGAACTTCGGGGCCGCGGTCATCATCCAGTCGAGGCGTTCGATCCACGTGGGCCAGTGGATCGAGGTGCTCGATTTCGTGGGGCAGGTGAAGGAGCTCAACTCTCGTGCGGTCGTCGTCACCACGCGCGACGGGCGCACGGTCCATCTGCCGAACGTGTCGGTGCTCGAGAATCCGATGGTGAACCACTCCGAGGGCGGGGCCACACGCAGTTCGCTCGAGGTGCGGGTGCAGGGCGTCGACGACCTCCTGAGCCTCCGGGGCACGATCGCACGCGCCGCAGGGCAGGCGCCGGGCGTCATCACCGGTCACGGCGTGGATGTGCTGGTGCGGTCGGTCTCCCCACGGGCCGCGACGCTCGAGCTCCGGGTGTGGCATGCGCCGCTCGCGGACGTCGGCGTGGTGTCGGAGGTCGTGACGAGTGTGGCCGATGCGCTGCAGGGCGCCTCGGTGCGCGCGACCGTCGCGGCATCGGTCCCTCCGCCTCCGCTCACGCCGCCGCCCGCGCTCTGAGCGCGCGAACCCGCAATCGCCCGAGACGAGGAGAACCGCGCGAGAGAAGGACCGATCGCGCACATCGGTCCTTCTCTCGCGCGGTTCTCCTGCTCCCGTGCAGGTGGGCCGGCCGAGCGCGGCTACTCGTACATACGCGAGACGATCCAGCCGCCTTCATCGCGCAGGACGTCGAACATGCGGGAGTCGCCGCGTTCGTTGCTGGCTTGGAACCGCCAGCCACGGAAGCCGGAGCTGGGGTGCGTCATCATCGGTGGGACGTAGAGGGGTTCGCCGCTGAGGGCCGTCGGGGTGTCGGTGATCCGCCATCGTTCGCCGTGCCAGACCATGCGGACGGGGACGGTGTTGGCGTGCCAGAGGGTGGCGAGATTGTCGGTCGTGGTGGGAGGCATGGGGTGCGCTTCTCTCGAATGAACGTTCGAATCTCAGGAGTCTAAGCCTGCCTCTCGCAAAACGCCAAACGTTCGATTGAATCGATGCCAGATTCGATGTGACACCACAATTCTGAAAAATGACACCATCGACGCTTGACATGACACCACGGTGGTGTCACGCTGGTGCACATGGAACTCGGAAGCTACGTCACAGACCTCCAGCGCCAGCTGGTGGACACCGCAGCGAACGGCGCCGAGGAGACTCGCGCCGTCGCAGAACGGCTCGCCGCAGGCCTCGACGCCGCGACCAGGCTCGTCCTGCTCGATGCGCTGTCGGCCGCCGCCGGTGAGATCACCCGCGACCTCGCTCCAGGCGCCGTCGACGTCCGTCTCCGCGGACGCGAGGTCGAGTTCGTCGTCACCGCACCGAACGTCGAACTCGACACCGATGAGCGTTCCGCCACGACCGTCGACCTCGACGACGTGAGCACGTCCCGCACCACGCTCCGCCTCCCCGATGCGCTCAAGGCACGGGTGGACGAAGCCGCCGCGGCAGACGGCCTGTCCGTCAACACCTGGCTCGTCCGTGCGGTCGCGGACGCGCTCCAGCCCAAACAACGACGATCTGTGCAGCGCGCGCTGCGCACCGGTGACAACTTCGCCGGCTGGGCCCGATAAGCCCCGACGCACCGCATCACTGAACCCCGCGAACCCGCGGGGCCGATCACCCATGCCCAGAGCATCACAGAAAGGGAGGCGTCAGCATGCCTGCATTCAGCACCCCCAACCCCATCGACCTCGCCATCAACTTGCCGGCAGGAGCGATCGACGTCATCGCCGGAGATCGCACCGAGACGGTCGTGACCGTGTCGCCGACGAACCCGTCGAAGGCCGTCGACCGCCGAGGCGCCGAGGAGACGAGCGTCGACTTCGACGGCCAGCGGCTCACCATCACGGGGCCTCGCCCCCGCGTGAGCTGGTTCGGACCGTCCGAGTCGATCGACGTGACGGTCGAGCTCCCGGCCGGTTCCCGACTCACCGCCGAGATCGCAGCGGGCAACATTCGGGCCCTCGGGCGACTCGGTGCCACCCGAATCAAGAGCTCCACGGGCACGGTCGATGTCGAGGGCACAGGCGACCTGTGGCTGCGGGCTTCGAACGGCAATGCGACCGTCGGCACCGCGGACGGCGGCGCGGACATCACGGCCGGCCAGGGCCAGATCCGCATCGGCGCCGTCACGGGAGACGCGATCTTGAAAGCCTCGCACGGCAACATCCAGATCGGCGAGATGGGAGGAGCGCTCGAAGCGAAGCTCTCCTACGGCGATCTCGAGATCACGAAGGCGCTCTCCTCGGTCACGGCCAAGACGGCATACGGCAGCATCCAGCTGCGCGAGGTCTCTGGCGGGTCCGTGCAGGTCGAGAGCGGATTCGGGCAGCTGACGATCGGTGTCCGCGAGGGCGTGCCGGCCTGGCTCGACCTGTCCTCGAAGAACGGCCATGTCCGCAATCAGCTCGACGGCGACAGCGCGCCCGCACCGTCGGAACAGACCGTCGCGGTGCACGCCCGCACCCAGTTCGGCGACATCACCGTCGCTCGCGCCCGGTGACTCCGAGCGCCAGAACGGTCAGCACCGACATCGCTCGCATCACCAGCACAGACAGCTTCAGCACCACAGACAGCTTCAGCATCACAGACAGCTTCAGCATCACAGACAGCTTCAGCACCACAGACAGATTCAGAAGGGAACGAGATCCATGAACACGCAAGCGATCGACGTCCGGGGACTCCGGAAGTCCTACGGCGACAAGGTCGTCCTCGACGGTGTCGACCTCACGGTCCCCGCCGGCACCGTCACCGCCCTGCTCGGCCCGAACGGCGCCGGCAAGACGACGACGGTCCACATCCTCAGCACCCTCGTCCGGCCGGACGGGGGGACGGCGTCCGTCAACGGTCACGACGTCGTCCGCGATCAGGACGGCGTGCGCGCCCAGATCGGGCTCACCGGCCAGTTCTCCGCGGTCGACGGCCTCCTGAGCGGAGAGGAGAACCTCCTCCTGATGGGACGCCTCCGCCACCTCGGTACGAAGCGTTCGAAGCGGCGTACGGCCGAACTCCTCGAACAGTTCGATCTCGTCGAGGCGGCCCGGAAACCGCTCGCCACCTACTCCGGCGGCATGAAACGCCGACTTGACCTGGCGATGACCCTCGTCTCGACGCCGAGCGTCATCTTCCTCGACGAGCCGACGACGGGACTCGATCCGCGCAGCCGGCACACGATGTGGGAGATCGTGCGCGGCCTCGTCGCGGATGGCACGACCGTGCTCCTCACGACGCAGTATCTGGAGGAGGCGGACGAGCTCGCGGATCGAATCGCGGTGCTCGACGGCGGCCGCATCGTCGCCGACGGAACACCGGACGAGCTCAAGCGGCTCGTGCCCGGCGGTCACATCCGGCTCCGGTTCGCCGATGCGACGACGCTCGAGAGCGCATCGCGGCTCCTCGACGATTCGGCTCGGGACGACGCCGGGCTCGCGCTCACCGTGCCGAGTGACGGCGGTGTCGGCTCGCTCCGGACCGTCCTCGACCGCCTCGGCGCGGCCGACCTCGAGGTCGACGACCTCAGCATCCACACGCCCGACCTCGACGACGTCTTCTTCGCCCTCACCGGCAAGCAGGGTGCATCGGGCAGGGACGACAGCAGCATCGATTCGAAGGGAACGGCATCATGACCACCACGCTCGTCCACCAGGCGCCGACGGTCGTCGCAGACCGCCACTCGCACGTCGTCGCGGATGCGATCACGATGCTGCGCCGCAACCTGCTCCACATGATCCGCTACCCGGGGCTGTCCGTCTTCACGATCCTCGGGCCGGTCGTCATCCTGCTGTTGTTCGTGTTCGTCTTCGGCGGCACACTCGGTGCGGGGCTTCCCGGGGTCGATCCGGCGGGCGGCCTGCAGGCGTACGTCGCGTACGTCATGCCCGGCATCCTCGCGATCACGATCGCCGGGACCGCTGGCGGCACGGCGACGACCGTCTCGATGGACATGACGGAGGGCATCACCGCCCGCTTCCGCACCATGGCGATCTCGCGCGCATCGGTCCTCGCCGGACACGTGCTCGGCAACACGATCCAGGGGTTGATCGCCGTCGCCCTCGTGCTCGGCGTCGGTGTCCTGATCGGCTTCCGTCCGACGGCTGGACCGATGGAGTGGCTCGGCGTCATCGGCATCGTCACGTTCATCGCGTTCGCGATCAGCTGGCTCGGGGTCGCGATGGGCATGCAGGCGAAGTCGGTCGAGACCGCCAGCAACCTGCCGCTCATCCTCACCTTCCTCCCGTTCCTCGGCAGCGGGTTCGTTCCGACGGATTCGATGCCGGCCGGCCTGCAATGGTTCGCCGAGGTCCAGCCGTTCACGCCGTTCATCGAGACGATCCGCGGGCTGCTCGTCGGTACCCCGCTCGGCTGGAATGCGGTGTTCGCCCTCGTGTGGTGCGTCGTGATCTCGGTCGCCGGCTACGTCTGGTCGATGGTGATCTACGAGCGGAAGTCGGTGCGCTGAGCCGCTGTTTCGTCATCGGCATCGGATACCGGCAACGGGCGGTCGCGAACCTTCGCGGCCGCCCGTTCCTCGTGTTCTGCGGCTCAGCGCTGCGGGCCGAGCGCTCCCGTCGGCTCGCCCGCTGCATCGCCCTTCAGCTCGACGAAGATCGTGTGCGTGGGGGTGTCGCCGATGTTCTCGCCGCTGTGGCGTTGGGCCGGAAGCCAGACGGCCTGCCCGGCCGGCAGTTCGACCTCGAACTCGCGCCCATAGGAGCGCAGCGTGCGTGTGAACCCGGACAGGGTGACCATGACGCTGTTCGGATGGTCGTGCGGTGTCGATCTCGCGCCAGGATCGTCCAGGTACTCGAGGACGCGCACGAACTCGTTCTCCCACAGCAGCCGGTACAGCTGCGGGTTGGTGAGCGTCGGGTCGTCGGTGACCATGTGCCGACCGTACGCTCCTCGGCCGAACGCCTCAAGGGGATGTTGGGTGAGCTCGCGACGTGAGACGGCTCAGGCGGGGAGGTTCAGCGGAGCGGTGCTCAGCTGGCGATGGTCCGCCAGAGCTGCACCCAGCCCTCGGGGATCGCAGCGATCGCCGCAGCGGAGGCCGACGCGTAGTCGGGGCCTTCGCCCTCTACCGTGCGGGTCTCGGTGGGACGGTAGACGCCCGTGCCGACCAGGTTGCCGTCGACCCGGCCGCCCGCGACGAGGATCTGTGTGAGCTCGTGCCCCTCGGGGACCTGGCTGAGGATGTCCGCGCGCAGCTCGTCGACGCCTTCGCCCTTGCCCATGGCTTCGAGGGTGACGTCGGGACGGATGACTGCCGTGATGCGCATGCCACCAGCCTACGAGCAACCGCCGACCGTCCGGCTCACCGGCATCGCCGCACGAACCGAAGAAATCCAACAATTGTTGCCCATCGGTTATCAACTCGGACGATCCACTCAGTACGATGGTGGTTTTGCACACCGCACATCTGCACACCTGCACAAGGGGACATTCATGAAGAAGTACATCTGCGCCGCTGCCGTCATCGCGACCCTGGCACTGGCTGGATGCTCGTCGACCGCCAAGGACGCGACGCCGGCCGTCGAAGAGGAGCAGGTCGCGAACACCGTGACCTACGAGGTCACGAGCGACGGTCCGACGGCCAGCTCAGTCACCTACATGACGCTCAACAATGGCGGCACCGGCCAGGAGCAGGCGACGGATGCCGCTCTGCCGTTCACGAAGGAGCTGACGCTCGAGGACGGCGGAGCATTCTCGACGAACGTGTTCTCGCTCGTCGCGCAGGCGGCTGAGGGCGCCACGACGATCTCGTGCAAGATCACCGCGAAGGGCGAGGTCATCGCCGAGCAGACGTCGACCGGCGAGTACGCGGTCGTCAGCTGCTCCGGGTCGAGCAAGTAGTCGTTTCCCTCGAATGCCCCGGTCGGTCCCGTGTGGACCGGCCGGGGCATTTTCGTCGCGCGAGCTGAGGGCATTCGTGCGGACCGAGGGGATCCGCACGAACCGAGGAGAACTGCCCGAGCGGAGGAATCGTTGCGGTATTCGTCCTCGTGTCGGGCTGTTCTCCTGCTCTCGTGCGCTGTTCGATGCCCAGGAGCGCTCCCTCGGGGTCAGCGTGGCGACTGCTTCCCGGCATCGGCACCGTGCACGCTTTCGAACGCACGGAGTGCCCGCCGTGCGAGAGTGACCATCACGGCTCCCCAGATCACCCAGACGATTGCGATCGCCAGCTGCCAGTATGCGGTCGGGATACTGGGTTCCGCGATCACGAGCAGCACGCTGAGCACGAGGTACGCGACGCCGATGCCGAACCAGATCCATCCGAAGACGCGGCGACGATCGAGGGCGATGCGCTGCATGATCAGGGAGTCCACGACGCGAACCTAGCTCGACCGGGGCGTGATCCGACAGGGGTTGCAGTCGACGGCGATTGGCCGATGAAGCGAATCGTGTGCGGTGCTGTTGAGAAGTGGCCGTGATGACGCGAAGAGAACGGTGGTCAGCTCCAAGCGAGAAACTCCGGCGACCAGGTCAGGCCCGATGCTTCGCCACGAAGCGCAGGATCGATGAACGACCGCATGAGTTCGGCGGCTCTGTGGACGGTGGGGTAGTCGGAGCAGTACAGGACGTCCTTCGCCTCCTTCGCATAGGCACGGCCCCAGATGGGTGGGATGATGAGCTCTGCGATGCTCGGAAGAGAGCGCACTCGTGCCTCAGCGATCACCGCACGTTGCAGGGCATCGGCGCTTATCGTCTGCGTCGTCGCGAGCACGACGAGGTCGACGAGGTCCTTTTCTCGGCTCGAAGGCTTGCCGCGGTAGTCCGCCATCGTTGCGCACACCTTGTCGGCGATTTGGTCGACGACTGGGTAGAGGCGATAGTCGACGCTCGGAAGTCGCGGAAGGTTCAAGCGATTCGCTGGTGCCGAGACGGTGACCTCATCAGTGACGAGGACCCCGACGACCAGGTCGACGTGGAGCGGTTCCTTGCGGTCCGCGCCGATGTAGACGTCGAAATCGACGCTGTACCTCTCTGCGTAGTTCTGCTGGTCGCCGCCGACGGCCGTGTGATGCCGCGTGTAGATGAAGCGGAAATGGTCGCCGAGGTCGATACTTGTCAGTCTGATCAGCTCTGCGAGCGCGCCGTCGAGGGTGTTGTTCGTTCTGAAGAGGTCGATGTCGGTGGTGCGTCTCGCCGAGGCGACGCGAGCCAGAACACCGGTGCCACCCTTGAGTAGCCAGTCCGAATTCTTCTGCTCGGAGAACACTCTGCTGAGGAAGCGTCGGAAGTACTCCTGGCGGATTCGGTCCTGCGTGGATGTCGTCTTGTCGAGAGCGAACGCGTGACGGGCGGCGTCGCGGATTGCGGATTCGACGCCGGCAGCACTTGTGTAGGGCTCGGTCATCGTGCGCGATTCATCCCGGCGAGCGCGAAGAGTCGATCGAGCAGTGCAGCGCCGTCGCCCTTGCGGTGGCCGTTGCGTGCGGCCAGGGGGCCGAGATCGCTTTCCAATTGGCTCAGGTCGAGTTCGAACTTCCGGGTCGCGTCTCGGAGCGCGTTCGCGACGATGGACAGGTCGGTTCGATCCTCGATGAGATCTGTGATCGTGCGCTCCGGAGTCGTCACCGGTATCCCGTCGTGGATCGTGACGTCCTTCTCGGAAAGCTCGCGCTGACGGTAGTGGACGTCCGGCCGCTGTGTCTGCCGACGGGTCGGCGTCGTGAGTTCGGTCCGGTTCGAGCGGAGGTCGCCGATGTCGTGGAGCCACGCGGCTGTCTGGCCACTGACGACGATTCCTCGATGCCTGTCATTCAGACGCTCGCTCGCCAGGCGTGAGGGCTCGCTGCTCAGCCATGCCGCGCGCACATCGAGATGCGATCCGGACGGAGCAGCGGAGTGTTTGTAGACTCCTTGAGCGATCCGTTCGAGATCACCGGCATCAGTGAGCCGCGACAGGTCGAGTCTCGTCACGCCGCGTGCCACAGCCTGCGCTGAGGTGACCATCCCCCATTGCGACGCCGAGATCTGGGCCAGTTCGCGAAGCGCCTGTCGCCCATTCATACTTGGATTATGTCACTCATATTGATACAAATCAAGATCACAGTTTGCGTCGGCGACAAGCGCCAGAGGCTATATGGTCTCTGGGCTCATCGGAAGCGGTTCACGCCGACATGCTGTCAGCGGGCGCTCTCTGCGTGCCGGGAGACGTAAAGACTCACTCCCAGACTGTGATGACGACATCGACGGATGTCTGGTCGAAGCGCGGTACTTGGATCGTCGCGAATCGATCCGAACCCAAACGAAGACAGGTTGACGGTTCGGCGAGTCGATGGGGCTCCACTGTGGACGACTCTGCGTAGCCGGTCGCGGCGGCGCATGTTTCGTACTGCGCGACCCCGCTGGAAAGAGCAAGCGCCGAGATGCCATATCCGAGCACGATCGCCGTCCCGTTGTATGACAGGGTGTCCGACCAGGCACCGCTCTGTCCTGCGTCGAAATTGGGCATCGTGGAGTTGAGGTCCACCTTGTCGCCCCGCTTGGCGAGCGTCACGGTTGCGGCGGCGCGTACAGAGTGTGCGTCCTCAGGGGCGACGGTGTACGGCAGCGACGCGTGCAAGGAGCTGTTCTCGGCTCGAAGGGACTCGATGGTCTCCTGGCGGGCATCCAGACGAGCTTCAGCGGTCTCGAGCTCGGCGGACAGCGAGTCGATGGTCCCGTCGCGTTGTGCGATCGTATTGCCGAGGTCGGAGACCTTGATGACAGCGGGGACCACGGTGAGCACTATCCCCAAGATTGCACCGCTGATGCTGATCATGGCGGTTTTCAGGTTCAGCCGGCTCGTCAGTCGAGCGACGCGATTCTCAGATGCGTTCATCTGAACATTCTCAGATGGAATGCCGAAGTCCTGATCCAGCATCTGTCGGCGAAAGTGTGCCGCGACGCTTGGTCACGCCGTCATTCGCGCGTCGAATCCCCTCGACGCGCGTAGGCGGGTCGAGGCTGAAATGAAGAAACCCCCACCATGTAGAAGCTAGGCGGGGGTTTCAGTGGCTCCGACGGGCGTCGATCCCGTGACCTCACGATTTTCAGTCGTGCGCTCTACCAACTGAGCTACAGAGCCGAGAGCAGACGTTCTCGAGGAACTTCATGTCTCAAAAAGCAGAAGCCCTCCCTTTCGAGAGGGCTTCCCACCTTTTGCGACCCTGACGGGACTTGAACCCGCGACCTCCGCCGTGACAGGGCGGCACGCTAACCAACTGCGCTACAGGGCCTCGATATTTATTTTTCCATACTAGTAGTTGGAGTGACCCCAACGGGATTCGAACCCGTGCTGCCGCCGTGAAAGGGCGGTGTCCTAGGCCGCTAAACGATGGGGCCGTGAAGCCGATTGAACTTCAACTACCGAGGGATAAGCATACGGGTACGTTTCGCAGAATCCCAAATCGAGTCGACGGAACGGCGAAAACCGGGCGTGTCGCGGCCGTCCGCACTCGGCAGGGCGGTGTCCCATGCGGCATGAAATCCTCGTCGAATCCGGCGACTCCGGCGGAATCAGCTGCCGGAACGCGCGGATCGGAGTTAGATTCGGGCAGGACCACAGCGACCGGATCCCACGACTCGGCGCGCGCAACCCTGGCCGTGACCCCCATTCGGGGTTACGGTGACGGGAGTTGTTGCTGTGATCGATGTGACTGATGTGACTGGATGGGCCGAAACCTCATGACGAACAGACTCCCGGGCGCCCCGCGCCGAGGACGAACGACCGAACGAGGCGGCCCGGCGCGGGCGAGCACGAATCGCCGTTGGCGGTCCCGTCTCGCGGGACTCGCCGTCATCGCCATCACCGTCGTCGGTTCCGTGAGCATCGCCGCTCCCGCGTCCGCCGCCGACTACCCCAGCTGGGACGACGTCCAGGCCGCCAAGGGCAATGAAGCCGCGAAGGCCGCCGAGGTCACGAGGATCACCGACTTCATCAAGACGCTGCAGGTCGAACTGCAGCAGGCGCAGGACGAGGCGAAGAAGCGCGGCGAGGAGTTCCAGGCCGCGGAGGAGGCGTTCTTCGAAGCCGATGAGCGCGCCAACCAGATCCAGACGCAGGCCGATGCCAAGCAGACCGAGGCAGACACGGCCACGAAGCAGGCCGGTCGCGTCGCATCGCAGCTGTACCGCTCCGGCGGCGCCGACCTCAGCCTGAGCCTCTTCCTCGACGAGAAGACCTCCGGCGCATCCGATCTCCTGTCCAAGCTCGGCAACATGAGCAAGGTCGCCGACCACAGCAACGGCGTGTATGAGGAAGCGCTCGCCGCGAGCAACACGGCGAAAGCCCTCGGCGAGCAGGCCAGCCTCGCCCGCGACGAACGCGAGACGCTCCGCCAGGCCGCGCAGGCCGCGATGGTGGCCTCGCAGGCCGCAGCGACGGCCGCAGCGGACAAGCTCAAGCAGAACCAGGACCTCATCGTCACGCTGCAGGCGCAGCTGAAGGCGCTCCAGGACACGACCTCTGCGACTGTCGCCCAGTACGAGGCTGGTGAAGCCGCCCGCAAGGCTGCGGAAGCCGCAGCAGCGGCCGCTCGCGGACAGGCCGCCGACGGTGGCCAGCTGAGCAGCCAGGGCTGGGCGGTTCCCGCATCCGGCAACATCACCGGGTACTTCGGCAACCGCGACCCGATCAGCACTGGCGGCGGAACATCGAGCTCCTCTCACCGCGGAACGGACATCGGCGCGAGCTGCGGCAGCAACATCTACGCGGCGACCGGCGGAACGGTCACCTACGCGGGTTGGTACGGCACGTACGGCAACTTCATCCTCATCGACCACGGCGACGGCGTCAGCACGGGCTACGCCCACATCGTCAACGGCGGCTACGAGGTCCAGGAGGGCTACCAGGTCAGCGCCGGTCAGGTCATCGCTCACGTCGGCACGACGGGCGCATCCACCGGCTGCCACCTCCACTTCGAGGTGCGCATCAACGGCACGGCGATCGACGCCCAGCCGTTCATGGCCGACCGCGGAGCAGGGCTCGGCTAGACCGAACGTGCCGGCGGGCATGATGTGCCCGCCTGACGGTTTTCCTCGCGGAGACGCGAACGAGGGCGGTACCCGATCGGGTACCGCCCTCGTGCTGTGCTGAGTGTCGCCTCAGAACCGGTTCACCGGTCCTGGCGGGCTCAGTGGCCTTCGGCCTTGAGCTTCGCGAAGCCTGCCTGGACGATCTTGTCGGCCTCTGCCGCGTCGCCCCAGCCGTCGATGCGAGCCCACTTGTTCGGCTCGGTGTCCTTGTAGTGCACGAAGAAGTGCTCGATCTCGGCGCGCGTGGCCTCCGGGATGTCGTTCAGGTCCTGGATGTGCTGCCAGCGCGGGTCCTTGTACTGGACGGCGATGATCTTGTCGTCTCCGCCGCCGTCATCGGTCATGCGCAGCACACCGACGGGGCGCACCTTGATGCCGACGCCGGGGAAGGTGGGGTGGTCGAGGAGCACCAGGACGTCGACCGGGTCGCCGTCTTCGCCGAGCGTGTTCTCGAAGAAGCCGTAGTCCGCGGGGTACACGAAGCTCGTGAAGAGGACGCGGTCGAGGAAGACGCGACCGGTCTCGTGGTCGATCTCGTACTTGTTGCGGCTGCCCCGCGGGATTTCGATGACGGCGTCGTACTCGGCCATAACTGCCTGCTCCTCGGAGAGAGTTGAATGTCTGGGATGTGGCCGATCTCCGGCCGAGACCCACCATAACCGATGCTTCCGCGCGCCCCCTGGCACCCGCGCGGAACTGCCGAGGTGAGGCTTC
The DNA here is from genome assembly GCF_050587525.1 of Plantibacter lichenum. NCBI lineage: Bacteria > Bacillati > Actinomycetota > Actinomycetes > Micrococcales > Microbacteriaceae > Plantibacter > Plantibacter lichenum. The sequence continues at coordinate 28,576 of NZ_JBOBFT010000002.1, read as the reverse complement.
CGGTGGTTCCCGGCGCTTCTGGACGACCGGAAGCCTCACCTCGGCTGATGCACGAGCGGATGAAGCGGCTAGCGTTACGAGGGTGAACGACGTCCGACCATCACTCCACCCGTCCGTCGCCGCCGTGCGGAAGGCGGTGCGGGACGCGCTCGCGGCCGGCGGCGCGAGAACTGGGGGAGCGCGAGTGCTCGATGCCCAGAACCAGAACCAGACCGAGAACCAGGACCAGACCGAGATCGCGCTCGGAACGGCGCATGCGGACGTGCTCGTCGCTCTGAGCGGAGGGCCGGACTCGCTCGCGCTCGCCGCCGCCGTCGCGTTCGAAGCGCCGAAGCTCGGCATCGCTGCGGGCGCGGTCATCGTGGACCACGGTCTCCAAGAGGGTTCTGCCGATGTCGCGGCCCGCGCGGCGGAACAGGCGAAGTCCCTGGGGCTGACACCGGTGCACATCATGACGGTCGAGGTCGCAGACGACGGAGGCGGAGGACCGGAGGCGGCAGCGCGGGATGCCAGGTACCTCGCGCTCGACGAGGCCCGCGCCGCCGTCGGCGCTCACACGATCCTCCTCGGGCACACCCTCGACGATCAGGCGGAGAGCGTCCTCCTCGGCCTCGCGCGCGGCTCTGGCGCGGCGAGCCTGCAGGGGATGGCGCCGACCACGGGCGTGCTCGTCCGGCCGATGCTGGGACTCCGCCGCACGACGACGGTCGAGGCGTGCGCGGCGCAGGGCCTCGAGCCGTGGACCGATCCGCAGAACACCGATCCCGCGTTCACCCGCGTCCGCGTGCGCGAGACCGTGCTCCCGACGCTCGAACGTGCACTCGGCCCGGGCATCGCCGAAGCCCTCGCCCGCACGGCCGAAGCGCTCCGCGAGGACGCCTGGGCCTTCGACGAGATGATCGAGGAGATGATCGAGGAGATCGTCGAGCACGCCGAAGCCGGCATCGCCGTGAGCGTCGGCGCGCTCGCCGCCAACCCTGCCGCGCTCCGTCAGCGGATCATCCGCTACGTCGTGCAGAGCGAGTTCGGCGTGTCGCTCACCCGCGTGCAGACGATCGAGGTCGCGCGCCTCGTGACCGACTGGCGCGGACAGGGGCCGATCGACCTGCCCGACTGCACGGCGACGCGGGACGGCGGGCTCATCGTCTTCTCCGCGCGCTGAGCCGGTCTGCAGCCGAGCGGTCAGCGGCCCACCGGTCCTGCCCGATCCGCACGTCCGTGCAGCCGCGTTCACGGCTCCGGCGCAGGGGCGGAGCGCGCCGGTCGCATACACTCGACGCATGGAGCAGAGCGACATCCCGGACGACCTCACGACCATCCTCGTCACCGAACAGGAGATCCGCGACAAGCTCGCAGAGCTCGCCCGGCGCATCGAGGTCGACTATGCAGGGAAGGACCTCCTGCTCGTCGGTGTGCTGAAGGGCGCGGTCATGGTCATGGCCGACCTCGCACGCGAGCTGCGCATCCCGCTGTCGATGGACTGGATGGCGGTCAGCTCGTACGGCGCAGGCACGAAGTCGAGCGGTGTCGTGCAGATCCGCAAGGACCTCGACTCCGACCTCACGGATCGTCACGTGCTCATCGTCGAGGACATCATCGACTCCGGGCTCACGCTCTCCTGGCTGCTCGACAACTTCGCGTCGCGCGGCGCGGCATCGATCGAGGTGTGCGCGCTCCTCCGCAAGCCGGAGGCGGCGAAGGTCCAGATCGACTGCACCTACGTGGGCTTCGACATCCCCAACGACTTCGTGGTCGGCTACGGACTCGACTTCAATGAGAAGTACCGGAACCTGCGCGACGTCGGCGTCCTCGCCCCGCACGTCTACGAGTAACCCCTGTTCATCCACCATTCTCAGGACGAGGTGGGTGTCGGCTGCAGCGTGCGCTCGACACCCACCTCTTCGTGAAAACGGCGGATCTGAGGGCCCGGAATCGGCCGCGGAAACGCTCGTTACGCCCACGGCAAACACGCAGACCGCATCCAGCACCGAGGCGGTAGCCTTGAGTTCTCGTTGCGGCTCCGCCCAACGACCGGTCCTGCAGAAAGGGAACGGGCCAGTCCCGGCCTCATCATGAACGTCAAGCGCCTCTTCAAGGGTCCCATTCCCTACCTGATCATCGCCGCCCTGGTCTTCTGGATCGGCATCAGTCTGATGAGCATGAACGGGTTCCGCGAGGTCTCCACTCAGGAGGGCCTCGCCTTCCTGGACAAAGGACTCGTGAAGGAAGCCGTCATCACCGACGGCGACCAGCGCGTCGACCTCACGCTCACGAAGCCAGACGACAAGTACGGCGAGCAGGTGCAGTTCTACTACGTGAACGCCCGCGCTGCAGACGTCATCGAAGCGGTCGACTCCGCCAACCCGTCCGGCGGCTACAACGACAAGGTCCCGCAGCCCAGCTGGTTCCTGTCCATGCTCGGCCTGCTCCTCCCGCTGCTCCTGATCGGCGTGTTCTTCTGGATCATGCTGTCCGGCATGCAGGGCGGCGGCAACAAGGTCATGCAGTTCGGCAAATCGAAGGCGAAGCTCGTCTCCAAGGAGTCGCCGAAGGTCACCTTCGAGGACGTCGCCGGAGCGGACGAGGCGATCGAGGAGCTCGAGGAGATCAAGGACTTCCTCAAGGAGCCGGCCAAGTTCCAGGCCGTCGGTGCCCGCATCCCGAAGGGCGTGCTGCTCTACGGCCCTCCCGGCACCGGCAAGACCCTCCTGGCCCGCGCCGTCGCGGGTGAAGCAGGCGTGCCGTTCTACGCGATCTCCGGTTCGGACTTCGTGGAGATGTTCGTCGGCGTCGGTGCGAGCCGCGTCCGCGACCTCTTCCAGCAGGCCAAGGAGAACTCCCCGGCCATCATCTTCGTCGACGAGATCGACGCCGTCGGTCGCCACCGCGGCGCCGGCATGGGCGGCGGTCACGACGAGCGCGAGCAGACGCTCAACCAGCTCCTCGTGGAGATGGACGGCTTCGATGTGAAGACGAACGTCATCCTCATCGCCGCGACCAACCGTCCCGACATCCTCGACCCCGCGCTCCTGCGTCCGGGCCGCTTCGACCGCCAGATCGGCGTCGACGCCCCCGACCTCGCCGGCCGGAAGAAGATCCTCGAGGTGCACGGCAAGGGCAAGCCCTTGGCCGCCAGCGTCGACCTCGAGGTCGTCGCCCGCAAGTCGCCCGGGTTCACCGGCGCGGACCTCGCCAACGTCCTCAACGAAGCGGCACTCCTCACCGCCCGCTCCAACGCGCAGCTCATCGACAACCGTGCGCTCGACGAAGCGATCGACCGCGTCATCGCCGGTCCGCAGCGCCGCACGCGGGTCATGCGCGAGCAGGAGAAGCTCATCACGGCGTACCACGAGGGCGGCCACGCTCTCGCTGCTGCTGCGATGAACAACACGGACCCCGTCACGAAGGTCACGATCCTGCCGCGCGGCCGTGCCCTCGGGTACACGATGGTGCTGCCGCTCGAAGACAAGTACTCGGTCACGCGCAACGAACTCCTCGACCAGCTCGCGTACGCCATGGGCGGCCGCGTCGCTGAGGAGCTCGTGTTCCACGACCCCACCACGGGTGCGTCGAACGACATCGAGAAGGCCACGGGCATCGCTCGCAAGATGGTCACCGAGTACGGCATGACCGCCGACGTCGGCGCCGTCAAGCTGGGCCAGTCGTCCGGTGAGATGTTCCTCGGTCGCGACATGGGTCACCAGCGCGACTACTCGGAGCGCATCGCCGAGCGCGTCGACGCCCAGGTCCGCGAGCTCATCGAGGCCGCTCACGATGAGGCGTGGCAGGTCATCACGGCCAACCGCGCCGTCCTCGACCGTCTGGCTGCAGAGCTCATGGAGAAGGAGACCCTGGACCACCTCCAGCTGGCCGAGATCTTCAAAGACGTCAAGAAGCTGCCGCCGCGTCCGGTGTGGCTGTCGAGCGACAAGCGCCCGATCGGTGCAGGTTCCGCCGTCGGTTCGCAGGCGTTCACGGCCCCGATCGATGCAGGTGCTGCCGATGGTGGCATCAGCTCGGAGCCTGAGGCCGAAGTGAAGCCCAAGCGCACCCGCGCCACCAAGCCCCGACCCGCCACCGCGTAACGCGTGATGGCAGGCGTTGATCGGGGGCGGATCGAAGCGGCTGTCCGGGAGATCCTCGAGGCGATCGGGGAGGACCCGGGCCGCGACGGTCTGGAGGCCACTCCGTCGCGGGTGGCCGAGGCGTACTCGGAGTTCTTCTCCGGTGTCGGCGAGGACGCGGCCGTGCATCTGGAACGGACGATCCCCGTCGGCGACCACGGTGACGGGGACGAGCGGACGAGTGAAGCCGTGCTCATGCGCGACATCACCTTCCGCTCGGTGTGCGAGCACCACCTGCTGCCGTTCATCGGCGTCGCCCACATCGCGTATCTGCCGGCGGAGAAGGTCATCGGGCTCGGCGCCCTGCCCCGGGTCGTCGAAACGCTCGCCGCCCGGCCACAGGTGCAGGAACGACTCACCGAGCAGATCGCCGACGCCATCGACGACGGCCTCGCGCCGCGAGGGGTGCTCGTCGTGCTCGACGCCGTCCACGGGTGCGTGACCACGCGCGGTCCTCGTCAGACGGCCAGCTCCACGGTCACCTTCGCGAGCCGTGGCGAGCTCCGCGATCCGGTCGCACGCGCCGAGCTGTTCGCGCTCCTCGGCACGCCTGCAGCAGCCGCGCCGCCCGCCGCCGTCGCGCCGCCCACCGTAGCCTCGTCGGTCGACGACGCCAGCCCCGGTCGGTGACGCGATGACGTGGCAGACCGACGATCCGCGAGGCGCCGGATCCCCACGCCCTGCAGGCAGGCCGCTCGCCGGCGCGGCTTCCCCGCGCATGCAGATCATGGGCGTCGTGAACGTGACCCCCGACTCCTTCAGCGACGGCGGACGATATCTCGACGTCGACGATGCGATCGCCCACGGCCTCGAGATGGTCGCGGACGGTGCGGACATCATCGACATCGGCGGCGAGTCCACGAGGCCGGGTGCGGCACGGGTCGCGACCGAGCAGGAGCTCGCCCGTGTGGTGCCCGTGATCGAGGCCCTCGCGTCGAATGGCGTGCGCGTCAGCATCGACACGATGAACGCGGACACGGCTCGTGCCGCGATCACGGCGGGCGCGGCGATCCTCAACGACGTTTCCGGCGGCCTCGCCGACGACCGGATGGCCGGAGTCGTCGCGTCGAGCGGCCTGCCGTTCATCGTGAGCCACTGGCGGGGGCACTCCGACACCATGACGAGTCGTGCGCAGTACACGGACGCGGCGACCGATGTCGCAGCCGAGGTGCGCGCGCGGGTGGAGGCGCTCATCGCGCAGGGCGTCGCGTCAGAGCAGATCATCGTGGACCCGGGCCTCGGGTTCTCGAAGAACGCCGACCACAACTGGCGCATCCTCGCGAAGCTCGACGAGCTGCTCGCGCTCGGTCATCCCGTGCTCGTCGGTGCGTCCCGCAAGCGCTTCCTCGGCGCCCTCCTCCCGGACGACGCACCCATGGAGGCCCGAGACCTCCCGACGGCCGTCGTGAGCGTTCTCGCGGCCGGCGCGGGTGCGTGGGGCGTCCGCGTGCACGATGTCGCGAGCACGCGCCTCGCCCTCGACACCCTCTCGGCATGGCAGGCTGGGAACGATGTCTGATTCGATCACCCTCACCGGTCTCCGCGCCTTCGCCCACCACGGCGTCTTCGACTTCGAACGAGCCGACGGACAGGAGTTCGTCATCGACGTGTCCGTGTCCCTCGACCTGCGCCCAGCTTCGGGCGGCGACGACCTGCGCGCGACGCTGCACTACGGAGAACTCGCCGAGGAGGTCGTCGGCGCGGTCGAACGCGATCCCGTCGACCTCATCGAGACCGTCGCCGAGCGCATCGCCGGAGTCGTCCTCGCCCACGAGCGCGCCGATGCCGTGACGGTCACCGTGCACAAGCCGACGGCGCCGATCACCGTGCCGTTCGCCGATGTCGCGGTCACGATCACACGAACGAAGGCGGACGCCTGATGGTCTCCCGCACGCCGATCCACGATCCGCAACGCCGCTTGCCCGTCCCTCGCGGCGGGGCCGAGGTCGAAGCCGTCGTGGCGTTCGGCAGCAATCTCGGCGATCGTGAGGCGACGATCCACGCAGCCGTCGCACAGCTCGAACTGGCCCCTGGCATCGCATCGGTGCGGTTGTCGCCGCTCGTCTCGAGCGCCGCCGTGAAGCTCGACGGCGTCGACCAGTCGGCACCCGCGTATCTGAACGGCGTCGCCGTCGTGCGCACGAACCTCGACCCGCACGACCTCCTCGACGCGCTCCACATCGTCGAACAGACCCACGGGCGCGTCCGCGAGGAGCGCTGGGGAGATCGCACGCTCGACCTCGACATCGTCACCTACGGCGCCTCGGTCATCGACGACGAGCGACTCACCGTCCCGCACCCGCGGGCGGCGGAGCGCGGCTTCGTCCTCGTGCCCTGGCTGCTCCTCGACGCGGACGCCGAACTGCCCGGCATCGGCCGTGTCGACACGCTGCCCGCCGCGACCGACGACTCGGTGACCGTCGTGGACGGAGACGCCCGATGAAGCGCACGTCCGCGACACCGCTCATCATCCTCGGCGCGGCCGGGCTCGTCATCGGCTTCCTCGGCGAGGTCGCCACGGTGTCCGCAGGCCGCCCCTCGGTCATCCCGCCCCTCACCCTCGCGATCTCGCTCATCGCCATCGCGATCATCCTCGTCGCAATCTCGTTGCCCATCCGGCGTGCGACCACGGGCCGCGCCCACCACCGCATCGAGCCGTTCCGCGCCATGCGCATCGCGGCGCTTGCCAAGGCGTCGAGCCTCGCCGGCTCACTCGTCCTCGGCGGCTCCGTGGGGGTCCTGCTCTTCCTGCTGACCCGCCCGATCGTTCCGGCGGTAGGCTCGTTCTGGCTGGTCATCGCGTCGATCGTGGGATCAGCCGCACTCGTCGCCGCCGCACTGGTGGCCGAGTGGTTCTGCACCGTGCCGAAGGATGATGACGATGACGCCCCAGGAGCCACAAGCCGTTCGTGACGCGGACGGGAGCGGCGGTTCTGTTCCCGACGGCGGTCGACGCGCAGCTCGCCGACTCGAGCTGCCCGGTGTGGAGTGGCGGCGTGTCAGCCCCAAGTTCATCGCGGTCGAATTCATCTCGGCTGCCGCATACCTCCTCGTCATCACCGCGGCGGCGGTCTTCGTCGCGGTCGTGTGGAACTTCGCCTGGGTCTGGTTGCCGTACGGCGTGATCGCGATCATCCTCGTCATCACCGCGGCCTTCATCCCTCGCCGCACCCGCGCGATCGGCTACCAACTGCGTGAGGACGACCTCCTCTTCCGGCGCGGGATCATGTGGCAGCGGTTCGTCGCCGTGCCCTACGGGCGGATGCAGCTCATCGACATCAACCGCGGTCCGCTCTCCCGGGCGTTCGGTCTCGCCGACCTCAAGTTCGTGACGGCCTCCGCGTCGACAGGCGTCGTCATCAACGGCCTGCCCGATGCCGAAGCCGAAGCGCTGCGAGACCACCTCGTGACCGTCGCCGAGAGCCGGCGGACGGGCCTGTGAGCGACCCCATCGTCGCCCGCGTCGATGGGCAGAGCCTCGTCGACGGAGCATGGCACCGCCTCCATCCGGCGACCCCGCTGCTCCGCGGCGGCATCGCGTTCGTCGCCATCCTCGGTGTGGTGATCGCGAATCTCCGTGAGCGGCTCATCGACCTCTTCATCCCCGCACGAGGCGCCCCGGGCGACCCCATCGACTTCGTCGTGGACCACGGCTGGGTCGGTTGGGCGCTGCTCGCCGTCGCCGCCGGCCTCATCGTCATCATCGGGATCTTCTACCTGTCGTGGCGCATGCACACCTTCCGCGTGACCGACGAGGCGGTCGAGGTGCGCAGCGGCGTCCTGTTCCGCACGCACCGCAAGGCGAAGCTCGACCGCATCCAGGGGATCTCGGTGGAGAAGCCGTTGCTCGCCCGGCTCGTCGGCGCCTCGCGCATCAACGTGAGCGTCGCCGGACAGGACGCCAACGTCAAGCTCGAGTACCTCTATGCGAAGGACGCCGATGGCCTCCGACGCGATGTCCTGACACTCGCGAGCGGTGTGAAGCTCGCGGAGCGCACAGCCGCCGCGCCCGGTGGACAGGCTGCGGGATTCGGCGCGCCGGTGGCTCCAGGCGCCGACGAGTTCGGGGTCCCCGGTGGTCCAGGCGCTGGCGTCGGAGCAGCTGCGGGCGCTGCTGCGGGCACTCCTGGAGCCGGCGCCCATGCTGCTCCGGGGGAGCACTCAGGCCGCAGCGCCGCGGTCTCCCGCTTCGTCACCGACCGCGTCGACGACTTCATCTCGCCGGACCTCGACCCTGACGCCGCACCACCCCAGTCGGTCGTGCAGCTGTCGCTCGGTCGTCTCATCGGCTCCGTCGTCCTCGGCTGGTACACCTGGGTCGTCATCATCGCCGCCATCGTGGGAGCCGTGTTCGTCGCACGCGGCTCGTACTACGTCCTGTTCTTCGTCGTGCCGATGGTCATCGGTCTCGTCGGGTACCTGTGGTCGGGCGTCACGAAGTCACTGCGCTACAGCATCGCGGCCACGCCCTCCGGCGTCCGTGTCGGCTTCGGGCTGTTCTCGACGACGAGCGAGACCATCCCGCCCGGTCGGATCCACGCGATCCAGGTGAGCCAGTCGATCATCTGGCGTCCGTTCGGCTGGTGGCAGGTGCGGATCAACAAGGCCGGTCTGTCGCTCGAACAGGCAGCTCGCGGCTCGTCGACGAACACCGTCCTGCCCGTCGGTTCGCTGGAGGACGCGGCGAAGGTCGTCGAACTGATGCTCGCCGGCCGCATCGACGGCAGCGCGTGGGGACCGCTCAACTCGGCTCTCTCGACGCGTGACGGGACGGGCTTCGTGCAGTCGCCCAAGCGCGCGTTCTGGATCAACCCGCTGTCCTGGCGCCGCACCGGCTACGCGCTCCGCGACGGGCTCCTCCTCTTCCGACGCGGGGTCGTCTGGCGGAAGCTCGACATCCTGCCGCTCGCCCGTCTGCAGAGCATCCGCATCGAACAGGGACCGCTCCTGCGCGCCTTGGATCTCGCATCGGCGACCGCGCACACGGTTCCAGGCGCCATCGTCGCCGAACTCCCCGGCATCGCCCGGGAGGAGGCCATCCACCTCTTCGAGTCGACGGCCGCGGGGATCATCGCAGCGCAGACCGGTGACCGCAGCCATCGCTGGGCGAGCTTCGACCAGGGTGATCCGCCGACAGAGGCGGTGGTGACGGCTCCGTACGCGGATCTCGCGACCGAGCAGCAGGGCGTCGGTCCTGCTGCGATGGCGGAGACCGCCGGTGTGGTGACGTCGGGGGCGTCGGGGCCGTCGGTTCCGTCGGTTCCGTCGGCGCCGGTCGTGCCGCCTGTCGCCGCACCGCCTGTCGCCCCACCATCTGCGGCTGCGCCGACTGCCGCCACATCGCCCGTCGCCGCACCGCCCGCCGACCAGCAGGGGGACCGCGCATGAGCGCCGAGGCCAGAAGCGCTCGACTCGGCGTCGGCATCATCGGCTCCGGCCGGGTCGGTCCCGTGATCGGTGCTGCCCTCGGCGGTGCAGGGCACGCGGTCGTCGGCATCACGGCCGTGTCCGAGGAGGGCCGGGACCGCGCCAGTGCGATGCTGCCGGACGTGCCCGTCCTGGAGACGCCGGAGGTCGTCGAGCGCAGCGAGCTCGTCATCATCGCGGTCCCGGACAGCGAACTGCAGTCGCTCGTGGAGGGCCTCGCGGCCGTCGGCGCCTGGCAGCCCGGTCAGCTCGTCGCGCACACCTCGGCGAAGTTCGGCGTCGGCGTCCTCGCCTCTGCCGCGGCGGCTGGGGTGATCCCGCTCGCGCTGCATCCGGCGATGTCGTTCACGGGCACGAGCCTCGACCTGTCGCGTCTGCAGGAGTCGTTCTTCGCCGTGACGGCGCCCGGCCCGGTGCAGCCTATCGGTCAGGCGCTCGTCGTGGAGATGGGTGCAGAGCCCGTGATCGTGGCCGAGGCGGATCGCCCCGCCTATGCGGAGGCCATCGAGACCGCATCGACGTTCTCCCGCGCGATCGTCCAGCAGGCGACGGGCCTCCTCGACGACATCGGCGTCGAGAATCCGGGAAGCTTCCTGTCCTCGCTCGTCCGGTCCGCGGTCGACGACGCCCTCCGGCAGACGAGTCGCCCCGACGACCTGGAGCTCCTCTAGGGTGTGTCTCATGCTTTGGACCAGATCGTGATCGCTCGGAGGACTGCTCCGCCGCGATAGGTGATGGCAAGTTTGTCGTAGCGGGTCGCGATGCCTCGCCACTGTTTGAAGGTCGCGAAGTTTCGTTCGACGACGTTGCGGTTCTTGTGGTCGTCGCGGTCGAAGCAGGGCGGGCGGCCGCCTCTGCTGTCGCACCGGATTCGATGTCCGATGTGGTCGGCGGGTTGCGGGATCACGGCCTCGACGCCCCGTTCGTGCAGGTGGGTGCGGATCGCGTGGGACGGCTCACCCTTGTCCGCGCGAACCCGGACGGGCCTCATGCGCAGACACCCGGCACCTGGGCGGCCGATCCGCAGGTGGTTTATCAGGTGCGGGAACATCGGCGAATCACCCGCCTGTCCCGGGCTCGTCAACACCACCAATGGTCGGTCGTGGCCGTCGACGAAGGCGTGGATCTTCGTGCTCAAACCGCCACGCGATCGCCCAATCGAATGATCTGCGCCGCCCATGCCGCCTCGAGATCCCCGATGACCTCGATCTTATCGGTGAGCCGACATGCTCGAAGCGTTGCATCGAGACTGAGCGACGCGGCGGTGATGCCGTAACGTCTCGCGCCTTGTGAAATTGGCCAGGAAGAGATCCGACAGATCAACAATATAAAATATCAAACGAGTATCTTATAAAAATGAGATGTTGACAAGGTTAGTGATCGGAGTAGGGTCGCATGAAAGGAGGGAGCATCCCTCGGAACGGGAGTTTTAGGATGAATCGCAGTGCAATGAAGCTGGGCGGTAACGCCGTCTTTGCAGTCGTTGTTCTCTCTGGTGTGGTCGCGCTTGGGGCGGCGCCTGCGTCTGCTGGGGGGTATGCGCAGGGCGTTCAGACGTGCGCAGGGGGTCCGTCTCACTACGCAGGGATTAAGGGTTTGTGGGCCACGTCACAGATCGATTTCACGAGCACTCTCGATGGGTCGCACATTCGATACATCGACCCATCCATCGAAGAGGTGTACCGAACGATTTACTCGCCATACACCTCAGCCCAGTGGTCGATCATTGCCGGTACTTGGGGCTACGCCTCGGGAACCTGCAGCTAGCTCTTTCCATACGGAAGGTCTGTAACCAGATCGAGAAGCACGCAAGAACAAGAATAAGAACAAGAAGGAGAACGCAATGGCGCACCAATTCTTCAGTAAGGCTCGTGGCGGACTCATCGCCGCGGCAATGTGCACTATGGGGCTCGGGGCAATCGTCTCGACGCCTGCCTACGCGGCAACTTTCGTCTCCGGCACGCAGATGTGCGCTGGTGGACCATCCCACTTTGCTGGCGTCTCAGCAACGGTGAGTGGGAGAGCCTCTTCGCTGGTGTTCACTCAGGTGTCGAATCCGAACAACCAGGTTGGTGACACATTCGATGGTGACGGTTCATACAAGAGCTGGTACTCGCCGTGGACGGCCGCCAATTGGTCTCTCGCTGGCGAATCAATCACGAGGACAAGCGGAATCTGTGGGTAAATATTGCTTGAAGGGAGATTGCTTCGCCAAGCGATCTCCCTTCATCTTCGTTTCGAGGTGTGCATCGTGAATGGTTTGAAGTTGAGATCATTCGTCCTCTTCATATCGATCGTTTCTGCCGCGATGTTGGTCGGCTGTTCGGACACTCAGGAGGGCCGGACCGGCGACGGGTGGAGCGACGAAGAGGCAAGTGACGTGTATTCGACACTGAGCACGTCTGCGCTGAGAGTCAATATGGAAGCGGTGCAAGCGTGCGTTGAGGAAGCTGGCATCAGCGTCGAGCTCGATGTGGCAAACGGAACCTTCAGGCAGGATCTCTCTGGACTGCCTCAGGGCGAACAAGATGAACGGACGGGGCAAATCAAAGACTGCATTGCTGAGAATGACCCGAATCATTCGGATGGCGTTCTCACTGATTCGCAGCGTCTTCATCTCTTCGAGCTTCATCTTCAACAGGCCAAATGTCTGGAAGCACAAGGATTTAAAGTCGGCGAGATTCCAAGTGAAGAGGGGTACCTGAGTCGTGACGGTGATGACGGCATGAGCTTGTGGGTGCCTTTTGCGGCGATATCCGAACAACTCCCGAACTGGGCTGTGAAAGAGGGAGTCAGTCAGGGCAACGCGTTCTCCGAAGTAACGGATAGGTGCCCCGACCCCGCACGTTTCGTTTCGGTGCTGTAAGGGGCCGTCGTGCGTGCTTATTCACATGCGGCGGATTGAACCTGGGCTAGGACAATTTCGCAGATTAGTGAGACCGAGCGGTAGTACGCGAAAGGGGAGGGGTTGTAAGAGCCAGTGTCGTTGTGCGGTGTGTGTAAGTGCAGTTCGGCTCCGGATGCGGCTCTGGACTTTACGGCTGCACCGATCACGGCGGTAAATGCCCCCGATTTGCGCGATGTCTGAAGTGCATTCGTCAAACTAATTGAATCGTCGGGACCAATCGCGAGCATGACAGAGTGGTGCCCGTCTGTGGAGAACTCCCCGGGCGCGAAGTATCCATCTGACCAGAAGTGGCTCACCTTTCCCTCTCGGTAGAGTGAACGGGCTAAGACCTCTCCCATGGACGAGAACAAACCCCGCGCATATACGTGGATCTCTCGACTTTCGACGATCTTTTGGCAGAGCTGAGTGATCTTCACGGGGTTCGTGTCGTCGAATACGGACGCTATTCTGGCTTCGTCTGCGCGGCGGAGCTGGGTGAAAAGGTGTGCCTGAGGAAGCCCCGGAATGGGTCGTTCCTCGAACTCCCAGGTGCCGGCGGACTGCATCGTGGCCATGTCAACCGCGAGAGAGATGCGAAAGTCGACGTATCCGCTGTACCCGATCAGTCGACAGAACCGTGTAACGGTGGCGTTTGCGGTGCCGCTACGGTTCGCAAGAGCAGCAATGTGCGCTTTCGAGACGTATTTCGGGTCCTGAAGGACAGTCGTCGCGATGGCCTTCATTGATGCTGACATCGTCGATAGGTTCAGATTGATGCGATCAAATACGGTCAATCTGTCCTCCTCCGGCGTTCCGTTTCGGCGGCGTCGTCTTCTTCGGGATTGCTTTCGTCGCTCCCGATGATTGACTCGGCTTGGGTGTGCTGCGACGTGCGAACTCCGGAACCAGCGACCTCGGTAGTTGTGAGGGTCCATCGGGGTCGTCGACGGGTGATCTAATCACCATACTTGTAACCACCTGATTCAGCCACCATTGAAGATGTCAGATGTGGAGTTGTTCCTCCAGGACGATCTCCTTCGTGGACGTATTCCGATCCGTTCGGAGCCTGCGAACCGCGCGGGCGTGTGCCGTGTCGTCCTGAGCTCTTGGGCTCGGAAACTCCCGACCCGCTGTGGACCGTGGTGAGTCGGCTAATCCTGCAAAGACGCTCGCAGCCTCCCGCTGTGGAGCCCCAATGAAAGCTCGTTGGGTGCCCCAGACGAGGCTGGTCGATCTATTCCCATCGTCACCATTGGTCAAGCTCCCGGGGAGCCCTCGGACTTTTCTTCGGCATCGCCAGTGTGCGCCTCGGGCGGCGAGCCACGCGTCCGCTACGTCCTCGTCCGGCGCGAGGAGGGCAGCCGGTTGAGTGAAACGTGCAGCTCAGCCGCTTCAAGGGCGAGCTTGCGGGGGAGTTCCGGCAGAATTCGCACCGTGAAACTTGGGGAGTATGTGCGATTGGTGATGGTATCGGGGATGCCCTCTCGGTTCCCGATCATATCCTCGACGACATTCACGATCTGTGTCCGGATGCTGCCGGACGTGCCCGTCCTGGAGACGCCGGAGGTCGTCGAGCGCAGCGAGCTCGTCATCATCGCGGTCCCGGACAGCGAACTGCAGTCGCTCGTGGAGGGCCTCGCGGCCGTCGGCGCCTGGCAGCCCGGTCAGCTCGTCGCGCACACCTCGGCGAAGTTCGGCGTCGGCGTCCTCGCCTCCGCCGCGGCGGCCGGGGTGATCCCGCTCGCGCTGCATCCGGCGATGTCGTTCACGGGCACGAGCCTCGACCTGTCGCGTCGAGAATCCAGGAAGCTTCCTGTCCTCGCTCGTCCGGTCCGCGGTCGACGACGCCCTCCGGCAGACGAGTCGCCCCGAGGACCTGGAGCTCCTCTAGCGCCCACTTCACCATCACAACTCCTTCGATTCGGCCGCGGCCCAGACCCGAGGTCCCGGATTTCCGGGGGCCCCGTGGTTTGCGGCGAGCAGATCGAAGGAGTTGTGATGGTGGTGACGCGGCGATGCGACGGAGGCAGGGCCGGGTGGTCAGCTCGCCCGACGACGACGGAAGACGGCGTCGAGCGCGTAGGGGCCGGCGCCCGTGAGCGCGAGGACGAGCGCGCCGACGCCCAGCAGCAGGACGAGCTCGACTCCGCCGTCGGACGCGAAGAAGCCGGCCGGCAGGTGCACGAGGAACAGGGCGACCGCCATGTCGACGGCGAGCGTCGCGCCGATGATCCGTGTCGCGAGTCCGAGGACGATGAGGGCGCCGCCGACGAGTTCGAGGAACGCGACGACGATCGCCGCGATCTCGGGAAGCGGCACGCCCATCTCGGCGAAGCTCGCCTGCGTGCCGGGGATCGTCCAGACGAAGACCTTCTGGGCGCCGTGCGCGATGAACGCGGCCCCGAAGACGATCCGGAGGACGAGGAGGCCGATGCCGGTCCCGCTGCTCGCGAAACGGCTGGAGAGCTGGGTGGTTGGAGTCGTCATGGACGAGCCTTTCGAGTTCGTGGATGGCGGCGCCGTGCCCCGAACAGGGGACAGCTTCCCTCGATCCAAACAGGGCAGGCGTCTGAGAGCTGTCCTCCGAATGGTTCCTCTGCGGCCCTTGCCAGCTCGTTCATAGCTCCTGGCAAGGTTCCGGGTGCGCATAACTCCTTCGATTTCGACACTGCCGCCCGCGACATCCCCGGTTTCGCGCGGCTCGCGGAATCCGGCTGTCGAAATCGAAGGAGTTGTGCGAGATGAGGGAGGAAGGCAAGGAGGGAGGGAGGGAATGAGGGGAGGAAGGAAGGAAGGAGGGAATGAGGGGAGGAAGGGAGGGAGGAAGGAGGGAGGGAGGGAGGGAGGGAGGGAGGGAGGGAGTAAAGAGGGAAGGATGGAAGCTGAGGGGGAGGGCGAAGGCGAGGGGATGGAGCGGGCGCTCGGGCTCGCCCGGTAAACTCTGGTGACCGCACGAGGAGAATCCCACAGCATGACTGAGCACACGGACGCGCCCGCCGACAACCAGGGCACCGCCGCCGAAACGACCGATGCCGCGAACGAGCTCGCGGAGATCACCGAGCAGAAGGCCGTCCGCCTCGCCAAGCGTCAGCGCCTGATCGATGAGGCCACGTCCGCCGCGGGCGGTGCGTATCCCGTCACGCTGCCCATCACGGACACGATCCCTGCCGTGCGTGAGCGCTTCGGCTCCCTCGAGCCGGACGAGTCGACCGGCGTCACCGTCGGCGTCGCAGGCCGCGTGGTCCACAACCGCAACACGGGCAAGCTGTGCTTCGCGAGCCTCCAGTCCGGCGACGGCAGCCGCGTCCAGGCCATGGTCAGCCTCGCGAGCGTCGGTGAGGAGTCCCTCGCCGCGTGGAAGGAGCTCGTCGACCTCGGCGACCACGTCTTCGTCTCGGGCGAGGTCATCTCCAGCCGCCGCGGCGAGCTGTCGATCATGGTCACGGACTGGCAGATCGCCGCGAAGTCGATCCTCCCGCTCCCCAACCTGCACAACGAGCTGAGCGAGGAGACGCGCGTCCGCAGCCGCTACCTCGACCTCATCGCCCGCGAGCAGGCCCGTCTCAACGTCATCAACCGGGCAAAGGCCGTCGCGAGCCTCCGCAGCACCTTCACGAGCCGGTCGTTCATCGAGGTCGAGACCCCGATGCTCCAGGTCATGCACGGCGGCGCCTCGGCCCGCCCGTTCGTCACCCACTCCAACGCGTTCGACACCGAGCTGTACCTGCGCATCGCGCCGGAGCTGTACCTCAAGCGCGCCGTCGTCGGCGGCATCGATCACGTGTACGAGATCAACCGCAACTTCCGCAACGAGGGCGCCGACTCGACGCACAGCCCCGAGTTCGCGATGCTCGAGGCGTACGAGGCCTACGGCGACTACAACACGATGGCCGAGCTCACGCAGACGCTCATCCAGGAAGCCGCGGTCGCGGTCAGCGGCAGCCATGTCGTCACCTGGGCCGACGGCACCGAGTACGACCTCGGCGGCGAGTGGGACCGCATCTCGATGTTCGAGAGCCTCTCCGCAGCAGCCGGCGTCACGATCACGCCGCAGACGCCCATCGAGGAACTGCAGGCGCTCGCCGCCCGCGAAGGCGTCGAGGTGCCGCACCCCATCCACGGCAAGTACGTGGAAGAACTGTGGGAGCACTTCGTGAAGGGCGACCTCGTCCGCCCCACCTTCGTCATGGACTTCCCCGTGGACACGAGCCCGCTCGTCCGCGCGCACCGCTCCATCGACGGCGCCGTGGAGAAGTGGGACCTGTACATCCGCGGCTTCGAACTCGCCACCGGCTACTCGGAGCTCGTCGACCCCGTCGTGCAGCGCGAGCGGTTCATCGAGCAGGCGAAGCTCGCCGCCCAGGGCGATGTCGAGGCCATGCGTCTCGACGAGGAGTTCCTGCGCGCACTCGAGTTCGGCATGCCGCCTTCGGGAGGCATGGGCATGGGCATCGACCGCCTCCTCATGGCGCTCACCGGCCTCGGCATCCGCGAGACGATCCTCTTCCCGCTCGTCAAGTAGCGGATCCACCCACGATCACGGACGGTCAGGCGAGGCGATGAGCATGATGGACCCGAACGGCGCGAAAGACCCGAAGAAGTCGACCACGCCATCCACCGGACGCATCGCGATCTGGGTGATCGTGGGCGGCATCGGCCTGTACCTCGTGATCAGCGGTGTGTGGCAGGCCATCGCCAACGGCAGCTGACGCACAGCAGATCAGGGGTATCCTGGAGGGGTTATGGACAACTACTGGTTGAACGCGGCGTGGTCGATCGCCCCCACCCTGCTCGTCGGGATCATCTTCTGGGTCATCATGCGTTCGATCATCCGCTCGGACCGCAACGAGCGCGCGGCGTATGCCCGCGTCGAGGCCGAAGAGCGCGCGAAGCTGGGCCTCCCGCCCGTCGCCCCGAACGCCACGCGAGAGAGCTGACACCTTCAGCACCCTTCGCGTCCGCGAGGTGAGTAGGCTGGGGTCCACCCGCACCCCGAGCGAATGGGCGCCATGACGATCGAATTCACCTGGTCCTGGCTCGGTGCGGCGTTCTTCGCCGTCGACTTCATCATCCGAGTCATCGCCGTCATCGTGGTGCCGCGCAACCGCCGCCCGACAGCCGGCATGGCGTGGTTGCTCGCGATCTTCCTCATCCCGTACGTCGGCGTCATCGCGTTCCTCGTGATCGGCAATCCGAAACTGCCGAGGAAGCGTCGCAAGAAGCAGTACAACATCAACGTCTACATCCGGCAGACGACCCGCGACCTCGTGCGCGCGAACCTCACATCGGACGCGCCCGCGTGGTTCCGGTCCGTCGTGCAGTTGAACCGCAACCTCGGATCGATGCCGCTGCAGGGCGGGAACTCCGCCCGTCTCATCGGCGATTACGAGGCGTCCCTCGAAGCGATGGCGCACGAGATCGATGCCGCGAAGTCGTACGTGCACGTCGAGTTCTACATCCTCACCTGCGACCAGACGACGAAGCCGTTCTTCGACGCGCTCGAAGCGGCCGTCGCCCGCGGCGTGAAGGTGCGGGTCCTCCTCGACCACTTCGCCAGCTGGCGGACGCGCGACTACAAGCAGACGCTCAAACGCCTCACGGACATGGGCGCCGACTGGCATCTGATGCTCCCGCTGCAGCCGCTCAAGGGCAAGTTCCAACGACCGGACCTCCGCAACCACCGCAAGATGCTCATCGTCGACGGCACGGTCGCGTACATGGGGTCGCAGAACGTGATCGATCGGAGCTACAACAAGCGCAGCAACATCAAGCGCGGGCTCAAGTGGAAAGAACTCATGACGCGGGTCGAGGGACCCGGGGTGAGCGGCATCAACGCGATCTTCCTGAGCGACTGGTACAGCGAGACCGACGAGGTGCTGTCCACCGAGGTGGGCGTGCTCGACGCGCTGCCGATCGGCGACCTCGAATGTCAGGTGGTGCCGAGCGGTCCAGGGTTCGACGGCGAGAACAACCTCAAGCTGTTCCTCGCGCTCATCTTCGCCGCTCAGAAGCGCATCGTCATCACGAGTCCGTACTTCGTCCCGGACGAGTCCCTGCTGTCCGCCGTGACCACCGCCGTGCAGCGAGGCGTGCCGGTCGACCTGTTCGTGTCGGAGATCGGCGACCAGGCGATGGTGTGGCACGCGCAGCGGTCCTACTACGAAGCGCTGCTGCGGGCGGGCGTCCGCATCTTCCAGTACCCGGCGCCGTACATCTTGCACGCGAAGCACTTCACGATCGACGACGATGTCGCGGTCATCGGGTCGAGCAACATGGACATGCGCTCCTTCGGTCTCAACCTCGAGGTGTCGCTGCTCGTGCGCGGACGCAGCTTCGTCGACGAGATGCGGGGCGTCGAGGACGGCTACCGCGAGATCAGTCGCGAGCTGACGTTGGCCGAGTGGCTGAAGCAACCCCTGCGGTCGACCGTGCTCGACAATCTTGCGCGGCTGACGTCGGCCCTGCAGTAGCGCGCGGTTCCGGCCACGAGCTCCTCCTCGCCGGTCACTGAGCTTGTCCGCGCCGGTCACTGAGCTTGTCCGTGCCGGTCACTGAGCTCGTCGAAGTGTCTGACAGCCCCACTTCGACGAGCTCAGGGACCGGTGAGCAGTGACCGGTGACCGGTGAGCAGTGACGAGTGACGGGCGCCGCTGACCGTGCGCACCCGCCCGAGACCCTAGGGTGGATGGGTGAAACGTTGGGGGATCGGGATGCTGCTCGCAGCGCTCACCGCCGTGTCCCTCGCCGGGTGCGGCATCTTCGACGCCGCCGTGCTCGCCTCGGGCGGGCTGCAGTCTGCCCTGGACCGTTCGCCCGCAGTGGAGCGGGCCACGGTCGACTACACCCCGGCGAGCACCGGGCGATCAGGCGCCGTCCGCACGGACGTCGTGGTGAAGCCGGATGCGTCCTCCGGCCGCATCGAAGCGATGCTCCACGACGCCGCGACGCGCCTGACCGAAGCAGAGCTGAAGGACGTCTTTCGCACCCTCACCGTGTCATCGTCGGATGGCGGCTGGACCATCGCTGTAGCGGCACGTGAGGTGCTCGGCCAGACGAAGCGGATCGACGAGGCCGTGGACTACGTGCTCCTCGCCGATGACCTGCCCGGCTCGATCACCGTCACGCTCGGGACCCCCGCGCGTCCGACGTGGACCGGCGTGCGTCTCGCGGTCGACGAGGACGAGTCCGTCGAGAGCGCCACGGCCCTCTTCGCGGAGTTCGCATCACGGCCACTGCCCGTGTGGGGGATCGACGACACCCTGCTGTCGATCGAGACGCCGACTCCGGAGGGCGGTTCGCGGAGCTCCGTGACGACGCTCGCCTCCGAATCCGGACAGTTCACCGATGCCGTGTACCTCGCATCGGCCGGGGTCCTTGGCGTCCGTTCGCTCCTCGGGACGGGCGACGCGACGGACATCCGCATCACCTGGAAGCTGACCGTCCCGATGCTCGACGTCGTGATCGATGCGCGACCGGCGGATCCCGCAGGCCCGTTGCGAGCGACCGTCGACGCGCAGGCACGCGGTGCGCTCGCCGCATCCGGTCTGCCGTTCACACTCACGGTTCGATGACGCCCCGCCAGCCCACTCGGAATCGACCGGAGACAGCCTCACCCATGGACTTCACCCTGCGCCAGGCGCGCGCCGACGACATCGACTGGATGGCCGAGCTCCGCGCAGACGTCATGTTCGACGACCTGACCCGCCTCGGCCGCTACGACGCGGTGCGTGTCCGCGAGCGCTTCCGCGCGGGATTCGATCCGGCGCACACCGTCGTCGTGCTCGTGGACGGCCGCGAGGTCGGGCTCATCGCGCTCCGCCCCGCTTCGGATGGGACGTGGATCGAGCACTTCTACCTCGATCGTTCCGTGCAGGGGCGGGGGCTCGGCGGCGCCGTGTTCGCGACGGCGATGTCGGAGGACGACGGCCCCCGCCCGTTCCGGTTGAACGTGCTGCAGGGGAGCCCGGCCCGCCGCCTCTACGAGCGCCACGGGTTCGTGCTCGATCATGAGGACGCCATCGACGTCTTCCTCGTCCTGCCCGCCCCTGAGCCTGACCGCCCCTGACCCGGCCGGGCCGGGCGCGCTGCCGGACGGGTCAGTCGACTGGGTCAGGCGGCGTCCGTGGCGACGAGCAGCTCGCCGACCGTGCACCCGAGGACCGTGCAGATGGCGGTGAGCGTGGAGAACCGGATGGCGCGAGCCCGATCGTTCTTCAGCACCGACAGGTTCACCACACTCACCCCGACGCGCTCGCTCAGCTGCGTGAGGGTCATCCCCCGCTCGGCGAGCAACTCGTCGAGTCGGCAGTGGATCCCCGTCGGATCGTCATCGGCTCCGCCCATCAGATGAGGCCTTCCGTGTCGCGCTTGAGGCGCTCGCCGTGCGCGAAGACGACCGCGACGGCAGCGATGGCGACGCCGATGACGACCGGCATGAGGTCCCACGGATAGTCGTACTTCCCGATCAGGCCACCGAGCGGGTACCTGGCCTCGAGCAGTTCGCTCTCGCGGCCGAAGACGTTCGCGATGACGCCGCGGTTCACCATCGACTCGAGGAATTGCGTGCCCATGCCGCCCACGACCACGAGGACCGCGGTGATGGTCGCGAGTCTGGTGAGGAGAGAGCTGAACGCCGCGCCCTTCGCGATCTGGACGGCGAACACAATGAGGCAGACGAAGACGGCGGACACGGCCAGACCCGGAACGATCGCCTGCAATGTCATCCAGAACTGCATGTTGGGGCTCAAGCCGTCCATCACGAGGTCGGCGGAGGTCGTGCTGAAGGTCGCGGTCACCGTGCCCTCCACGGGAGACGGCGGTGCGATCGACTGCGACGGCACGGGCAGGGTGATCTCGATGCCGCTGTTGGCGGCGACTCGGACGACCCCGACGATCGCTTGGTAGATCGCGATGACGATGACGGCCGCACTCAGCACGATGACCGTCACGAGGTCATAGCGTTCGGTATTGGCTTTCGCGTCCCTGGGCATCAGATCAGTCCTTCCGTGTTGTGGTCGTGTGCTCGGTCATCCGGAAACCTAACGTTTATCGATAACAACGACAATCGATACGGTAACGATGATCGATATGCTCGTCAACCCCGGAGCGTCGCATCGGCCCCGCATCGACCTGCGCCTGCCCACCCGAACTGTTTGCACAATTCAGGAACATCTGCACGATTCAGCACGATCGCGGACGACGCGCCGGTCGATCGTCCTGAATTCTGGGAACAGTCCTGAATTGCGCAAGCGACAGGGAGGGGGCGGGTGCGTGGCGGAGATGGAGCGCGAGGGCGAGCGGGGAGCGTGAGACACGCCGACCCTCCGAATGTCCGCAGAATCGACCACTGACGGAGCCAGGTCGCGTCCCTATACTGGGGGCAAGTCAGGCCATCGAAGACGTCGCCTGCTCCTGGTGGACGTTCCGTCTGACGTGAATGAAGGAGGCATCTGTGCACCACACCGATATTCCGACCCGCGCCGACGTCGTCGCTCTCGCGACCGCTCGAGAACCCTGGAGCGTGTCCATCTACGTGGAGACCACGTCAGGACCGACCGACCCGGATCACGTTCGCATCGACCTGAAGAACCAGGTGAAGACCGCCGTCGAACAGATGGAGGCCGGCGGAGCGGACAAGCAGGCCATCGCCACCTTCACGAAAGCCGTCGACGACCTCCTCGAGGATCCAGACTTCCTCCGCTACCTGTCCTCGAGCCTCGCCGTGTTCATCGGCGGAGGCGAGACGCGCTACTTCCGCGTGCCGAACATCCTCGGATCGTGCGCGGAAGTCTCCGACCGGTACTACATCAAGCCGCTCATGCGGGCGCTCACCTTCCCGCAGTCCGCGTACGTGCTCGCGCTCGCGCAGAGCGGCGTCCGGCTCGTCGCCGTCTCGCGCGACCTGCCGGCCACGAGCATCGAGGTCGAGGGCATCCCGGCCGATGTCGCGGAGGCGGCGGGCGTCGACTCAATCCGTGGGCGCGGCTCCAGCGGCCGCAGCCCGCAGGGCCGCATCCAGGGCTCCGAGGGCCAGAAGGTCCGCATGCAGGAGTACGCGATGGCGATCGACAAGGCCATCGCGCCGGTGCTCGCCGGTTCCAAGGAGCCCCTCATCATCGCCGGCGCCGAGCCGATGACGTCGATCTACCGTGGCGTGAGCAGTTACCAGCACGTCGTGAAGCCGGAGATCCAGGGCAACCAGGAGGGTCGATCCGACGAGCAGCTCGCCGAAGCGGCCCGCCCGATCCTCGACGAGCTGTACGCGACGAAGCTCAAAGGGCTGTGCGAGCAGTTCGGGACGAGCGCGTCCAATGGTCACGCCGTCACGGACCTCGGCGATGTCGCGCGGGCGGCGACCGCGAAGGCCGTCGACACGCTCTTCGTCGACATCGACCAGAGCGTGCCAGGAACGATCGACGAGGAGACCGGGGTCGTCACTCTCGATGACACCGCAGACGCCTCCAACTACGGCGTGATCGACGAGATCCTGCGCCGCTCGCTCCTCGCCGACGCGAAGATCCTCGCGGTCCGAGCCGACGAGGTGCCCGGCGGTGGGGCGCTCGCCGCGACGGTGCGCTTCCCGGTCTAGAGGGGATCAGAGCAGCATCGCGACATCACACGGAGGGGTCCGGCCAGCAGGCCGGGCCCCTCCCGTCACGCTTGAGGCGAACAAGGGCATACTGCAGCCGGAGCATCGTTACTCTCGATGTAACGGCATCTACCCTGCCCGGTGCCGGAGGAGTGTGATCATGTTCGAGAGATTTACCGACCGTGCGCGTCGAGTCGTCGTCCTGGCCCAGGAAGAGGCCAAGATGCTCAACCACAACTACATCGGAACCGAGCACATCCTGCTTGGTCTGATTCACGAGGGTGAAGGTGTCGCCGCCAAGGCGCTCGAATCCCTCGGGATCTCGCTCGACGCCGTGCGCGAGCAGGTCACCGACATCATCGGGACCGGTCAGCAGCAGCCGACGGGACACATCCCGTTCACGCCGCGCGCCAAGAAGGTCCTGGAACTGAGCCTGCGCGAAGCGCTGCAGCTCGGCCACAACTACATCGGCACGGAGCACATTCTCCTCGGCCTCATCCGCGAGGGCGAGGGCGTCGCAGCCCAGGTGCTCGTGAAGCTCGGCGCAGACCTCAACCGGGTGCGCCAGCAGGTCATCCAGCTCCTGTCCGGCTACCAGGGCAAGGAAGCTGCGCCCGTCGGCGCCAACCAGAGCGAGCAGCAGGCTCAGGGCGGTTCGCAGATCCTCGACCAGTTCGGTCGCAACCTCACGCAGGCTGCGCGCGACAACAAGCTGGACCCGGTCATCGGTCGCGACAAGGAGATGGAGCGGGTCATGCAGATCCTCTCGCGTCGCTCCAAGAACAACCCCGTCCTCATCGGTGAGCCCGGTGTCGGCAAGACGGCCGTCGTCGAGGGCCTCGCCCAGGCGATCGTCAAGGGCGACGTCCCCGAGACGCTCAAGGACAAGCAGCTGTACTCGCTCGACCTGGGTTCGCTCATCGCCGGCAGCCGCTACCGCGGTGACTTCGAGGAACGCCTGAAGAAGGTCACCAAGGAGATCCGCACGCGTGGCGACATCATCGTCTTCATCGACGAGATCCACACGCTCGTGGGTGCAGGCGCCGCTGAGGGCGCCATCGACGCGGCCTCGATCCTGAAGCCGCTCCTCGCCCGGGGTGAGCTCCAGACCATCGGCGCCACCACGCTCGACGAGTACCGCAAGCACTTCGAGAAGGATGCCGCCCTCGAGCGCCGCTTCCAGCCCATCCAGGTCATGGAGCCTTCGCTGCCCCACACGATCAACATCCTGAAGGGGCTCCGCGACCGCTACGAAGCCCACCACAAGGTGTCGATCACGGACGGTGCGCTCGTCTCGGCCGCCAACCTGGCCGACCGGTACATCTCCGACCGCTTCCTCCCGGACAAGGCCATCGACCTGATCGACGAGGCCGGCGCACGCCTGCGTCTCTCGATCCTGTCCAGCCCGCCCGAGCTCCGCGAATTCGACGACAAGATCGCCAAGGTCCGCGAAGCCAAGGAGACGGCGATCGAGGAGCAGGACTTCGAGAAGGCCGCATCCCTCCGCGACGAGGAGAAGAACCTCCTCGGCGAGCGTCTCCGTCTGGAGAAGCAGTGGAGGTCCGGCGACGTCAAGACGACGGCCGAGGTCGATGAAGGACTCATCGCCGAGGTGCTCGCGCAGGCCACCGGCATCCCCGTCTTCAAGCTCACGGAAGAGGAGTCCTCGAGGCTCGTCTTCATGGAGAAGGCGCTGCACCAGCGGGTCATCGGTCAGGAGGAGGCCATCGCGGCGCTCTCCAAGACGATCCGCCGCACGCGTGCAGGCCTCAAGGACCCGAAGCGTCCGTCCGGTTCGTTCATCTTCGCCGGCCCCACGGGTGTCGGAAAGACGGAGCTGGCGAAGGCGCTCGCCGAGTTCCTCTTCGACGACGAGAGCGCGATGATCTCGCTCGACATGTCGGAGTACGGCGAGAAGCACACGGTCTCGCGTCTCTTCGGTGCTCCTCCCGGATTCGTCGGCTTCGAAGAGGGCGGCCAGCTCACGGAGAAGGTCCGTCGCAAGCCGTTCAGCGTGGTGCTGTTCGATGAGATCGAGAAGGCCCACCCGGACATCTTCAACTCGCTCCTCCAGATCCTGGAAGAGGGCCGGTTGACCGATGGTCAGGGTCGAGTCGTCGACTTCAAGAACACGGTCATCATCATGACCACCAACCTGGGTGCACGCGACATCGCGGGCGGCCCGGTCGGCTTCCAGATCGAGGGCAACGCCTCGACCGGATACGACATCATGCGCGGCAAGGTGAACGAGGAACTGAAGAAGC
The DNA here is from genome assembly GCF_050587525.1 of Plantibacter lichenum. Lineage (NCBI taxonomy): Bacteria > Bacillati > Actinomycetota > Actinomycetes > Micrococcales > Microbacteriaceae > Plantibacter > Plantibacter lichenum. The sequence goes on along the minus strand of NZ_JBOBFT010000002.1, from coordinate 3,286 downwards.
ACTTCAAGCCCGAGTTCCTGAACCGTGTCGATGACATCATCGTGTTCCCGCAGCTGTCGAAGCCGGAACTGCTGCAGATCGTCGACCTGTTCGTCAAGCGTCTCTCGGAGCGTCTGCTGGACCGCGACATGACGATCGAGCTGACGCTGCCGGCCAAGGAGCGGCTCATCGAGGTCGGGTTCGACCCCACCCTCGGTGCGCGTCCGCTGCGTCGTGCCATCCAGCGCGAGGTCGAGGACCAGCTCAGCGAGCGGATCCTGCAGGGCGACCTCAACGCGGGCGACCACGTGCACGTGGACTTCGCGAACGGTGCGTTCGTCTTCACGACGACGTCGCGCGGCGAGACCGTCGGCGCTGGCGTGAACGCGCAGGCAGCGCTCGGCACCGGGACGGTCACGCCCGACCTGGCGATCACGAGCGACTAGTCACCAGATCGACGACGAAGGCCCCCACTCGGTTGAGTGGGGGCCTTCGTCGTTGGTGGGGTCGTCCGGTCGCTGAGTCACCTTCCGGTCACTGCGTCACCTTCCGGTCGCTGAGTCACCTTCCGGTCACTGCGTCACCTTCCGGTCGCTGAGTCACCTTCCGGTCGCTGAGTCACCTTCCGGTCGCTGAGTCACCTTCCGGTCACTGCGTCACCTTCCGGTCGCTGAGCTTGTCGAAGTGCGGTGCCGTCGGAGTGCACCCTTCGACAGGCTCAGGGACCGGGGTCCTTCGACAAGCTCAGGAACCGGCGCGCCTCAGCCCAGACGGTCGAGGTAACGCAGGATGATGCCCTCCCGCAGCGCCCACGGGGAGACGTCGAGCTCGCGCACCCGGAAGGCCGACATCGCCTCCGACAGGACGATGCCGCCCGCGACGATCTGGAACGTGCGATCCGCGGTGATGCCGGGCAGTGCTGGGCGTGCGTCGGCCGGGATGCGCGCGAGGCGGGGGATCCAGTCGTCAAGCTGGCTGCGGCGGAGCAGGCTGCGATCGGTCCCACCCACGCCGTCGGCGACCGACCCCGCGAGCCGGGCGAGCGAGCGGATCGTCTTCGAGGAGCCGACGACGTGCTGTGCGTCCGGGAGCTCGGCGAAGTGGGTGAGGCCCTCCTGCAGGACCTCGCGTGCGTAGACACGGAGGTTCTCCTGCTGGTCGGAGGTGGGCGGATCGTTGTGGAGGAATCCCACGGTCGATCGGCCAGCCCCGAGCGGAAGAGAGATCGCCACGTCGGGGTACTCGTCGCCGCCCGCCGCGACTTCAAGGGAGCCCCCGCCGATGTCGAGCAGGAGGATGCGATCGGCCGACCACCCGTACCACCGGCGCACGGCGAGGAACGTGAGCTTCGCCTCGTCCTCACCGGACAACACTTGCAGTGCGATGCCCGTCTCCTCTTCGATGAGCGCGAGCACCTCCGGACCGTTGGTCGCCTCGCGGATGGCGGAGGTCGCCATCGAGAGCAGCTCGTCGAGACCGCTGTCCCTGGCGATCTTCGCCGCCCCGCCGATCGATTCGAGGATCGTCTTGATGCCCTCGTCGCTGATCGATCCGTCGTCGGTGAGATAGCGCATGAGGCGCAGGACGGACTTGTGCGAGGCCATCGGGATGGGGCGGGCGCCGGGGTGCGCGTCGACGATGAGCAGGTGGACGGTGTTCGAACCGACGTCGAGGACTCCGAGGCGCATGAGTGAAACAGTAGTGGCTCCAGGCCGCCCCTCAGACCGCGCGTCACCACCACAACTCCTTCGATTTCGACGTCGCCGGATCTGGTGCCGCGGGAATTCAGGGGTCGTCGGCGGAGACTGTCGAAATCGAAGGAGTTGTGCTCGATGGCAGGCAGGCGGATGATCTGGCGCGTCTGGACGGGCCTGGAGGGCTCGGGGCTAGGATCGCAGCATGACGGTCGACACACTCGTGATCCTCGGTGCGGGAGGCGACCTGACGTCGCGTCTGCTCCTGCCCGGTCTGTCCTCGCTCCTCGCCTCGTCGCGGGGGACGGAAGTCCACCTCGTGGGGGTGGATCGTGCCCCGCTCACCGATGAGCAGTGGCGGAAGAAGGTCGCGCAGGCGTTCTCGGAGACGCCGTCGAAGCTCGGCACGCGCATCGCCGAGCGGACCACCTACGTGCAGGGCGATGCCGGCAGCGCTGATGACCTCGCACGCGTGATCACTGCCGCCGAGGGTCGCGTCTCGTTGTACTTCGCGCTGCCGCCCGCCGTCGCGCTCCTGGCATGCAAGGCGCTGCGGAAGATCGACCTCCCCAAGGGGATCACGCTCGCCCTCGAGAAGCCGTTCGGAACCGACTCCGCATCGGCTCGCTCCCTCAATCGGCTCCTGCAGCACCTCGTCCCGGAGGAGCAGGTGTTCCGGGTCGACCACTTCCTCGGCAAGTCGACCGTGCTCAACCTGCTCGGACTCCGCTTCGCCAACCGCATCTTCGAGCCGCTCCTGTCCGCATCGAACGTCGAGAAGGTCGAGATCACTTTCGACGAACAGCTCGCGCTCGAAGGTCGCGCGGGGTACTACGACCACGCGGGCGCACTCGTCGACATGATCCAGAGCCACCTGCTGCTCGTCCTCGCGTTCGCCGCGATGGAACCACCTGCGAGCGTCGACGCCGACGACCTCCGCGGCGGGATGGCGCAGGTGCTGCGGGCCACGCGTCCGTGGAAGCGCGACGGCACGTCCAGCCGTCGCGCCCGCTACGGCGCGGGGACCATCGGGCGCCGCAAGCTGCCTGCGTACGTCGACGAGCAGGGCGTCGAACCCGAGCGCGGCACGGAGACGCTCGCCGAGATGACGCTCGCGATCGACAACTGGCGGTGGGCGGGCGTCCCGTTCATCCTCCGGTCGGGCAAAGCGCTGGCCGACACGAAGCAGGAGATCGTCTTCACCTTCAAGGAGGTGCCGCACCTGCCGCGAGGGCTGCACGGCGCGAAGTCGCCCGCCCGGCTGCGCATCGGGTTGAAACCGGCATCGCTCGACCTCGACCTCATGATCAACGGTGAGGACGACCCCTTCGAACTCGAACCCGTCGCGATGCACGCGGATCTGCAGGCGGGCCAGCTGAGCGCGTACGGCGAGGTCCTGGCATCGCTCCTCGAAGGCGATCCGACGCTCAGCGTGCGAGGCGACGTCGCGGAGGAGTGCTGGCGCATCGTGTCGCCCGTGCTCGCCGCCTGGCGGAAGTCGCTCGTGCCGATCGATACGTACCCCGCCGGCAGCGACGGCCCGCGCACCTGGCACTAGCGGGCCGGTGGCGCCGAGCGCGGGTCCGTGCCGCGAGCGCGGCTGCGGTCCGACC